>NZ_JBCAUP010000033.1:0-59299 GCF_038433355.1 Brucella cytisi
GATAGCATATTGCCTCACCAGAATGCTCCCTAAGCCCTGCTGAGCGCTGGTAGTTGTTCATCTTCGCCAGACTCGTTTCCGAATATCATTCTATGCGCGCGATCGCGACGCCAGGCTTTCACCCGTCGTTGCACCGTACGGATTAGTGCATCAGGATACTCGCCGGGATAAATGCTTTGAAGTCGCTCCAGTAGCTCCCGGCCGGTTCTCCATGGCTCAGCTTCAAACCAACTGTAAAGATCATTCGTGACGTTAACCAGCGGGTCAGGCCGCCGTCGCTCGCGTTTCAGTTTTGGCTTTGCTTTCGCGGTCGGACGAACTTCGCCCTCCGTCCACGCGATACGCAGGCTTCGCAAAAAGCTCTCGATATCGGGAGCCTCGCTTGAGGGTGCTCCCTGATGCGCAATGTCGGCAAGCCGCTGTTGTCCTGCACGAATGTTTCGGAGGAGCATCACAGGGTCGAGTTGCTCACTCATGCGCACCAAGGGGTCGCGTACCTCGACCGCCGTCCTTGCATCCGACAATAGCCGTTGATGTGGCGTCGCGGGAGAAGAGTAGAGCTTCTTGACCATCGCTCCATTTCGCTGCTTCTCGAGCAATTTAAACGACGGTTGAAAGAAGTTCACGAACAAGCGTACCGAACGATAAAGCTCCGCAAGTGTTGCTGCAGCTTCAACACCCTCATACCGATGATAGCCAACAATTCGGCGGACGACCGATCCGTTTTTCTGCTCCACATAAGCCTGATCATTTTTGCGATATGGCCGACAGCGAGTGAATTCGATATCTGAATGAACGCAATAGTCCCTGAGGGTCTCGTTGATGAATACGCTATCGTTATCCGTATCAAAGCCAAGCAGCGGGAACGGCATCATGCGGCGAAGCTCGGTCAAAACTTCCGTCAAGAGCTTCTGTTCGCGAACAATCAGAGGCGCGCACTCGGTCCAACCGGTCGCAATATCCGTAAGGACAAGAGTATGAATAAAGCTGCCGCGTGCGTTGGGACCGGAGTGCGACACAAGATCGGCCTCGATGAAGCCAGGTGCGGGATCACCCCAGTCGGAGAATTTTCGAATTGGGATACTCCGCTTCAATGCCGATGAAGCAACGGAACGTCGGCGTCGACGGCCGCCTGCTGTTTCTCGCACGCTTTTCAATGCACGGTCGATGGTAGCCGCACTCATCTGTAGCAGAAGTGTGCGGACCTGATCGTCTAACTTCAAATGGCCATGTTGTTCCATCGCCGAGATCAGAATTGGCAGCAAGGGCTTCAATCGTTTGCCGCAGATGCGGTCAGAGGCTTCCCACAGAACAATAAGAGACTGTCGGGTCGCCTCGTTATAAATCTGCGCCCGCGTTCGCGATTGCGGTTGCTTATCTGCCCCCCGCAATAAACGCATCGCGTGTTTTCGATGCATCCCACTGATCGATACGAACTGATCGAGGATCTGCGATTTTTCCTCCCGCTTTCCGGCCGCATAGCGCTTTGCCAGAGCAGCAACCAATTCCTTCTTCGTCGTCACGCTGATCAGCCTCATCTGATTTGCTCCGCACCCACAAATGCTGGGAGCAAATCAGATGAGGCAACGGCCAACAATCAGGGAACATTTCTAGTGAGGCAATGCGCGTCTCATCCTGATTGTCGCGCTATAGCCATTGCCTTCATCGCTGGATTGAAGCGCCCATCTTTCTCGCTTTTTCTTCTTCCCATCGCATTAATTTGCGCGTGGGGCCAAGTCGATGAACTCCATGATCCCTTTGTTGGTCCCGCGATCCGCGCTGAACTGGGCGGTGCATATTTCACTCACGGATACCTGTCAGCGATAGCGGGGATAGTTGGCCCTCTAATCGTCTGGGCGGTAATCCGGTTGTATCGGGTGAGAGCCAAACACTGACCGCCGCATTATCCCGTGTATCGGTTCAAGGCCTGGCTTTCTCGTGCGTGCACTCCCAAACGAATTTTCATTTAATGCAAAACGCGTGTTCTGATTGCCAGGTGACAAAAAGAGGATCGGCACCGGTCTGGATCAACGGACCCACTAAGTACTGGTGCTATTCGAAACGACGCAAACTCATCCGTTTTTCTCATTTGCGTCAACCCGTTGTCGACCGCATAAGCCATGGATGGTCGCCGCAAAAGATCGCGGGAGAATAAAGGCTCGTGCTGGTTTACGAAGGCAGAGACGAGCAACAAGTGCAGCGATTTAACAGTGGAAATCAAATCGACAGTCTATATAGGTGAAAGCACACAATTTCACGTATCATCATGACATCGGCAGCCATGCAGATAGGTTTTTACGCACCACTGAAGTCTCCCGAGCATCCCGTTCCCTCGGGAGACAGGAAAATGGCCCGCTTGCTGATCCAGGCACTGGAAACCGCCGGGCATGAAGTGGAGCTGATCTCGCAACTACGCAGCTTTCATGGAGCACCCAACGGCTACGCGGGATTGCACGACGAAGCAAATCATGAATTGAACCGGCTTCGCCAACGATGGAACACCGGGTGCAAACCAGATGTCTGGTTCTCATATCATGTCTATTACAAATCACCCGACCTGCTCGGGCCGGTTATTTGCAGGGAACTGGACATACCCTACGTGACGGCCGAAGCCTCCTATGCCCCAAAGCGCGATCGTGACGGCTGGCAAACCGAACAGCAAATTGTCCGGCAAGCGGTTACCACAGCCGCCCTCAACATCTGTTTCACTGAGCGTGATCGAGATGGCCTCGCAAAGCTCTTACCCAGCACCTCGCTGGTGCTCTTTCCTCCATTTATCGATGTGGCTCCCTATCGGCAGGTGCTGCCCGACCGCAATCCTGCGCGGCTCATAACCATCGCAATGATGCGAAGCGGCGATAAGCTTGCTAGTTATGACATGCTTGCTTCGGCTCTGGAACGGTTGAACAATCGAGACTGGACCTTGAGCATTATTGGTGATGGCCCGGAAAAAGAGGCCGTAAGAAAGCTTTTCGCACCGTTCGAAGGAAATATCGAATGGCTGGGTCAGAAATCCGAAGCTGAAATCGCCGCCCTGCTTCAGGCGGGGGGCATTTTTGTCTGGCCTGGCACGGGTGAAGCCTATGGCATAGCATATCTCGAAGCGCAGGCAGCCGGTTTGCCCGTGGTCGCACAGTCAACGGCAGGCGTGCCAGCGGTCGTCATGTCGGGAAAAACCGGTCTCCTGGTCGAGGAAGGCGACTTCAAGGCCTATGCCGATGCCATTCAGTCATTGCTCGATGACCCGAAGAAGGCTATGGCGCTTGGACAGGCCGCCCAGCGGTTCGTCCACAGCGAGCGGTCGCTCGAGCCAGCCTCGATCAAATTGAATGAACTCTTAAACGGTCTCTTACAAAGGCGTGAGAAAGGCGACAATGGTGGATGACCCCATATGGGCCCCCCTTCGGTCCGAGATGAAGCGATGGTCTCGTGCCGGACGTGTCGCTCAGTTCTGGCTGCGTGATGACGATGCTGTTGAGCCCACCCCTATGCTCGACCGTCTTGTCGAGCTCTCCAGCCATTATCATGTGCCGGTTACCCTGGCTGTTATTCCAGCACCAACGGGCGAAGAATTGGCCCAAAAGCTTTCAGGGATGGATCTCGTTACAGTCACCGTGCATGGCTGGTCACATGAGAGCTATGCAGGCCCCGGCCAGAAGAAGCAGGAACTCGGGCTTGAACGGCCACTCGCAATGGTTCTCGATCAGTTGAAAGCCGGACTTTCCAAACTGGAAACACTCTACCGCGGACAATTTTCGCCAGTTCTGGTTCCGCCCTGGAACCGGATTGACCGCGGCATTCGCATGGAGCTGACAATGACAGGCTTCCGCGCACTTTCAGTTTTCGGCATGGCCACAACGAGGCCGGGCGAAATCCAGTGCATCAACACCCATGTCGATCTAATAGACTGGCACGGGACGCGCGGTTGCCGCCCTCACGGTGATCTTGTGGCTGATATCGTAACCCAGATGAAACAGCGCTTTGATGGCAGTAACGAGCCGATCGGTATTTTGACCCATCATCTCGTACACGATGAAGTAGCATGGGCTTTTTTGAACCAGTTGTTCGAGGTGACCAGAACTATGCAGGGAGTTGCATGGAAGAAACTATCCGATCTCCTCGACTGAGCTGCCTTCGCCCTTAGAAACGTTCAGATCATTACGACTTGACGGTCGCGGGCCGCAAAAGCCATGGGAAACAGTTCTTGCGTTGCCCGCTCGCATTCGTCCAGCGCTTGATCTGTACGGTTCGGGGCATGATGAAACAGCGCGAAGCTTTTCACAGCTGCAGCCTTTGCCAGCTGAACGCCGTGACGCCAGGTTGAATGCCCGTAGCCAAAGCAGCGTTTCATTTCATCATCAGTATAGGTGCAGTCATAGACCATTAGATCGACATTCCCTATCAGAGCGAGCACATTTGGATCGAGCCGGTCACCGACATGCTCCGTATCATAGATCAGCGCCACCGATTTTCCCGCCCACTCGATACGATAACCGACGCAACCGCCGGGATGATTAAGATCCCCCGTGCGTATAATCACGCCGTCGCACGGGATCAGATCGTCGCCAGTTTGAAAATCCTGAAACTCGACATTCGCTTTCCATACATCTGGTGCAATAGGAAAGAACGGCGGGCGCATGAACTCATTGAGCAACTCTCTCGTTGTCTTCAGACCGTGCAGATGGCCGGACCAGAATTTCACTTGCACCGCCGGATTATAAACTGGCGAAAAGTAAGGCAGACCCATGATGTGATCGTAGTGGGAATGCGTGAAGAACAGATTGCACTGCGATACCCCCTCCGCGACCATCGCCTCTCCGGCTTCCCGGATTCCCGAACCGGCATCGAAGATCAGCCTGTGCTCACCACATTGCAACTCTATGCAGGGCGTATTTCCACCATAGTGCTCAAAATCAGGTCCTGAGACCGGAATACTGCCCCGCGTCCCCCAAAACCTGACCCTTATCCCTTTATCCGTCATCGTACCCACCACCCGGTTCTGCTGCCAGTATGCCCCATCTTAAAATGCCACGCTTGCATTTGGACGCACAATGGATCTCAGAATATATATCGATCAGTCTCGTGGCCGTTCCCCAATGTTCTAGCATCTCCACCAGAAACCAGGTTCAGAATGTTGAATTTATTCCGATACCCGTCAACAAGACCATCCGTCGAATTGCGAATCTAGCAGATTTTTCGTGTTGGACGTTTGAACACGCATATTTGTCCGACCGGGTTCAAGCCTCACAATCAATCCAGTATTAGTCGATAGCAATTTGTTTTTTAAGCTTTATGACATCTAATATCCTTTACCGACCGGAATAGGAATCTCCCGTTCATGCCCCTTGCAGAAATGCCGACCATAGCCGTCATCGCTGACGCCCACTTCCACGATCTGTACGGCGACTATGATTTCAAGGGAATTGAAACCGAACACGGTCACATGACCGCAAGGCGATTAACTGATACCGTCCGCTCAACACGCGTTTTCAACGAAAGCCATCATGCTTTGCACGCCGCGCTCGATGAAGTCGCCAGACAAGGGATCAGACATGTTATCCTGCTTGGCGATTATTCCGACGACGGCCAGGTCTCGACGCTCGCTGCTCTTCAACGCGTACTTGGTTTCTACCGACATGCTTACGGAATGATTTTCACAGCCGTTCCGGGAAACCATGATATTTTCGGTCCGACCGGGCGCCATCACGGCAAACGCCTGTTGAATGCAGATGGTAGCTACACCTTTGTGACCAGCAGTGCAGGGTTCATCGACCGGGAAGCTGACGGCCTTGTTCTCACGCCGAAAATGTACTGTCAAGGTTATCCCGAGGGCTTGCAGGCCATAACCGATCTTGGCTTCTTTCGCCGGAATAACGATCTCCACTGGGAGACACCCTTTGGAACAGACGACACGCCAGAGAGCCGCCGTTATAGCGTGACCTCACCAGATGGCAGCAATCGCTACGCCCTGATGGACGCTTCTTATCTGGTGGAACCCGTACCAGACCTCTGGCTGCTCATGCTCGATGCCAATGTCTTCGCGCCACGCGATGGAAGCTTTGAGGAAGGAGAAGCGCAAGCGTTCGTGGATAGCACGAATGCCGGCTGGAATGCCGTGGCAGAACATAAGCACTTCCTGTTCCAATGGATGCAGAACGTAGCCCGACGAGCACGTGAGAGCGGGAAAAGCCTGCTTACCTTCTCGCATTATCCAGCTATCGACATGCTGAACGGTACAAGTGCGGATGAATTATCGCTGATCGGTTCGACCGGGGCCGTAGAACGAACCCCTGCTCCGGCAACAGTGCAGGCAATTGCACGTACGGGAATTGGCGTTCATTTCAGCGGTCACCTGCATATCAACGATACGGCAAGGGCAACCATCGACGGGGACTGGCTGATTAATGTCGGTGTGCCTTCGCTCGTGGCATTCCCGCCCGCGTTCAAGATCGTCAGAATGGACGCTGACAGCATCTCGATCGAAACCGTAATGCTTGATGGGCTCGCCAGGGATCCCGGCCTCGATGCACAGTACAAAGTGGAACTGGCGCACACGCGAAAGGATGTCGGTGAAATTCTCGTTGCGCCGGACTATGGTTCGTTTCTCTCCGAACACGTGCATCAACTTGTCATCCATCGCTATCTGCGCAAGGAATGGCCGAAAGATCTTGCCTCCGTCGCAAGGGTTCTCAGGCTTACCGACCTGGTATTTCTTTTAAAACAGACCTCGTCCATGAGCATGAACGAGGCGACCGGTGTATTCACGACTATGCGGAATGATCGTGCTTCAGAAGATGACGTAAACGCGTTCTGTGCCGAAAATGCTCTCCATGGCGAGACGCTTTACGCCGTTTCGTTTCTGGAACTGCTGGGCGACTGGTACCGTCTGCGCAAAGCAAGCGAGCTGGCACTTGGATGGATATGTCCGAAACGGCTGCGCATCTATCATACGTTTATTGCGGTTTTTGCGTCCAGAACCGACGAACCCGGGAGCCTCCAGGAAAAAATCGGTATTCTGTTTCGCATGATGGGCTCTTATCTGGGCGGTCTGCCCTCGCGTAACTTCCGCATTGGACTTGCGGACGGCTCCGTTCACTCAATCTAGTGTCGACTCCGCTCCTGTGTTAGTTCCGCCGTTGTCTGGCTGAGCCTGCTTGCCAGAACCCGCATGATCTCGATCGTCATTTCGGGATAGTCGGTCAGGAGTTTCAGGAAATGTTCCTTGCTGATGCGCAGCGCTTCAAGTGTCGTCGAGGCTGTCACGGTTGCCGTACGAGACACGTCACAGAGAATGCCGATCTCTCCAACGATTGAATCATGCTGTGCCTCCGCGATCTTGATTGATCCGCCAGGCGTATCGACAAGAATATCGGCATTGCCCGAAAGGATGACATAGGCCGCGTCCGCAATATCACCCTGATGGAACAGCGACTGGTTCGCCTTGTAACTGACACGGTCAGACGTAAACGCCAGAAGCTTCAACTTTGCCGGCGCCACACCGGCAAAGAGAGGAACGCGTCGCAACAGCTCCACTTCGTCTTTTAGTAGCATGTACCCACCATTTCCTTCGCCCTGCCCTCTGTCCCGGTGGAAACCGATCGAACAAACTTATTGTGCAATCAATTCCTTGAACACGCCTTCCTCCTTGAGCAACGTCTCGTAAGTTCCGTCCTGAACCAGACGCCCCCCTGCAAATACGATAACGCGATCAAAATTACTGGCGAGTGGAAAATTGCTCAGTGTCCATATTATAGCAGGAGTATGTCCTTCTTCGTGAAGGTTTTGCATTATATTCTTTGCGATTTGAATTTGCACCCTTTGGTCCAATGCTGGCAAAGGTCTATTGAAAATCACATAATCCGCATGCTTGAGTAAAGCACGCGCGACATTGATCTTCTGCCGCTGAACACTTGTCAGTCGTTTCCCGCCTGAACCCACATCGAAATCAAGCCCGATCGAAAGAATCGCTTCCGATTGGCCCAAATCCTCGAAGAGGTCGATGAGGACCGTCCGGATACGTTCCATCGCATCGGCCTGACCGTAACTGATCTTGCCAAAAAGAAGGTTGTCGAGGAGGCTTGCGCTGGAAATGAACCTGTCTGGATGATATGTCTCGATCACAGCGCGCAGGTCGGGCGGCATATCCTTTGCGACCTGCTTTCGTGCCGCGACAATTCTGGCCTTGAGTGCATCGGTCAGCAGACCGAAACGATGGCGCGGTTCGATATACGCAAAGCTAAGGCGGGTGATACTGCCCCAGTCCTCCGGTGAAACAACCCCGACCTTGGAATCTTTCAATTTCTGCAGAAGCAGCTGATACGTCGGGATATCCTCCGGATGCATGAAAGTAAGCTGCTGGAAGAAGGGGTGGTCTGCCGGCAGATCCTGGAAAAGCTCGATCGCATTCTCCGCGATCTCAAGACCCATATGATAAAGGTCTCCGTAGAGATCGTTTTCGATCATGATTTTTTGAAAGAAGGGGTGCGCAGCCAGTTGCCTGATTGGCATTGTCGAACGGTCGAGCACACCAAAAAGCAGGTTTTCGCCAATGGTTGCCTGAGGGTTGTACTCGTCCGGCTCAAAGGGAACCACGAGGTCATCCAGGTCTTCCTTACCCAGTCTGTCACGCAATGCCTGCCGGAGTTCTACGATGTGTTCCACAAGCTCAGGATGAGCGATCGTGTCAACCTGCGACCGTAGCGCCAGATCAATGATGTCCTGCTTGATCAGAACAGCTTCCAGTACTGGGCGAACGACCTTATAGAGTTCCGTCGCATCCGATATTCCCATCGACGCATAATCGACCCAATCGCTGTTCAGGTCGAGATCCGGGTTCTTCGCCCTCATAGCTTCCTGAACCTGCCAGCGGCGCTGTGTAGCCGCAGCTCCCTCGTATCGGACCTCGGTCAACGGCGCATGCTTGAGGCCATATAACAGATTATCGCGCAGTGACCCGCTGAAGAAATAGGCGTCGGACGAGGCATAGGCAATACGACGACCAGTGATAGATTCCGGCAGCGAGAGAATATCCTGACCATCGATGGTAAGCCGTCCTGAATCGGGCCAGACAAACCGGGCCAGAAGCTCGGCAAAGACCTCACTGCCACTACCTGCCGGTCCAATGACGGCAACCGTTTCGGTCGGGCGGATTTCAATGTTGAGATGTTCCAGCAGGCGTCCGCCGCTGTCATCCAGAACGGTCACATTGGTGGCGACAAACGATTGGCCAAGGGGCTGAGTCGTCTTGTATTCGACAGCATGAATTTTTGGATCGATGAGATTGTCGACGCTGAACTGCTCAACGACCTGCGCATATTTAACCTGCACATCCTGCCGCGACTGATCCCAGTCGATCAGCTCCTTCAAGGGCCCGGGAAGATCCTTGTAGGCATTGATCACCGCCACAAGCTGGCCGATATCGAGACGGCCCTGCAACGCAAGGATGCCGCCAATCATGTAAAAAAGGAATGGCGTAACCTGTGCCAGGAAGTTATTGATGAATTTGACCAGAAACTTCCACTGATAAAGATCGTAGCGGATAGTGAAGATGCGTCCCAACCGCTCGGCGATATCTGCGCGCTCGAAATTGGAAGTATCGTTGCCATGGATGGTATTGATACCATCGACGATCTCACCCACACGACCTGAGAGCTGGCGGGCCGTGAGCTGGCGCTGGCGCCCTAGTTCGAGCAGGCGCTTGCGCATTCTGGGAATGATAATGCCTTGTGCCGCAACGATGACTGCGGCGATCATACCGAGCCAGAAATTTTGCATCAAAATAAAGATCAGCGCTGTCAACGCCTGACCACCCAGCAAGGCTGGCTGAACGAATGCGTCACCGGTGAAGCCGCCCATCGGCTCCACCTCATCCTTGATCATCGTAGCGATTTCCGCCGAGCGGACCCGCTTGAAATGATAGGGCGGGAAACGGAGAACCCGATCGATCAGCTCGAAACGGATACGCCGCAGCATACGCTCGCCAAGGCGCCCCTTATAGGTGTTGATGTAGAGCTTGAAGAGACCGTTGATGACGACGAGCAGGAGAAAAACCAGGCTAAGAGCCACAAGCATCTGAATACGGTTGAGCTGCAACCCGTCAAAAAATACCACCTCTCCAAAATAAGGGAGGTTGTAGGTCAGGCGCATGAACGCCTGTGTCGCACCCGGTGTTTCGAATCCTCCACCCTGGATCGGCCCGTTGATAATCTGCTTTGGCAGGTCAAATGACAGAAAATAAGGGATCATCGATAATGCGACGACCGCAAGAATCCAGACCTGCTGTAATCGCGTAGAGGACCAGATATAGCGGGCAAGTCTCTTTTCCATGAGTCACCATTTGTCAGAGCGACAGACTGCTTCTTTCTTCGTATATGCGATTAATGAAAAGTGCTCTATCTTTTTGTTTGTACCGATAAAATTGTCTGCTTCGCATAACGCATACTGGCTTTTCACATCATTGGACACAGGCAGCCTTCATACCAGTGAGGCGGCCTGCTCAGCTGAAACCACATAAACCCGATGCGGATTTGAACGCCCGCGAATCAAGATTTCCTCCGCGTCCAGACCTTCCACATGCATACCGGCAAGGACTGCGACCGGCTCCGATAGGACGATTGCGGCCTGTTGTGCCTTGGCGACACTTTCCAGCCTGCTGGCAACATTGACAGTATCTCCAACTGCCGTCAGCCCCTTCACCTTATCATAACCCATGGTTCCGACGATGGCGGGACCGACATGCACGCCGATCGCAACCCGCAACGGCAGCGAAAGCTCGTCGGCCATCTCCTCGTTCAGGAGCTCAATCTCCCGCACGATCTGCACCGCCGCCGCAAGGGCATTCCGACAGCCCTCCTCACGTGATCCCCGCAATCCGAACAACGCCATCGCGCCATCCCCGATAAATTTGTCCAGCCTGCCATTGGCCTGCTGAACTGCTTGACCGACAACTGCAAAGTAGCGGTTGAGGAGAAAAACGACATCATAAGGTAATTTGGTTTCCGCCAGTTGTGTAAAACTGCGCAGATCGCAAAACAGCACCGTAATTTCCCGCTCCTGCCCGGAAACCGTCAGCTGCGCTGCGTCTTCTGATGCTATATCGGGGTCGGGCATGAGCAATGGCACCACACTTACATTCCTTGCAGGACGCAACTGGCAGCCCAGGCGGACATCACGGTCGGCGCCGATGCGACGCAGCGTTTCTTCTTCGATCGAGCCGGCTAAAGGCAAATCATCACCGCCCTTGATCACCCGGACACGGCAGGTCGAGCAGCGGCCTTTACCACCACATACAGAGTAATGCGGGATCCCTGCAATCCGACTTGCCTCAAGAATGCTGAAACCCTGCGGAACGGTTACGATTTCACCGCTCGAATAGGTTATCCTGATCTGGTTCGCCCGTTGCCGCCAACTGCGCAAAGCACGAAACAGCAACAGCATTCCGAGACCAACGATGAATAGGCCATAAAGTGCCACCCTGATTTGAAACTGGCTTTTCTCATCGATGGTTCGCGAAAGCCGCATGTTTTCATCGCCGGACAACGAAGCCGCCTCGACAGGAATACTGGCAAGGTAACGACCAGAATTCGCAAAGCCCAGCAGTGCAAGAACCGGCAATAGAATGGCCAGACTCAAGAGAAGCGGTGCTGCGCGAAGAAACCAGCGACGCGGGCGAAGCCAGAAATAGATGCCGATGCATCCATGTACCCACGCCACAAGAAGAGCCACAGTCTGTTTCACGCCGTTGAAAGGAGAGGCCACCCACAGCGTATGGATGATATTTCGATAGGTATCACTATAACCGACCAGTTCGTGCCGAATACGCGTGCCGATCACATGCTCCATGATCAATAGCGGGATCAGCAGGCCGAAGAAAATCTGCATGGTTTCGCCAAACGGCAGCTTCAGCGAGCGCCGGTTGTATAGTGAGCGAAATACCAGGCTCAAATGGACGAAAATAGCACCATAGAGAAGCGTCGTTCCAACCGGATTGCGCCAAAGAAGCAGAAAGAGCAGCCTGCCCTTTTCCGCCGAATTCAGCGAGATCAGATTCAGCGCATGATTGCTCATGTGCAACGCGAGGAACGTTACCATGACAAGCCCTGATGCCAGCCGAGCTTTTCGCAACAGGCGCTCGGATGGAAAACGGGCTTTTGACGGTGCTTTCATTCAGGCTTTGAACCGGTTTCTGGCAGGCTGCTCATGTCAGCACTAATCTTATAACATCTCTCATGAAGAGGGTAATCCGCTTTCGCGAATATCTTATCGGAGTGACCGAAGATAGCAGGCCGTTTTCCGGGCTCCGTCGAGATCAAGCGCCGTCATCGGCGGTCGTGGATTTTCAAGCGCCGCAGAAATTGCATCGCTCAGAACCTGAACATCGAGGCAATCCTCGGAAATGGTTATGGCAAGCCCCATTTCCTCAAGCCGTTGGGCTCGCACCGCCTGTTCAGTCTCGCCACCCCGGGTGAAAGGCACCAGAATAGCCCGGCATCCCGCCTGCAACAGATCGCAGACAGTGTTATACCCGGCTTGCGATACAGAAACTTCGGCCCCTCGCAAAAGCGACGGGAAATCATTGCGGAACCGTACCACGTCTACATTGGGCGGGCTGTCTTGCAGGAGTTTCTGGAAATCGGTCTCTGGAAGATTGGGGCCAGCAATAACACACCACTTGTGCCGCGCATGCTGACGGGCAGCGCCAAGCGCAGAATGAACCAACGCAGCCCCCACTGCACCGCCACCTGCAGAAATGACAATATCAAATTTTTGCGTGATCGCCGGTGCTGGCGGAGCCGCGACCAGACCCGTATGCACAATTCGATCGGCAATCTCTTCCGCCAGCGGAAAACTACAGGACAACGGCACAAAATTCTCATCGCCATGCACCAGAACACAATCGAAATGAGCCCTGATCAGGGCTACCGTTTCCTCGTTCCGACCCGGTTTCGTCCGCTGTTGAACGATATCGCGCACAGATGTGATGAGCTTCGGGCGCGGCAGGGAGCTTTCGATGGCCTCGATCAGCGGAATGAGCTCAAACCGCATTTGCCGCCTTCCGAAAGGAAAGGCCTCGATGATTACCATATCCGGCTTTAACCGGTGAAATATTTCCAGCAGCCTGTCCCGGCGACAGGATAGAAACGTTTCATTCGCCGGTTGCCCCTCGCTATCTGCAAGGCCGGAAAAACCCGCATTACTCGCAACGACCGGAGGCAATGCGATTACTGAAATGCCATCTGCCGGGAAGCCGGGAACAGGAAGTCCTCCTGTAATCACGGTCACGTCGAAACCGTCGTCCTTCATCGCCGATGCTATACGGCTTGCCCGTGCAATATGCCCTATCCCCAAAAGATGCTGGACATAAAATAATGCTTTCGGTGCCAAGCTTCCGGACCTGCCACTCATGCCTTCGTCCATTCCCGTTCAAATAGTTCCGTCAACTGACGAATGCTTGCGTGGTAATCGAAATGATATCGGACACGATGTTCCGCCGCATTGCCCATCCGATGACGCAGCTGTGGATCATTGGCGAGCTGCGTTAGTGCAGCGGCAAGGGCTTCCGGATCTTCGGAAGGTACCAAGATGCCGTTGTCACCATCGCTCAACAGTTCCGGAACGCCCGAAATATTGGTCGAAACACAAACAAGGTTCTGGCTCGAAGCTTCAACGATCACATTGGGCAAACCGTCGCGGTCGCCATCTGCGGTGATACGACACGCAAGGGCAAAGATATCGGATTGACGATAGTGCTTCAGCACCTCTTCCTGCGCCAGAGCACCTTTCCATTCAATTCGATCAGCCAAGCCAAGGGCATCGGCGAGCGGCTTCAGACTAGCAAGCTGATCGCCACCGCCAATATGCGTGAAACGCCAGTGAATACTGAGCGGTAGGCGTGCCAGGGCCCTGAGAAGCACATCATAGCCCTTTTTGGGTACCGCCCGTCCGACACTGAGGATCCGTAACGGATCACGGGGATCGGTGCCATCCCTCAATGAACGCGGCTCCTCAAAAAGACCGAAGCGGTCGAGATCGAGCCCATGATAACTCAGATGAACCGCTTCCTCGCGCTCTGTCAGGCTTCGCATGTGCTCGTAGCCGGTTCGTGTACAGGTGACGCTCCAGCGCGCGCGACTGAGTTTCTCCGCCAGCTCCCAGTCCGGCGACGTCCAGATGTCCTTGGCATGAGCAGAACACGTCCATGGCACGCCGGTGAGAAGACTTGCGTAAGCCGTAACCGAGGCTGGCGTATGGATGAAATGCGCATGCAGCCACTCGGCCTGATCCGGCCATTCGTGGGCAAGCACCATGGCCTGTCCAAGGCGCCTTACGCGGTTTGGTGTAAAATCCCGCCGCAAGTCCTTCAGGAACTGGCCCAAAAGCGGGCGAAAGCCGGGGCGACGCAATGCCGTCCGCAAGCCACGCAAGACCCGCAGTGGCTCCTCATAAAGATATTCCGGCAGGTACACGACGCGAGCCTTGATCTCCTCATGAACTGGATGCCGCTTTTTGTCTGTGGGACGGCGCATGGAAATGAGTGTCAGGTCGAAACCAGCGCGTTCCAGTCCCAGGAGTTCTTGCGCGATGAAGGTTTCTGAAAGACGCGGATAGCCTTTCAACACGACAAGCAGTTTTCGGCGAATGGGCACCGGGGCCAGACTATTTTGCGGCAATGAGGGTCTCCGGGACGGTTCCCGAAAGCTGCACGCTCTCATCCAGCCATTCTCCGACAATCTGGGAAATATGTGGCAATCCCTCCAGACGCATCTCGCTATGGCTTGCCGACGGCGGCAACCGGTCTGGCAAGCGTTGCAGTACTTCTGCCAGACGTCGAGGGTCTTCTGCTTCGTGAGGAAGCAGAATTTCGATCAGATCGAGTTCTGCAGCGCGGCGGGCGCGGATGAGTTGTTCTTCACGTGGCTCGACGCGAGGAACGATCAGCGCCGGTTTGTCGAACGACAATATCTCGCAATAGGTATTATAGCCTCCCATGGAGACAACTGCTTTTGCGCCGGCGATCAGATCTTCCATGCGGTTGTCGAATTCGATCACCGCCAGATGAGGAATTTTTTGCGCACTTTTGCGCAACTTCGCCCGCTCTTTTGCAGGCATATATGGCCCCAGAACAATGAACGCACGGTGTTGGAGCTCCGGCACTTTTCGATAGGCATTGATTACATTGCGCACCAGATCCGCACCGTCACCGCCACCGCCAGTCGTGACCAGGATATAGTCGCCACTCGGAACATGTGGCGATAATACCTTATCGTGGGCAAGACTGCGCTGGAGGAAACCAACAAAATTCATCTTCCGCCGCACACTATCGGGCACATTCATGTCAACGAGCGGATCATAGAAATCAGGTGGACCGTACACCCAGATATTGTCGTAATACTGGTCCATTTTCTCAATAATGTTGTTCTTCTTCCACTCGGTTTCCAGAAGCTGCGGCGCGTCCATCACCTCGCGCAGTCCGAGAATAAGTTTCGTGCCCTGTGTCTTGAGATATGACAGCGTTTCTTCAACTTCACCCTTCAGCCCCATCGGCTCCTTGTCGACGATGAAAATATCAGGCTGGAAGGTCTCTGCCGTGTGCCGAATGATCGACCGGCGCATCTTGAGTGTGTCGTGTAGATCAATATGGCTGGCCAGCGAAGTATATTCGCCGTTGCGCAACTTGATCACGCTCGGCACTTTCACAAAATCAACACGGGCGCGATAATCGAAAGCCCCGGCAATCGTGGCACCCGATATGATCAGGATGTTAAGTCCACGATAATCCTCGACCAAAGCATGAGCGATAGTCCTGCAACGCCTTAAATGTCCCAGCCCGAACGTATCGTGGCTGTACATCAGAATACGCGCATCTTCAAAACGGCGCATCATGTTCAAAACCTTTCCGGTGCAGGGTGCGCTTGCAGCTCATTCGGGGCGAAATATCCAGATTTTTTAAATACGGCGATGCCTGAAAATTGCACGCGGTGTAGCCTCTTAGTTCCGTTTATCTGTAAGGATCCGCTGCATCGCGCAAGCCATCTCCCAAAAAATTGAACGCGAGAATGACAAGAATGACGGGAACCATGGGAAGCAATAGCCAGGGATAGAAAGCGATGACACTTACGTTTCGGGCCTCGGTTAGAAGAATTCCCCAGCTTGTAACAGGAGGTCTAAGCCCTAGCCCCAAAAAACTCAACGCTGTTTCCCCAAGAATCATTCCCGGGATCGAAATCGTTGCCGCGGCGATCAGATGCGACATGAAGCCAGGTACAAGGTGCAGACCGATAATGCGCCGACCGCTCGCCCCCATCAACTGAGCGGCCAGAACGTAATCTTCCTCGCGAAGTGCCAGAATTTTCGAACGAACGGCACGCGCGAGTCCGGTCCAGTCGAGCATACCCAGAATGATGGTAATACCGAAATAGATCAGGATCGGGCTCCATGAAACCGGCATTACTGCCGATAGGGCCATCCAGAGCGGCAGGCTCGGCAAAGCCTGCAAGACCTCGATTATCCGCTGGACGATCAGATCAAACCAGCCGCCGCGATAACCCGCAATACCACCGATGATAATACCAAGCACGAAACTGATGGTGATGCCCAGCAGACCGATAGTAAGTGAAATCCGGGCGCCATAAATGATCCGGGACAGTACGTCCCGACCGAGACGGTCGGTCCCGAGGAGAAACATCTGCCCGCCTGGAGCGGGACAGACGAGGTGAAGATTGCCGTTGAACAGTCCCCAGAAGCGGTAGTTGTCACCCCGGCAGAAAAAGCGTAGCGGCTGCACATCTGATCTCTTTTCACTATACACGCGCCGCAGCGTATCCATATTGAGCGTCATTTCGCGCCCATAGACGAATGGTCCGACAAGCTTTCCTTCGTGAAACAGGTGTATTCTTTGCGGAGGGGCATGGATGAAATCGACGTTTCGTGTGTGCAGATTGTAAGGTGCCAGAAACTCGGCAATGATGATGGCGCCATAAAGCAGGATCAGGAAGATACCGGATGCAAGCGCAAGTTTGTGACGCTTGAACTTCCACCACATCAGCTGGCGCTGCGACGCCAGATGAATTTTCGCCTGCGCATCCGTCATCTTCTCGACGGAATAAGGATCGAACGGCGTATCCGAAACGAAATGTGGAAGAGGTGCACCCGGAGGCGGAAGCATGGCACTCACTTTCTGTACCCCCCCTGCAGACGGATCCGCGGATCCAGGATCGCCAGTGCGATGTCGGAGATGAGCATTCCGATGACCGTGAGAAACGCAAGAAACATCAAGAACGAGCCTGCCAGATACATATCCTGGCTCTGTAACGCCTTGATCAGCATGGGCCCCGTCGTTTCCAGCGACAGCACGATCGCCGTAATTTCAGCACCTGATATGATAGTCGGCAATATGGAGCCGATGTCGGCCACGAAGAAATTCAGTGCCATGCGAAGCGGATATTTCACCAGAGCGCGGAACGGATGCAGCCCCTTGGCTCGCGCGGTCATGACATATTGTTTCTGCAATTCGTCGAGAAGATTGGCGCGCAACCGTCTGATCATGCCAGCAGTTCCGGCGGTCCCGACGATGATCACGGGAATCCACAAATGCTCCAGAATGGATTTTGCCTTCGCCCAGCTCATCGGTTCCGCGATGTATTTCTGGTCCATCAGGTGACCTATGGATGTCCCAAACCAGATATTGGCGAAATACATGAGTATCAAAGCCAGCATGAAGTTCGGAATGGCGATGCCAAGCAGGCCGAACAGTGAAAACCCGTAGTCACCCCAGCTATATTGATGCGTCGCCGAGTACATGCCGATTGGAAAGGCAATCAGCCAGGTTAAGATAATCGTACATACCGAGACCAGGATCGTGAGCCATAGTCTGTCACCTACGACTTCGCTGACCGGCAGCTGATATTCAAACGAGTATCCGAAATCCCCACGTAACATCCCGCCCAGCCAGTAGAAGTAGCGTATGATCGGCGGCTTGTCGAAACCGTACTGACGGCGCATTTCCTCGATTTCCTGAAGATTGACCGTCTCGCCCTGTGCTTGCAACTCGGCAATCTGGCTTTCGAAGAAATTTCCCGGTGGCAGTTCTATGATCGTGAAAACAAGCGCAGAGATAAGCAACAGGGTTGGGACCATGGCGAAAATGCGCCAGAGGATATAACGCAGCATGTCAGCGCCCCCTCTGTGGTGTGTCCGCCAGCCAGAAAGTATCCGGCATATACACGCCCAGGAAGGAGGTCGGATTGAAACCCCACAATCCTTTTTCCGGTACGTTACGCAGATACGATGTATGAAGGATCGGCTGCGGTGTGGAGTTAACGAGGCCGATTGAGAACACCTGATCGGTGAAGATGGATAGCATCCTGTGCCATATTTCGGTTCGCTCGTTCAAATTGACCGACGATCGCCATTGCTCCTGCAACGTACAAAGCTCCAACACCTCAGGCAGGTCGGGCGCCGTGCCCTTCGATCCAAGCGATAGCTGATACATGGCCCAGAGCGGCCACTGCAGCTGATCGTCCGAGCTTGGTGCCAGTTGGGCGGGATTCATGTCTGCGGTGGCAACGCCGTTCTCGATTCCGAACCATATGGACATCATAATCCGCCCGCCCATAGCGCGAGACCGGAAAATATCGCGCTGGCTGGTACGGGTAAATAAAGCGATGCCAATGTTGCGCCAATGATCGGTGACCAGCTCCAGCACGTCCGTATCCAGTGTGCTTTCGCCGGCCGATTCGATGGTGATCTCTGCGGGCCGCCCATCCGGCAACAGGCGGATACCGTTCGCCCCGCGCCTTTGCAGTCCAGCTTGATCGAGCAGTGCATTCGCCTGATCAGGGTCGTGCTGGATCCAGGCATTTGCATATTCAGGCCGATAGAGCGGGCTTTCCGGCAGTAAAGTGTCGGCGCTGGGCTTACCCAACCCATAGAACACCGCCATATTGATCTCGTGCCGGTCAATACCAAGCGAAAGAGCTCGTCTGACGCGGACGTCTTTGAAAAGGTTGCGCCACCCATCGTCCGCACAGTTTAGATTGGGAAGGATCGCAAGGCGCGATCCACGCGTCATCGTCCACAGATTGACTTTTACGGGATAACGTTTCTCGGCATCCTTCAGAAAGGCATAGTCTGTAAAATCGATATTCGTCGCCTGAAGATCACTTTCCCCGGCACCGGCCTTGGCCGGAATAATGGAGGATGAGCTGATATTGAGTATGACCCGATCAATATATGGCAGTTGCCGCCCGTTTTCGTCGATACGATGGAAATAAGGGTTGCGCTCAAAGACGAACTGCTCGGCGGGCGGCGCGGTCGTGTTGCGCCAAGGGTCAAGAACCGGTAGTTCAGGGTTCTCTGGCCGATACTGACGTGCCACCTTTGTGTGAAGCTCTGTCCATTTCTTGGCGCGATACTGTTTCATCAGCGACGAAAGGCGGAACGGATCCTGATACTTCCGGTGGAACTGGCGCAGATAGTGGAACGGTCCGAAAAGGACAATTGGTTGTGCGGCCGCCAGACCTGGCAGAAAATCCGGATTTGGCGATTGCCAGCGATAACGGACAGTGCGTTCGTCGATAAGTTCGAATTCCGGTAACCGGCCATCGATGCGCAGCTCAAGCGCACCTCCGTCCGGCGTCAGCTCCGGATTGAGAATGACGTCGTTCCACCAATATGCGAAATCCATGGCCGTAAACGGCTTGCCGTCCGACCAGCAATGTCCCGAACGCAAATGAAGGGTATAAACCCTGTCGCCCTCTGACTCATAGTTTTCCAGTATGTCAGGCTGCAATTCAAGCCGCTCATCATAGCCAACCAGACGCGCATAACCGTTGATGGTCATGTAACGGATATCTTTCTGGCTGCCGATGATCGTGCGTAGCTCCCCGCCATAACGGCCCGGTTGGCGTCCCATGTCCTTCAAACGAACAATACGGGGTTGCTTTGGAATCCGCTGCGCCAGCGGCGGCAAGCTGCGGGCGATCAACTCGGGATGAAAAAAATCCGGCTCACGTTCTCTATCCGCAAAGGCTGGAAGCGGGAGAAAGGAGCCGACCATCCCGCACAGCATGGTTCTGCGGGTAATCAATTTATCAACTCCCCGATAGCCGCATCGCGGCTTGCCAGTACGAGATGGCCACTACCAAGGTTAATCGGTGACAGTTCACCTTCCTCGCCCGAAAACGCTGCCCCCCAGAGATGTCGATCCGACGCACCGCTTGCACGCAGCATGTCGAAATCCAGTGGCTTGTCCAAATCCGGGAAAGGCACCGCAGCAAGCAGGGCTTTCGTGTAGGGATGAGCTGGCTTTCGGAGAATGATTTCGCGGGGTGCCAGCTCAACGATCCGCCCACCACACATGACAGCAATCCGGTCAGCCATATAGTCTACGACTGCCAGATTGTGCGAGATGAAAAGATAGGTCAGACCGAGTTCCTTCTGGAGGTCCTTCAGGAGGTTGAGGATCTGCGCCTGCACCGAAACGTCAAGTGCAGATACCGGTTCATCACACACCACAAGTTTCGGCCCAAGTGCAAGTGCGCGCGCAATGCCGATCCGCTGGCGCTGGCCACCAGAAAAACTGTGCGGATAACGGCTGAGATAACGCTCGTCGAGGCCAATCGCCCGTATCAGCATCCGCACTTTCTGTTGGCAGTAGGCTTTGTCGCCACGCTTGTGAATCTCCAGGGGCTCGCTCAAGATGCTGCCGATTGTCATTCGCGGCGACAAGGACGAGACCGGATCCTGAAATATCATCTGGATTTTTGTACGCAAATCCATCAATTGCGCACCGTCTGCAGCAAGTACATCGACCGGCCCGTCCCCGTCATCGAAGGTTACCGAGCCTTGATCGGGGGTGACGGCACGCATCAGAATCTTGCTGACCGTGGTCTTTCCAGAGCCGCTTTCACCAACAAGGCCGAAACATTCCCCTCGCCTTATATCGAAACTGACATCATCGACAGCACGCACCGAGGCCGCTTTGCTTTCAACAAACATGCCCGCTTTGCGGATGCTATATGTCTTGGTCAGATTACGGGCAGACAGCAACACTTCGGGTGCGTCCCCGCTTGTTGCCTTCTTCTTCCACAGCGTTTCAGTACTGACCGGAACCTCGCGCAAGGCTTTCAGCCGTTCACCGGGGCGCATGTCAAAATGCGGGACCGCAGCCAGCAGGCCTTTCAAATAAGGATGCCGCGGATTACGGAAAATATCTTCTACCGGGCCCGCTTCCAGAATCTGCCCATGATAGATGACCACCACTTCGTTAGCCAGATTGGCAACGACGCCAAGATCGTGAGTGATCAACAAAATTGCCATATTGAGTTTATGCTGCAGATTACGAAGCAGTTCGAGAACCTGCGCCTGGATCGTCACATCGAGCGCCGTCGTCGGCTCATCGGCGATCAGAAGTGCCGGGCGGCATATCAGGGCCATGGCGATCATGGCACGCTGGCGCATTCCGCCCGAAAGCTCGAAAGGATACATGTCGAAGGTTCGGGACGGGTTTGAGAAACCGACCAGTCCCAGCATCTCCTCCGCATTAGCGCGTCGCTCGGCTTTCGTCATGTCGGCATGAACGGTCAACACTTCGCTGATCTGATTGCCAACCGTGTGGAGTGGCGATAACGAAGTCATCGGCTCCTGGAATATCTTGGCAATACGACTGCCGCGCAGGGCGCGAATTTCAGGCCCCTCCTTCTGCAACCCGAGAATATCAGTCGTCTCACCACTTATCGGATCGGTGAATAAAATTTTCCCTTCTGCCTCGCCATTACGAGGCAGAATTCCCATGATCGACTGGCTGATGACGGATTTACCGGATCCGGATTCTCCAACAAGCGCGGTTACTTTGCCGGGCAGAATGCGCAGGTTGGCATCCTTGACCACGCTCCATTTGTTGCCCAGCATGGAAAAGGAAATGTCCAAGCCCTCGACGCGTAACAAATCCGTACCCGACTTCATGCGAAACTATCAATCCCCAAGCGCCTTCGCGGCCATAAATTTAGCCTAGCGCAGCGCCAACGGTGAGTCTAGAGCGCTAAGATGCTGACCGAATCCGGTTGTCCCACCCCAATAGAACGATGGGTAGGTCAGGCGGATTCATGCCTCCGATTGATCAGAATGACGGGCAGATTCGTGTATCCATTACGTCTTCGCAGCGAGGTGAACGACGAAAATGATCGTAATAAAGCGTCCAGTTCGTCTTGTCGGCAGCTCTGTAAGGCCCGAACTTGAAATACTGGTTGGCGCCAAGCCCCGGATCATTGTGTCCGATACGGCCCTTCACAGTGACGATCCATTTGTTGTTGGCGAATATTTCGATATGTCCGGAGCCGTCGGGACCCGGTTTCGTATAGATGGCGAAATCAATCCAGCCCGATTCCGGCGACGGCAACTTGTTGCCACGGTCTATAACGGTCATCGCGGTCGTCCGGCTGCTGAAGCGGGGATCATCGTGTGACGTCCAGTCACTCTGGGTAGCAACCAGCGCCCGCATCTGGTTGACATCAGGACGAAACCAGACCGGCGTCCCCTCTGTCCCGGAAAGCCGGGCATCTGCCGCAGCAGGCGTGACATAATTGGTTTCAACCGTCGCGAAAAGCTTGCCGTTGTTTAGCCGAAGCGCCAGAAACGGACTGAAATCACCCCTGGCATCCGGCCCGATCTCACGTTTCCATTGCGCAATCAGATAACGATGGTTGCCGCGGGGAACGGGATCGGCGAACTTGACCGCAAACCCGTACCAGATCCCCTGGTCGTAAGGCACACGCCTGTCGGTTTTTTCCCAGATTTCAGCACGCTCGCTGCAATTTTCCCCGGTCTGCGGACAATACGGTTTGACGCTCAGTTTCAGGGCGCCATTTCCCTTGAAGGTCACGTCCGACTGAAACTCGACATTTCCTGCGCTTTGTTCGAAATTGCGACGATAGTAAAGTCCGCCCGACGGAGAAAAGTCGGCTCCTTCGAAGTCGTCGACAAGAGGCGTATTCCAGGATTCCATTGCCACCGCCGATGGTGTGGGGATGAAGTTCGAGATGAACAGGAGCGCAGCCAGCCAGGTGATGACACGCTTCATTTTGACGACGTCTCCAGTACGCGATTGGGTTCGTTCGAACCGGCGTTGCGATGCAGCAGCATGATCTGTTCCGCTTCGGAAAGCTCATCGACGTTAGAATCGTCCGATAGTTTATCCGCATTGCAGCAAGCCAGCGATTTCGGACGCAAGACTGTCACTTTCTGCCCCACGCCACGCAGTTTTTCGTCACCGAGCTTCACCCAGTCGCCACCGCTATAATTCACGAAGTTCCCGCTGGCGATAATTTCCGACGAATATCGCTTCGTCAACCCTTGCAAACGTTGCACTTCATTGACGGCAGAACCGAAAGCAGAGAAGGTCAGCCGGTCACGCAGACCGACATTTCCAAACATCACATTGCCCACGTGAAGACCCACACCATACCGAATGGCGGATTTATCATTTTTTCGGCGTTCCTTGTTGAGAGCAGCCACATTGGCCTGAGCCTGCGCCAGGGCGGATACTGCCGCCTGACAGGCGATGACCGAAGGTTCCCGATGACGACCGCATGGATAGACAGCCAGAAAGCCGTCACCGATGAAGCTCAGAATTTCGCCGCCATTCCGGTTAAACGGTGCGGCCAGCGCATCGAAAAACTGATTGAGCGTCTCGATATAGAGCTGCCGCCCCTCTTTTTCGGCCAGAGCAGTGGACTGGCGCATATCGCCCATGACCAGCGCTGCGCGTATAGTTTCACCATCGCCGCGCTTGATCTGGCCGTTAAGAACACGACGGCCGGCATCCCCGCCCAGATAGGTGGTCAACATACTATTTGTTAGCTTGCCGAGCACGGCAATCTTGGCAGCAACCGCCAGCTGGCTTTGAAGCCTCAGAAGAGAAGCAATCATGTCATCATCGAAGCCTGAACGGCTGTCCGTCGACCATGATCCCATCATACCCTGCATGGAATCAGCGCCAAACGGTTGGATGAATGCCAGATAATCGGTCATGCCCTGTTGTTTCAGCTCCGTAAAAACAGGGAACTCGTCGGCTGAATCCGGTGTGAAGCGCCTGCGAAGATGATCCAGCTTGTTGGAAAGCAGATAGTAATATGGACTTGAAAGAAAGCGTTCCGGCTTTTCGCCCTGCTTGTGCCTGAACCCCTCTATGGTCAACCCCTGTGAACGATGCCATGTAAAACCAACGGCGTCGTAAAGTGGGTGAAGCATCGAGAATGTCATATGCGCCCGCGCAACCGGAAGACCGGCGGCAGCCAGGCGCTCGCAGAAACCCAGAAGTATGGTTTGCAGCGTCTCCCCCGCCATCGATGACCGGGTCAACCATTCGGTCGCCTTGTCAAGTAGAACGGCTGATACGCCGGTTTCGGTCTTTCTCATGATACTGACCTGTCCAATTCCACTTCCGGGAAAGTTTTGAAAATCCTCGCCTGGGAAAAAAATATTACGTTCGCCATCGACTTGTCCCGACATTCTATCATGGTTCGATTTCTCGCAGCAGGCAGTTCCCTGGTTCAGGGGAATATGGATTATGATTTACAGGCTTCCATCGTGAACCATTCTCAATTGATCGTGACCGCACCGGCTTGCGTTCTGTTTTCTCGCTGAATACCTGCGAGATATTTTGCGGGCAAGGCTGAATCACCGCAACTCGACTGCGATACAGGAACCGGCACATACCATCGGCGTCCTTGCCCCCACTGATATCCGGACTACGTCGGTTCAAAAAGCGGTAAGTGATCTCATCAAAGCGATGCCGTCACATCGAGTTATAACAGCAGATATGGACGTTCTTGGTCGCGCTGCAATTCTCCATGGGATAATTTGTCGTATTCAGGGCTACGGTGACGATCAGAGGTTACGGAGCCTGAACGATTGCACTATTTATCTCCGGCATTAAAATCTGGTCTTGCTCTTATATCAAGAAATATCTCTGACTTTTATTATTGCTTGAAGCTTATTCCAACGGCACGTATGTTATTCCATAGAACCTGGTTTATTGTTTCGCCATCAACGATACTCACTCATATCAAATAGTAGCGCAATGCTAACCACCGAGCGGTGACTCGACACCTTCATAAGGGAAGGCAGCAGAACCTGTGCATGCAGCGGATCCGAAACCCGCACGAAATGTGGCTTCACAGGCGCATTTCGATAAACGCTAGTTCGCTTCATTGGTCGCGTTGTTATTTAACCTGTTTCCCAATATGATCAGGTTGTCTGCGGGGGTAATCATGGACACTCGATCTGTTTATATAACAGTAACGCTCGTCATTCTTGCGAACGGCGGTGTCCTGACAGCGGTCCTGGCTGATCTTCCCCAATCCCTTCGCCCCGCTGCTCGTATATGGCAAGCAGCTACTCTTCTGGTAGCGATTGGCTGCGTTACATTTGCTATCGAAGATCACATCCCATATAATTTGGCAACTGCTCTGGCCAATGCGGTGCTATTAATCGCCCTTTGTTCATATCACGCAAGTATTAGAAGGTTTCACGGTCTTAGTGTCTATACTAATGCCTTTATTTTTCCCGCGATTGGAACGATCCCATATGCCTATTATCTTTTTGTTGCCCCAGATATAGGAGCGCGAATATTTATTGTTGCGATTCTTTGGGGATTCATTACCTGCGCGTCGGCCATTATACTAATTCAGAACATCAGAAAACCGGAATATCGTTCCCGGGGCAGTCTTTCGATGACTGTTATTTATGTTGTGGTCACAATCGCCAATCTGACACGCACGCTCATTTATTTGTTTTATGAAAACCATGGTGTGAACACTGTCGCCGATAACGGACATTGGATGAATGCGATTACTCCGATGTTTCTCTGTATTATGCCTGTCATCGGCACGACCTCATTTTTGCTGATGTGCTCAGATCAGGTAAAGAAGCGTTGGGAAGACGCTGCATCGCGAGACCACCTGACAGAACTTCCCAATCGTCGCTCGCTTGTTTCTTACGGGCAGGCAAGCCTGGAGAATGCTCACACTGGCAAAAATGATCGAGCACTCGCAATGCTCGATATCGACGAATTCAAAAGTATCAACGACGATCACGGACATCAATCTGGCGACAAGGTCCTTCAGGAGATCGCGAAACGTATTGTCGACGTTCTTCATCCGAGCGATTTTATCGCTCGTTCCGGTGGAGAGGAATTCGTCATCATTTTCGGTGAAAAAGGTAGCATGTCACCGGAAATTTCTGCCGAAAGGATTCGTCAGGCCGTTGCCGGCAAATCGTTCCGAATTGGCGTTATTACCATTCAGGTAACGGTTTCTATCGGCGTTGTTTTATGTGGCGAAAACGCTAACTTTTCTGAAACTCTCAGCAGAGCCGATAAGGCCCTATACGCGGCCAAGAATAAAGGTCGAAATCGGGTCGTGTTCGCCGCGTAGCGTGGATGGCGCATATAATCAATTCTTCGCCTTTCTGGTGTTATCTTGATTGTTTGAATATCTGGAAGACGCTCCTGTCATCATGGCTTGAGAGCGCGAAGCAGCTCCAGTAGCCCAGCTTTCAATGCAGCGACATCATCCGCTTCCGCCCGAAACGCAATCTCGTTCATCGCCCCGTTGAACAGCACGGCGAGTACCATGGGACCGGTCGAGAAATGGATATTGCCTTCGCTAATTGCCTCCTCAATGCCGATCCTGAGGAGATCAAAGGAAAGTTCGCGATCGAGCGCTTCCCATTGCTCTCGCCCCAGCACCCCCGGCGCATCGACCACGAGTATACGACGGTTTTCGGGACGAACCATAAAGTCTATCCACGCGATCGAACCCTTTTCCAATGCCTCGACAGGCACGAGCACTCCCTTGGTTGCTATCTGGATCGTCTCCGCCGCCCTGGCGGCGAGGTCGCGGCAAACCGCTTCAAACAAATCAGTCTTACCGCGATAGTGATGATAGAGAGCGCCGCGCGTTACTCCCGCCTCGGCTATGATCGCATCCGTACTGGTTTGGGCGTAGCCGTCACGGGCGAAGAGTGTCTGCGCTGCGGTGACCAACCGCCCTTTCGTTTGAAGCGTACGCAAGTCGTTTCTGGTCATAGTCACCCCTCCAGATTCCGTTGACAGTCAGTCTGGTTGTAAATATTTTGCATAAAACATACCAATAATCTGTTTGTTTTAATCTGGCAAGGAGACCTGTCATGCGATTTTCCGACCGCTACCCGATCATAGTTACCACCAAAAAAGACGAGGCCCGCGATTTCTGGCTGAAATATCTGGGGTTTGATGTGACTTTCGATAGTCAGTGGTTCTGTCTGCTTACTGCAGAGGATGGCACTGCTTCGATCGCCTTCATGACACCAGATCATCCTTCGTCACCGCCCGGTCCCGAATGCTTTTCCGGAACCGGCCTTTGCTTCGAGATGGAAGTTGCAGACGCGAAAGCTGCTCATAACGAACTGACAGAGAGGGGACTAACTGTTACTTACCCGTTGACCGACGAGCCGTTCGGCCAACGCCGCTTTGGATTTGAAGACCCGTCGGGCCTATGGATCGATATTGTCGAGCAGATCACACCGCAAACCGGTTTCTGGGACAAATACCTGGTTTAATCGTTGAGCCCCATTCGTTACCTCTATAAACCACGTCCACATGGATGTTGCGGCTTGTCGTAATTCACGATGGTCTGAAGAGTTGAATTTGTTGCGTGGAAAATAATGAAGATTGTAAATGGGATCATGGATTGAAGCGAACCGTTGCACATGTCGTGCTGACTTAAAGCGCTTCATGATCCGCTCTTGTCGTCGAACCGGCTGATGGGAATTCTCAGCCCGATTGTTCAAGCCCTTGTGTTGACGATGCTCGCAGACACCAAGACCCAATTTTCGTTTAGCTGCACCATAAGATCGCAATTTGTCTGTGATCATGACACGCGGTGAATAGCCATGGCCCGTTAGAAGTTTTCGCATGAAGCGCTTGGCAGCCTTGGTATTGCGGCGCTTTTGAACCAGAACGTCGAGCACAAAGCCATCCTGATCAACCGCTCGCCACAGGAAATGGCGCTCTCCCTTGATCGTAATAACAACCTCATCCAAGTGCCATTTATCACCAAGGCGAGGTGTGCGACGGCGAATGGAACAGCATACGCTCTTCCAAACTTCTCCGCCCATTCCCGCACTGTCTTATGCGTGACAACAACTCCACGGTAGGCCAGCATGTCTTCAACCATCCGCAAGCTGAGCGGAAACCGATAATAAAGCCACACCGCATGCCCGATGATTTCTGCAGGAAAACGATGGCCTTTGAAGTGAACAGGCTGGGTTTCGGTCATGCTCCTTGAGTATCGCAGCGCTTAGCAAAACCGGGCAAGGTGACACCACCCCTTCACCTGGCGCTGTAAGTTGTTTGCACCGCTTCAACTTAACATTTATTTTCTCGCCGGAACGGCCTTGTAGTCGCAAGGGCGCGAAAGTCAGGTGCAAAAGTTCGACTTGCGCGACTGACTTTTGCGGGTCGCTTGGATCAACGGCATATGGCCGCCCTGATGTTGCTCAAATTCCTTTTTGCACACCCCTTTCCGTCAAAATTCTCATCGGAAAGCCATACCGCGAGTACGGCCTTGGCATCGGACCATTCCGTATCGAGAAGCGAAAATATCATGGTGTCGCGACTGCGACCCTTCACCAGCATATGTTGCCGCAAATGCCCTTCCTGCCGGAATCCGAGGCGCAGTGCCGCCCGTTCCGATTTCGCGTTCTGGCTGTCGCAGCGCCATTCGCACCGCCGAAGTTTCAGCGTCTCGAACGCGTGGCGCATTAACAGGAACAAGGCTTCCGTTCCCCCGCGCGTTCGCTGCAAGGCCGGGAGGAAAAGGACATAGCCGATCTCGACCGAACGATGCTCGGGATTGAACTTCATCAAGGCTGCCTGTCCGAGCACGGACAACGAAATGCGATCGATAATGGCGTAGCCGGAGAATTGATCGGAAGCGCAGAGCCGGACGAGGTGATCCCGATGGGCTTGCATATTGGGAAACGGCCCGTCTCTCAGGTAGCGCCACAAAGCATCTTTCTCCGCTCCATGCGAGGCGCGGTGTAGCGCTTCGACATGACGGTCGGGATCGAGTGCGACCAGTTCGACACATTGACCGGCCAAATGCTCCTGCGGGGTAGCCGTCATACCAGTGCCTGTACGGTGAGAATTGCGAGGGGGATGGCGAGCACGGCAAGCGCGGTCTGGATCGAAATGATCGTCGCCATAAGCGGCGCATCACCTCCCATCTGCTTTGCCAGAGGAAAGCCGGCGGGAGAGGTCGGGCAGGTTGCGAAGATCACCGCGATCGTCGTCATATCGGCGGAAACGCCAGTATAACGGCACGCCAGAAAGGTGACGAGTGGAAAGACCAGCATCTTTGCCACGACAGACAGGATGACCGGTCGGGCGACCCCACCCAACCCGCCCATGCGCAGGTTCGCGCCGATCACCAGAAGCAGGACCGGCAACGTCGCGCGTCCGAGCATCCCGGCAAACTCATAGAGGATGAAATCCCTTTCGAGCTTAAGCAGGCTGAAGACCAGTCCCGCCGCAATGGAAAGGATGATGGGATTGCGTAAGATATCCTGCACGATCCGGCGTTTCCCCGTCGCCTTGTGGAGCATCGACGCCAGAATGATGACCACAACGACATTGGAGAGCGGCACGAGAGACGCCGTGGCGACGGTCCCGATCGTTGATCCGGTCGTCCCAAAGAGTTCGCCGGCGACGGCCAGCCCGATAAAGGTATTATGCCGCCCGGCCCCCTGAATAATCGAGGTCAGCGCCGGGCTTTCAAACCTGGTCAATCGCCCGGCGGCAAAGGCAAAGACAATCGCGGCGGCAAAGCCCGCGATCAGGGAAACAGAGTAGGTGAGGATATTCGGGCTTGTAAGATCGAGCTTGGAGGTTTCGACAAACAGGAATGCCGGGAACAGTACCCAATAGGCAATCTTGTTGATGCCGTCCCATACCTCAGAGCTTTGCACCAAAGTCAGTTGAAGGGTTTTTCCTAGTATAATGACCAGAAAGATCGGCAAAACAAGCACTATGAGCGAAGGCACATTACATCCTGTTGGCTGACTGCAACGCTACCCGCGCCAGTTCATATATGTCGTAAAAATCCCACAGACCGTTCGAGAACTCTTCGAAGAATCGAGGATAGTTCGATTTAGGCGTGAACGGCAACTTTTCGCGCGAGTTTCACGGCCTTCTGTTCTGAGCATGTTGGTGGCGTTGAGGGGTGCTGCGACGTCTGGTTGGGCAGAGAGCGCCTTAAAACAAGCCGCTCTATTCCTATAGGGCTTCGATCAAGCCGGGAACGCCGACGAGAGTGATAACCCGCCTGATGTTGTCGGCAAGCGCAATCAGGCTGAACTCGCCGCGGACATTGTCGAGCCGCCGCATCAGGAACGCGCCTGGTTCATCCATTGCCTGATCGTGCCGAAGAGATGCTCGACACTATCACGCCGTCTGTCGAGGATGTCGGGTTGCGCGACAAGTCGCACTGCCATGCGGTCGAGAACGTCCTCGTTCTCCGACCGGGAGACACGGCGGAGACTTTTGGTGAAGCGCTCGCGCAGATGGCGCGCCTTGCAGGCGGCTCGTTTGGTGTAGTCGATCTTCACGTTGTCGCGTGACTTGCCGTAATGACGCGGCAAGAGCACATGGTCGCCCCGGGCAGAGATAGATGTCCTTGTCCAGATCGTAGCGGAATTCCTCCTTGGAAAGGAAGCCGTGAGCGACGGTCGGTCCGCGGATCGGCTCGGGCACGTAGGCGGTGATGCCGTTTGCCTCGCAGGCTTCGATATCCTCAATCTTGAAGTAACCGCGATCGGCGACAGCCTCTATCTTCTCGACGCCGGGCGTATCCATCGCCGCTTTGACCGTGGGAACCAGAAGACCAAGGTCGATGACCTAGTTGCAAACCTCCTGCTCGGCGATCATCTTGTGCTTCGTGTCCACAGCAAGCTGGACGTTATAGCCGACGCCGACTTTGGTCGTGCGCGCCATGGCGCGGGCGTCCGGATCGGTCAGCGAGATCTGGTCTTCGCCGCTGCGGTCCAGTTCCTCCAGCATAGCCTTGTGCCGGGTGCGCTTGTCCCTGATCGCCGCGATCTTCTCGGCGAGCTTGCCGCCGGAGCCGCCGCTTTCGCCGTCAACATGCTCCTCCTCGGCATCGCCGTCGTCGAGGCGTTTCATGTAATCGGCCAGCTTCTCGTCGGCCTCACCGATGAACTTAGACAGAGCGGAACGGGCAAAATTGCGGTCTTTGTTATTGACCGCCGTGATGCGCGTGCCGTCCACAGTGAGCAACTCGCCCTACAAGGTCGAGCTGGCGGCACAACACGACGAACTCGCGGAACACTTTCCTGAAGGCCGAACGATTCGCCCGCTGGAAGGCTGCTATGGTACATCCGGTTTCAGGTGCCGTAGCAGCCAGATCATCTCGATGTTGCGATGGCATTCCGCCTCCAGCCGTCGGCTGGAGCGTACCCGGTTCAAATACCCATAGATGTAGAGCTTCAGCATGTCAGCGGGATCGAAGCCTGGTCGACCGATATCCTTCGCGTCAGCCCGCACGAAGCCAACTGCCTTGAGATTGAGGCCATCAACAAAGGCCCCGCTATAGCGGACCGGATTGTCCGGTCCCACGTAACCGTCAACCGCTTCCGGCAAAAGCAGCAGTTGCGAACGATCTGTTCCTGAAAGGTGAACCATGGCAAATTTTAACACAACAGAATTTTCTCTGGAATCGCCGAGGGAGTTTTGGGACAATCTCCCTGACTTTCGCATCAAAATCGCCGACGCTGACTTTCAGGGAAGTACCCGATGAACTCGCAAGGATAGAAAATGTCAGAAAACATGGAGATGCTGGAAAGCATTGCGCGGGCAATCACGGATGACATCAATGTCTCCCGTATTGACTGGACTGAGCTATCGATCGTCTTCTCGTTCGAAGACGATGGTTTCTGCTCAGGACATTTTGGGTATGCCTATGACGGGGACGGGCGACCCACGCCGTTTACGCTTAACAGCATGGATGCAGAGATATCGGCCAGCAATTATCGCGAATGGCTTCGGCAGGACGATGATAGGGGCATGATCAAGATGCTCTTCCAGTTCAACCGGCAATCGCGGAAAGTCCAGGCGGCTTTCGAGTACGATAATTCCTCACGGTGGCAAGTAACGCCGGCAAATATCGACGTCATAACCGATGAGCTCCGACCCGACCTGGACGCGGGGTAAGTGGCGATGCAGCGGATTGCACCATGGGAAACCGAACTACCCGATGATTTGACGCCTGCTCAGGGCTATCAACTTGCACTTGACCGCATCGCATGGCGTGCGGCGGGCCGGCCCGACCCGGCTACGCTGGATGAGTGGCCGGACGATGATGATCTCGATTACCTGCTCAGCCGACATTCGCACGATACACTCGACCTTAATAGTCTGAAGCTGCGTAAGGTGCCCGACGAGCTCTACCAGTCGGAGGGCATCACGTTTCTGTTTCTGCTGGACAACAGAATCGAGACCATTCCCGAGCGGTTCGCGGAGGTACTTCGGCTTGAAGAGTTGTCGCTTTTCGGAAATCCTCTGCGCGAGGTGCCAGCATCGCTCCTGTTAATGGAAGGTCTCAAGGGCCTCTATCTCGGTCGCAGCGCGCTTACCAGGCTGCCACATCTCGACCGCCCGTCAACCAGCATCAGGACGCTTGGGCTGGAGCGCACCGAATGGCTGGAGATTCCCGAAGGCTATCTTGCCAATTTCCCGAATCTCAGAAGCCTGTCCTTGGGCCACTCGTTCCGGCGCAAGATCCCGGAGGAGGTCTTTGGCCTGTCCGAACTCATTCAACTCGATTTCGAGGGAAACTCGCTCACGGTGCTTCCCGCGCAAATAGGAGGGCTGACCAAACTGTTCAGTCTCCAACTTCGCGACTGCAAGCTGGAGACGCTGCCAAAGGCGCTCGGGGAGCTTACCAAACTCGAAGAAAAGGCGGGAAGCGGCCCGTTTGGCCTCCATATCTCCGGCAACCCGTTCAAGGACAAGGAGCTGAAACGCATCGCGAGGTTGAAGAACCCGCAGCAGACGATCGAAGCACTCGCATGGGCCCGTTCCAATGGAAGTTGAAGATGGTCACCTGCATATTTTTCTCGCGGCCTTCCCGAGTGAAGCGGATGCTTTGGTTTTCTCGCAGAAGCAATGGGAGCCGGAGCCGGGCGAAGATGCATCAGACGAGGAGTACGCCGCCTGGGAAGATCGCAATCCATCTTGGCCGATGAGAGCCGAACAGGGCTTTACCTATCTCGATGGAGACTTCGTGGAGACGATATGGGGCACCGGGCCAACTGGTTCCGAAGCGAACTGGGGCTATCTTGCCTCACTGCTCGATCCCGATGATGTCGGCAGGTGCAAGGACCTGGCTCCGGCGCGTTCGAACACCCTGATCGTGATCGATGAACGAGCGCTCGGAGGCTTTGATTTCACGTTTCGCACGACTGCAACCATCACCTATTGCGGTCGTTATCGACGGCGCCGGACCTGAACGAACAGGGGTGATGTCTTGTAGAGAGTGCCCTTCTCTTGCTCCGTTCCATTGCCAATATCGGAGCGCGATTGATGATCGGCCTTGTTGGCGCATCAGCCGCTTTGCCGGCACTGGCCGACGATGCAATCACCATCGCGTTTTCTGCCGATGGGTTGCTATCCACTCAAGCAACCGGTGCGCCTGGCGTCTCCCGAAAAGCCATCAATTTGCCGGTCGGGAGAAGTCAGCAAGAATGACGTAGATCAATACAGAACCTCGACATTATGATTGATGCAAAGAGCCCGGGAATTAGGGCGAACCAGGTAAATCAAGAAAATGCCTTGATCAGGGAAATCAGCGAGAATGAATCCGCCCCATCAGGAAGATCGAGGGGTGTTGTCAGCGGTCCTTTTTCAGCGGCGAACCGCGCCCTAAGTACAAGTCCCCTGACGACTGAACATTAAACGAACTCAAAGTGACGGTAAAAGCAAAAGCCACTTCAGAGGCTAGGCTGGAACAGCGATTGGAGTAAAAGCTTGGTGGATTCTCTCTTTGAACAACTGAGTTCTATCGAGACGATGATCGAGGCAGAGCAGGAAATCATCGCGCTTGGCGACGCCGCGATTCCACTGCTCAAGACCCTGTTTGATGGCAGCGCCCGAAACGAATGGGGTGTTTCTTACCGGGAGCTCGGCCTTCCACTGAGATGCGGGTTTGAGATTATTATGCGCCTGGGCTCCAGGGCAAAGCCGCTTGAACCCTACATACATGTCGAACTCCCGGGATCGGAAGCTGCGGCACGAGCGCTCCGGGCACTGCGTGAGCTAACTCCACCTTCTGTTGAAGCCCTCGCGGATGCTTTGGAAGGTGATTTCAATGTTGCAAGAGAGGCCGCTTTTGCACTGATTGCATGCGGACAGGATCGCTCGCCGCCTGTTGAAAGCGTTGTAGAACGATCACGTGAAGCGAGAGAGTTGCTGGAAACCGCGCGTAGGCTGCCCCGTCAACAATTCCCCAGCCTATCGAGCTTGTAACGGTTTTTTGGTCATCGAGATACCCTTTTAGGAGGCAATTGCCGTTTGACGTGGAGCACACGCATGGCGTTTACCCTAACGTCACAGATCAAACAGAAACTTTGATGCTCAATCAGTTCCCGTGAACCTGTCCGCCTGCCGGGACGGCCTAGGGACGGATGATCTACCAGGCGGTTGGCTTTCTCTGAAAATCGCTCATCGAGCGCCCGCGCAGCCGCTGGATTGTCAGTTTCGATATAGTGGTAAATATCGTCGCGACGTTGTATCGCCTCTGGCGTTCAGTAAAATTACGATTCCATTACTTGGAGGCTTCAAGTTTGCAGCGAATTTCAGTTCGCCTGGCCGCAAACCTAGCCTCCCCTCGCTGGGCATCCATCTTGACCGGACCAAAACCAGTGGCACCGATCTCGATGAAACGGTTTTTCTGACTGACGGCCCTGTCGACGCCCTCACCCATCGGGTTTAGGCGCACACAGCACCGACCGCCCCTACCCTCTCTACCTATCCACCTCGGTCGAACCGACCCAAGATCTGAATCGACCTTGAATACTGACGGCAGGAGTTGGTCGTGCAAAGACCAAAGTCCAACGATCACACCATGTGATCGAAGGGGATCTTCCATGTGACTGATCGGATGAGCCTATTTTACACCTCGATTGAGGCCACTGCCGTCGGCATTGGCAGAGTATTGCCATCCCCATGGTTTACCCCCTACGAAATTGAACGTGATTTTCACTGGACCGGAGCGCGGTGTCTCACCCCACGAACGTCGGACGTGTATTTCAGATGCACCGCTCGGTTCATTTCCGTTCATTTCAACGAAATCAGCCTTTGCCTCTTCCCAGATCGGCAGAATCTTTTCCCACGTGACATCTTCCAGAGAAAACTCCTCTTCAGTTGATCGCGGGTAGAGTGCATGGTTCTTCGAGCCCCAATTGTGAACTTCACCGTCTGTGTACTGTAAAAGCGACGTCCGGATTTCCCCGGGCACAAGCGGGGCCCTCGTATAAATCATTCCGGAATTTATCGTCACATCCGTGACCTGATTATGACCGGCTTCGTCGCGCAGGGCCTCTATTGCGAGCCGGAGCTTTTCGGGTGCGCGAAGATCGGCGTGTTGTCGACCTTGAAGCAACACGTCGATCTGATCGCTGATAGCCGCACGTTCGGGATATAGTGAGAGAAAGATACCTGCAACAACGAGCGGCAAAAACGTGAAGGTTTGGAAGGCGCGAAATTTTCGGCTTGCAGGACGGAGCCCCCGTTGCTCTGCTGGCCGGATTATCGTGACAGACCCTCGGCCTATATTTTGTGTGACAAGTTCATGCCGCAGTTGGATCGCTGAAGAAATATGCAGAAGGGCACAGACCATGGAGTTGATGGCAAGGAGTGCAATCCCGACCACGAGCGCCCAGTAGCCTCCACCATTCGGCAAGAAAAAAAATGATACAAGAGTGCCGATGATTGTCCCGATACCAAGACGTGTTGCCAAGACGCACAGGATGGAGAGAAAGCCAAGCATGCCCACAGTCTGCAACACCTGCCCGTTCCCGGTCAACAATGCATTCGATGGACGTATCGTATCTCAAATCAACCTGCTGGCGTAGATTTCAACCTTCGAGTTATTGAATATCCGACAATGCCAGGCGGCGCAGTGCTTCACGGATGCTTAAAAGTCAGGCAATCTATCTTCAAAATGCTATAGCTTCCGGCAATCGGGATCTGTACGCTTGGTCCTTTCGAGGAATAAGAATTCTGACAGAACTTTATCGGGAGGTTGTCACGCCAAACGTTATCGATAGCCGTCTCGTTAACGCTTTCTTCGACAAAGCGATGTTGTCGGAAATCAATCCTTTGCCGAAGCCACTCTTGCGCCAGATCGATGACCGTCGCCGCAAGCAGGCTGGATTGTGGGTCGGCGGCAAGTCCTTGTTGACCACCACAACGCTTAGCTTCAGCCCAAACGAAATGAACCGGGCATTGCATGTTCGTCCCAGCGAATTGGAAATCGAGATTTTGTTGTCGAGTATAAATGATATTTCAGTTCAGCGAAGATTGATTACAAACGTCATAACTGTTCGATTTGAGACAGGGGTTCTGAAAATCCGGTGTTTTAAAGCCATTTCCTTTGTCGCAGCGATTGAGGAAGCACGGCTCGCTATGCGTTAATTGCTTCGATACCGAAGGCGGTTCGCCATGCAGAACCGTTCAGGATGGCATCGCCTTCACCTGGCTATGAATATTTAGAGCCCGAGTGACTCGTCGTTTATACAGCCAGTGGCATCGCTATCTCACGCCAGACGTTGTTGGCACCGGCGCGAAGATCGCGGTATTTGGCAGCGTCGAGATGTTTTCTACTGAGATGATACAGATTGGAAACCTGACCCTGGATCGAGACGAAACGCTGGCACTGGCAGGCTGACTTGAAACTCATGATGCGTTTCTGACGTCGTCGCACCGGAAGGTGCGAATTCTCATCCCTGTTATTCAAACCTTTATGTGAGCAATACTCAACACCTGGCATAATCTCTTGCTTCGCGGCATCGTAAGGGCACAGCTTGACCGTCACCATGGCGCGCGGCGCGCAGCCCTGCGACCTCAAGAGCATTCGCATAGGCCTGAGAGCTGGCCCTTTTGTCTCTATGATGTTGTACAAGGGCGTCGAGAACGTAGCCATTTTCATCGACGGCACGCCACAGCCAGTTTTTCCTGCTGTTGCTGGAAATAACCATCTCGTCAAAATGCCATCTGTCTGAGAAGTTCCCGCGGGTACGGCGCCGTAGCTTGCAGGCCGAATTTTACCATCCACTCCGAGATCGTCTGGAACGACACGATAATGCCGCGCTCGGCCAGAAGGTTTTCAACGTCGCGAAGACTGAGGGTTAAACGATACTGGCTGTCTGGTTGTGAGACCTCATTGGCATAGAAGATGACATCATCGACTTTTCCCATGATGTCATCCTGCTTTATGGGTTTATAGCGTGGATTGGACATCTGCGACGTTGAACCGATGGGTTGTTCGCTACTCTCCTCTGATTGCCGCACAGGCGCAGATGCGCAAACGACATACGGCCAGATACTGGAGTGTTGACGAAACCCATCTCAAGGTTCGGGGCGAATGGGTGTATTTGTATCGTGCGATCGACCGCGATAGCCAAAACCTGATTTCATGCTCTCCGAACGCCGGGACATGGCCGCAGCCAGCAGGTTTTTCAGGAAAGTCATTGCAGCCAACGGCGTTCCCGAGAGGATTTTCATCGACAAGAGCGGAGCCAATCTGGCTGAGTTGCAAGCGGTCAACACAATCCTGACAATCACCGGAACCGGAGGGATCATTGAAATCCGACAGGTCAAGTATCTCAAGAATACCCTTGAACAGGATCATCGCTTCATCAAGCGGCTTACAAAACCGATTATGCGCTTCAAGGCGTTTCATTCGGCGTCGGCTACCCTTGCGGGCATCGAGGTCGCCGACATGATCCGCAAGAACCAGTTCGCCAATGACAATCGCTCGCCATTCAAGATCTTCGTCGAACTTGCAGCATGAATCCGTCTATAGTTAAGGCCGACCGTACCCCAAACGAACATTTGCGACAGAGCCAGGCGACTTTGCCTCAACGGCACCGCTATCCCTCAAACAACAATTCTCAGCGCTCGCAGCGTAATTGCGTCTCCAGATAGAGCACGTTCCCCGCTAAACAAATTTTTGCGACACAGCCATTTCGACTAAGTCAGATAATCATCGTTAACCGCTTGGCCGTGCCACAAGATCAATTTTTTGAAGGCAGGCCGAGGATTTGACGAACACCATCCTTTGAGAACGGTTGCGCCAATTGCGCGAGAAATCCCTTTGCAACCTGCCCCTTGATGCCAATGTCTGCGGATGAGGGTCTATCCGGATTGTGATAGGTCCTGAATATCTGGTCGAACAGGACAATGTTCTCGCCGTAATTGGTGTTTCCTTCGCGTATGTCCTTTGAATGATGCCAACGATGGAGGCGAGGCGTACTAAAGACGTTGTCAAGTATCCCCGTCCTCATGTCGACGTTGCAATGGGTGAGAATGCCTACAAAGGCAGTGACCGCACCTAACCACCAAAATATCTGTAGTGGGGCACCCAGGAAATAAAGTGGGGCTTGGCTCAGCGCTACCTTGAAAAGGGAGTCGATAACGTGAAACCGGCCGGTATTGACGACCCACAGCCGGGTCACAGAGTGATGCAATGCGTGGAATCGCCAGAAGAACAGACGTTCGTGCGCGACGCGATGAGACCAATACAGGCCGAACTCCGCAATGATTACGGCCAATGCCACCTGTAGCAAGAAAGGCAGTGTGGACGGCCAGAAGCTAAACTGAAGCGTAGCCAGCGGCTGCACGAATCCAGCAGCTATCATGGGGAACAGCGCCGCAGCAAGTGCGGCGACTTGAACGAGCCCCTTTGTCAACAAAGTATGGGCGATATCGTTCCAGGTCTCGCCATCCGCCTCAAGCCAGCGGCCTTCATACGGAATTAAGCGTTCCATAATAAACAGCATTGCGACGGCGATGGCGTACACCACGGTGAACAATGCCATTGGGTGATCGCTGTCGAAGGCGAACCTGGCACCAACCAGCCCGGAAAAGAACACCGATGGCCATCCGCAATATCGCAATGTCCATCTGAATAGCTCGAAGTTCAACATTACTTTGAAGCTCCTGTCTGGGCGAATTTTCAATCGTTCCGGGCACGATTGGTACAGCGGGATGTGCTGACCGCTCAGCAAACAACACTGGACCGCGTCGGCTTTTACATCGCCAGGGCACATTTCTACAACCGGTTCAGGGGAGCGTTCAATCCCTGTCAGGAGAAAGTCATTGCGCGCCTGTTCGAAGCAGGACCAGATGGTTTTATCGCTGGCCCAAGCGCGGACAATTATCTGGCCATAACAAAGACCTCACGCGCAACCGCCACCCGCGATTTGCGGGATCTGGTCGACAAGGGCGCGTTGACGCGCAGCGGTCAGCTTCGATTCACCCGATACGGGCTGAACTGGCAATCGCATCAAACGGGTGTCGTGCAAGGAATTATGTAGGTAAGTCGCCTATTACCCTGTATCTCCGCCATTCCAGAGGCAACTTGACCGAAGACGAGTAGCGGAACCCAAACAATATCCGGTACGCGGTAGCCGCCTATGCACATCGACTGACATCCGTTGACGCCTGCATAAGGCCCGGTCCAATAGGCGACATCACCAGTTTAAACAGACTATGACCGCGACCAGTGTTGTTGTGGCAAGGCCAACAGGCAATCCTCAACCTGTTTCACTCATTCTATATAATGCTCAGTTCATCTTCGTGACATCACTGACGGTAGTGAACCTTGGAAAGGCGCCCATTAGCGATTTTGACTGTGACGACCTTCTCATGAGCATTGAGCCTCCTCTTAAGGGTGGCAGAGCCCACTTAGGCCTTTTACGAAATCCTGCTGCCAAAATGACCAATGGTAGCTGTTCGCACTGTCTGAGGAAACAACACCCGCAGGAACGAGCACCAGGTGATAGGGCTGGGGGCCGTAAGCGGCACTTCCCGGGTCAGGGCTGCCGAAGGATATCGCATACTGCAATAACCAGAACGACGAGTAATCGCCTATCGGAACGTAATTCCGGCAGTGGCGAAATTTTGGTATGAACAACTGGTACCCTTCTGGTGCGATGAGCGCCGCACGATGTTCTATCTTCCAGGATATGAATACACTTGCCATTAGCCATGCGATGAAACTGGCAACGATCATTCCGAAAAAAGCCAGCCCGATCGATCGCACCGATTTCTGAACGCGCGCACGAAGCAACGGGGGCAAAATAATTGCGGCAACGATGTTGGTGAGAATAAATAAATGGACGACGTTCGGAACTCCCGATCCATCCGGACCTACGGTCGATGAGATGATACCGATCATTATCGCGAGGCTGAGAGGTCCCCACAAAAGGATTGAAACACGGACAGCTTTCCAAACGCGCAGAGAGATCTGGAAGTGGCGAAGCGGAACAAGGCTGAGAAGTCCGGCCAAAAACAACGGCAGCTGCAACACCACCATGATCAAATAGTACCGATCCAGTGGGGCTGAGCTGCATACCCCTTCGGCAATAAAACACGGTATGATGATTTGACTGAATTGAATAACCGGGAGCGCTAGCAGCACTCCGCCTATCCAAAGCCGCCATCGTGCATCATCCTGCGTTGACTCTGTCTGCATTTTTTCGCCTTATAGGTTCAGTCGTTCCAAGCCTGCGACTTGGCCATCCTTTTGTACTTGCAATGCAATATTGCGCCCATTGACAATCTGAACACCGATAAGTGCAATAGGTATTGCCCCTCTCCTCACCTCAACTGCGGATTTTCCGCAGTACTCGCCAGAATGGGCAGCTAAAGCGCGTTTAATCGTTGGACCGTTTACAATGCATTGGGAGTGATCAGCGCAACCGTCGGATAGTATGTCCGGTAACGCCCGACATCTCGAGTCAGAAGTGGCATTTTTTGAACGGCTGCATGTGCACCAATGAAAAAATCGGGCAGCACACCAGTTCGCGAGCCCCCTGTCCTTCGATATCCGGTAAAGACTTTGCCTGCCAGAAAAAGTGCTTCACTGGGAAATGATGCCATTTGAAGACCGGCAGCCTCAATAAAATGGTCCAGGGCCTCTATTCGCTCATAACGAACTGCGAGTTCTGCATAGATCACTTCATTAATAAGCAACGGTCCCGTCAGACTGGCGGTTTCAAGTTGCCCGGTCGACCATTCCGCCCACTGTGAATCATCTGTCGCAACATCCAGAAGAACGTTTGTGTCAACCAGAGTCACGTTTCACCACGTGTCAGCGCCATAATTGCATCTGTATCGAGCCCCTTGCCAGCGTGACCACGCAGCTTCTGAAATCGATTTAATGTTTTTGGCCCATCAGCTTTAACAAGGAATACTTTCCCGTCAGGGGTTCGATGAAAATCCACTTTGGTCCCGGGCCTGATCCCAAGCAATTCCCGAACTGCTTTTGGGATCGTAACCTGGCCCTTCGATGTCACTGTGGTTGCCATTTCTGCACCTGTGTAATACTGATTATATACAAGGTATTACCGTCTTGGCGCTATTTCAACCGCCAAAGTGATTCTGCAACTGTCTGAACAGCTGGTGAAACAAAGCCAATCCGTGAAAATCAAAACGCGGCAAGGGCAGGAACGTCGGCCAGATCGTTTCAGAGTGAACCTGACCAAGGCTTCGGGCCTCTCCACCACTCCAACATTCTCTGTACGGCGAAGAGGCGCTTGCTGCGAAGTTGATATGTCGACATAATTCGAATTCATCGACATATTCCTCCAACCTGTCGATGCTAACGACATATCGACTCAGACATGTCGATCACAGCAAGGAACATCGACATGCCGTTTCAACCGGATCGCGCCTCTAACGACCCCCCGCCGCTACCGCCGCAAGCCGAACGACAGAAGGTGCATGGGAAGAGTGAATCCTTTACATGCTGGCGGTCGTGCAAGAGAGCACGATCTGGTCGACCGATCGAATCCGGGCGATCCGTTATCTTCTCGATCAGATAACTGCTCGTATCCGGGGCGAACTGCCTAAGATCTATTCGCGTAGATTCGCTGAGGTCTTTTTCGTCAACCCCTATTATCGAGTCAGCGATTTGGTGGCCGCCGGCATCGCCAAACGCCAGTCAGCGGCGGTCTATCTGAAATCACTTACCGATCACGGCCTTCTCCAGGAAACGAAAGCGGGCCGAGAAAATCTCTATATCATTCCGGCTTTGCTCACGCTTCTCAGAGACCGCCCGACGGTGGGAGTTGAGCGCTGAAACAGCGGCTACAGGGGCAGAAAGGCGAAATGGTCTACCTCACCTCATCGACAAGGCTCGACGCACTAGTCGCCCCAGATGAGCAAGGACAGGAAGCGCGTTCTCGGCTAACTTAAATTGGGTGCATTACGCCGAGCTGAACGTATCAATCAGCACGATGACAAAATACAAAAGGACGCATGAGCACACGAAGCATGTATACAATCCTGTCTATTGCCTACATCACCCTTCTTGCGGCGGTGGCCTATATCGGCCAGCACTGGGAAGTCTTGTCGCCAGGGTTTACGTCACCAACGGATAATGGTCCCTCCTTCTGCAAGGAACTGTTCAGTTCGGGCAGTGACGACGATGCGATGATGGGTGCATTTATGCTGTTCGTGCTTCCGCTGGCATTGCGACTTTTTCGCCTGCTTCGTCCCGTAGCGAAATATGAGGTTTGGCTGTTCTACATCTGCGTCAGTCTCGCCATCTTCTCGCTGATGCTGGCAAACCTCGATTGCGCCGATATTATCTATACTGCGTTTGGCATTCCTGATCTCGTGTTGGCATTCGTGCTTATCGCCATGCCGCTAACTGCCTTGCTGCTTTTCTATCTGCGCACAAATCATGCCGACCGAGCCGGTTGACCTCAGTCCGCCTGTCACCGCTCTTTGATTTCGCGCCAATGCGGCTCGCCAAAGAGGGAACCGTTCGCTCGACCCGATGGGCGATGATGCGTAACAGAGGTCGCGACCATCTTCCCGATTGGAAGCACATTTGCGGCGAACTGATGCCTGATCCTGCTGAGCACAGTGCGTTCGCAGCTACGCTTGCCATGTTTGCCGAACATCTGCGCCAGGCTCCGGCCATGGCAAAAGAAATGGGAGCGTCTACGAATATTCTGGATCGTGCAATGGGACGCTGTATCGCGATAGCGGACAGCGTTCTGGCCGCGTGTCAATGATGGCAAAGGACCGCTAAATGGCTCGATGGAAGAAGCCGACGACAGAGGAGATACTGGAAAACCGGCGAGCACTGGCGGAACTTGCTCGAACTGGGGATCTGAGGCTGCCCGATGCTGAGGCGGAGATCCGTAAAGGATTCGGCATGACGCAGGAAGAGTTTGCAAAGACGCTGTCGCTGACTAGGCGACACGTTGCGGAGATCGAAACTGGCGTGGCGAACCCCACGCTTGGGACTTTGGAGAAGATCGGTCGGCTGTTCGGGTTCGGAATCGGTTTTGTACCAAAAATTAGATAGCATTAGCTTTAATGCGTTACACGAAAGAACGTTCGCAGAAGTGAATGCGATCGTGAAAGGTCGCTTCGGCCTCCGACCCCATTGCGGTCATTCAAGTACTCTGCCATTGTTTCCCTATGGATCGCGAACTCGATATCCGTCAACGCCTCCCGGTTTGGACCGTTCTAAGCGAGTTGTTTCTCGATACGTCGTTTGACGAGACCGACTACGATCGTATTGCAGCAGTGCTTTTACGGTCGCCTTATCAGCGTGACGAAATCGAGCAGATTCTGCGTCATGAGGTATCTCCGGCGTTTTCTGGCAACCTCCTTTCCATTGCAGGGGAATGGGCGGGTTGGTCGGAAAGCGACGTTAAGCAAATCATGGAGCAATGGCTCAACCGGCAAGCTGCCAAAGGTTGGCTGCCTTGGATTGAGGCACGATTGACTGTGAGGGTAATTCCCGCAGATTGGTATCCTGTCGCCGCACGCCTTAGCGCCCGCAAGCCACCCCAAAGCCGCCTCGACGACCTGCTCCCATGGAACTTCAAGCCGTCAAGCTAAAACACAAGTGGCCTCAGCGAACGCTTACCAAGCTTCCATGCCTACGAGGCAAGGCTGCAACTTGCGAAAAAGTCCAACACCTGTGATCGACGCAGTGCCCGACGCACGATCACAGCACCTTCTTCGGTGATGCCATGAACCTGAAAAACGGATTTGGCCAGATCGAGCCCGACTGTGGTGATCTTCTCCATGGAAAGGGCCTTCTTCTTTGTGGCGTTCCAACACGACCACGTTAGGCACTTGATGCCGTTTGAGAAGGGGCGTTCCGGTGGCGTCGTGTCTGGATGGCGCCCGCTTGGCAAGGTGATTTCGGCGATGTTTGAGCTTTGCGGGTCGGGTGCAGTCATGTCTCCGGCCTGTAAGCGCGGTTTGATATGACCGCTGGCCCTGATGTTTTGCGCTCAAACCGATCCCTATCACCTTATCGCGCTTTGACGCGCTATACGCTACCACGGGTCCTTGGGTTCGTGCGGTCCATTCCGCTTGTGCCTTCACATCACTCCTTCGTCACGCCGCCAACTTTTGTGCCTCTTGGGCAGTTCGGGTAATGCTTGGTCTATTGGGTCGCAAGGTTTGGTTGGTAATGCCCGGCTCTGGTCATGATCGCCCATGCGATCCGCGCCATTTTATTCGCCAGCGCGACAGCTACCAGTTTGAAGGATTTCTTCGCCAGCAAGGCTCTTGCCCAGTCTGCCAGCGGCGATTTGGTTTTACCATTCTTGATGCTGTAGAGCGCCGCATGTGCGCCAACCACCAAGAGCTTTCGCAAATGTCGGTTACCCATTTTGGAGATCCGGCCAAGCCTCGGCTTGCCGCCGCTGGAATATTGCCGAGGCACCAACCCGAGGAATGCTGCGAACTCTCGTCCACCCTCGAAAAGTCCCGGATCCGGGATACTTGCTGATAGAAACGACGCCGTAACCGGCCCGATACCGGGGATCGAGGCAAGACGAAGACTGACGGCATCCTTGCGATGTATGGCGAGGATCTCCTTGTCGAGTTTGGCAATCTCAGCTTCAATCCCAATCAGGGCGTTCGCCAGCGGCTGCAATGCGAGCCACATTGTTTCTGGAAGAGCCTTCTCATTGGAACCCTGTCCCATTCTTTCCAGGATGAGAAGAAGGTCTCCAACATTGCGAGCGCCTTGCGCGACCACTATGCCCAGCTCTGCAAAATGGCCACGCAGTGCATTCATCAGCGCAGTTCGCTGCGAGATCAGCAGTTCCCGCGCACTGTGCAACATCAATGTCGCTTGCTGTTCTTCACTCTTCACTGACACGAACCGCTTCGCAGATTGCTGCCGCATCGGCGGCATCGTTCTTATGCCTTTTGACGAAAGGCTTGACGTAGGCCGGTGAGATCAACCTGACCTCATGTCCCAGTTCCATCAGTGTGCGGGCCCAATGATGGGCTGTCGAGCAGGCTTCCATGCCGATCAGGCAGGGTGGTAGTTTTGTGAAGAAAGCGATCATGTTGGCGCGGCGCAAGGCTTTGCGCAGAACGACCTGCCCCTGCGCATCGACACCGTGCAATTGGAAAACATTTTTAGCGATATCAAGCCCAATTGTCGTAATATCGTCCATGGTGGGTGGCTCCTCTCTTGGGTTTTGCAAAAAACCATTTTGGCACATTCGATGCCGTCGGAGGGCGCCATCCACCACATCACCTTAACGGATCTTCGAAATATTGAGTGCGTTTAGGTGGAATTTTCGGCTTTGTCGCAAACTTTTCATGTCTGAACATATATGCGATGAGTTGCGTCGGTTACAGATTGACGCAAGGCATTGAACATGGTCGATTTCAAGGGAACGCATTTCCCCCAAAGTGTCATTCTGTATGCCATTTTCTTCTATGTTCGTTATTCAGTTTCGTATCGTGATCTTCAGGAAATAATGGTTGAACGCGGCGTAGAGATTGACCATGCAACATTGAACCGGTGGGTCGTTCGATACGCGCCGCAGATTGCTGCACAGGCACAGAAACGTAAACGACCGACGTCTGGTTCATGGGGGGGTGATGAGACTTATATAAAGGTCAAAGGGAAATGGACATATCTGTATCGGGCTGTTGATCGTGACGGTCAGACCCTTGATTTCATGCTCTCTGAGCACCGAAACCTCGGTACTGCACGGCGTTTCTTTAAATTGGCTATCGCAAGCAACGGCGTTCCGCACAAGATTGTCATTGATAAAAGCGGAGCTAATTTGGCTGGTGCGCAGGCTATAAACAATATCCTTAAGACCACTGGTACAGACAAGCTAATTGAGATTCTTCAGGTCAAATACCTGAACAACATCCTTGAACAGGATCATCGTTTCATCAAGCGGGTGACCAAACACATGTTGGGCTTCAAAGCGTTTCAGTCAGCCTCAGCTACCATTGCTGGGATCGAAGTAGCACACATGATCCGCAAGAACCAATTCGCAAATGACAATCGCTCTCCATTCGTAGTGTTCGCGGAGCTCGCAGCATAATTGCGTCCACGGATAAGGCCGTATTTAACCTACTGAAAAATTTGCGACACAACCGAGCCAGACTGCATGCGCGATGATTTCGGCTGGAAAACGGTGGCGGCGATAGTGAAGCTGGTGTTCTTCGGTAATGCACCGGGCGTATCATCCAACTCCGCACATTTCCGTTAAGGCGGCGCTACCTTCCACGCCGTTCGATAATCTGGTTCTGGCAACGAATGACGCGCTCTGCTGGTAGTGAGAAGTCGCCTTTAATGCTGTGACCCTCTCGATTTAAGTCATCCAAAGCATTCAGTGGAATAGCCCCCTAATTGCCCGGACAGTTTCTGCCACTTAAATAAGTGATAGGACTACTGTTCACATTATGACTGGTAATAGCATTAAGATGGAAATTCTTTCCGACCCTGAGCGGCGTCGACGCTGGAGTACAGCGGAGAAGCTTGCGATTGTCCACGAAACCTACGAGACGGACGCGACGGTCAGTCTGGTCGCCCGTCGTCATGGCATTGCGCCTAACCAGCTGTTCGCGTGGCGCAAACTTGCCTCACAGGGTGCATTGGTTGCAACGGCAGCCGAAGAGGAGGTTGTCCCTGCCTCGGAATACCGGGCGCTTCAGGCTCAGGTGAAGGAATTACAGCGCCTGCTGGGCAAAAAGACGATGGAAGGGGAAATCCTCAAGGAGGCCCTCGAAATCGCCAACGGCCCAAAAAACGTATGGCCCGCCCCGTTGCAAGAGGATTTTACGGTGTTCTGATCAGTCTGCGTCAACGTATACGGTCTCATGAGCAAGCTCATGGCCAAGATGGACATCCGCACGTTCAGAGCCCCAATAAAGACTTCGGCAACAGGTGCCATTTTTTTGGCCGGGCTTTCCAAACGCCGTTCGACTGTCAGGCCATCTTCACGATCCTTCCTGCAAACTTCGTTGGCTACGCGTTCCTTGTATGTAGCCGATCCTATTACACAGCCGCCGGGTAGCTGCGGTCGAAACCAGTTTCCTTGCGCAGGGCAGCCCATGCTATCCGCGCCAACTTGTTTGCTAACGCTACAACCACAGCGTTACGGTGTACGCCGCGCTCGATCATGGCCTTCAGCCATTGCCCCAGAGGCGTGTCACTCGTTGAAAGTGACGGTAACGCTGCGCGAGCACCATGAATGAGCAGAGTGCGTAAATAGGTGTTTCCACGTTTCGATATTCCAAGCAGTCGGGGTTTACCGCCAGTACTGTACTGTTTGGGAACCAGTCCGAGCCAGGCACCCAGATCGCGCGCTTTCTTGAAGCTGCTTGCATCTCCCACCGCAGCCACCAGGGCCGTAGCATTGAGCACACCTATACCGGGGATAGATGTCAGCCTGCGCATGGCGGCATCATTGCGTGCCAGTTGGATAAATTCAGTATTCAAGGCTTCGATCTTCGTGTCGAGGTCCTTCCATTCCACACGCAAATCGCCAACCAGCTCATACACACGCGGTGACACGACCTCTACAGCCTCGGCAAGCAAGCTATCCACGCCAAGTTCGAGTTTTCGCCGTCCGACCGGGAAGATGATCCCACGTTCCAACAGAATTGCGCGAAGCTGATTGATCAGATTCCTTCGCTCTGCCACATGGCGAGAACGCACCCGATGCAGTGTCTGGATATCCAGTTGCTCCTGGCTCTTAAGATCGATGAAACGCATGGTCGGTCGAGATGCAGCTTCGGCAATGCCCTCAGCGTCCCGATCATCGTTTTTCTGGGCCTTGATGTACGGGCGAACATATTCCGGCGACATCAGCCGGACCTCGTGGCCTTGTGCCGCAAACAACCAGCCCAGGTGATGGGCGCCACAACATGCTTCCATCGCCACAACGCAAGCCGGGAGTTTCGTTACGTAATCAATTAGCGTCTGACGGCGCATCGTTCTGCGAGCAACCACCGCGTCAGTTGCATCAACACCCACAACGCTACAAGATGTCTTGCCCAGATCAACTCCGAGGATCACAATAGTCATTGGCTCGTTCCTTTCTTCTTCGCACACGACAGCATCCTAACAGACGCTGGGGAAAGGGGCGGGCCATTCCATAACGACTGCTGCACTCAATCTCGCTGCCGAAGGACGTTTTGCGATGAAGGCGCTATGCGAGACGTTAGGCGTTGCCCGGTCGAATATCGCTGCGCGCGCCACAGGCACCCTTTCCAGAGCCCGAGGGAGACCTCCGCTTCCCGACGCTGATCTGGTTGCTCAGATCAAGGCGGTCATTGAAGAAATGTCGACCTATGGCTATCGGCGCGTTCATGCCATTCTAAGGCGCAAGGCCCGTGAACAGGGGCGTTCATGGCCGAACGCCAAACGTGTTTATCGCGTGATGAAGCAGCATGATCTGCTCCTTCAGCGCCATACCGGAGCTGCCGGTGAACGCAGACACGACGGGCAAGTGACCGTTGAGCGCTCCAATACCAGATGGTGCTCCGACGGCTTCGAAATCACGTGCGACAACAAGGAAAAGGTCCGCGTTGCTTTTGCGCTCGACTGCTGTGACCGGGAAGCAATCGCTCATGTGGCCACGACAGAAGGCATCAAGAGCGAAGACGTGCAGGATCTTGTCATCACGGCGGTAGAAAACCGCTTCGGGCGCATCAATATGCTGGCAGAGCCCATCCAGTGGCTTACCGACAATGGTTCATGCTTCATTGCGAAAAGCACCGCGTCCTTGCTCCGGGATATCGGTATGGAACAGTGCAGAACACCAGTGCGTAGCCCGCAGTCAAATGGAATGGCTGAGGCTTTCGTCAAAACATTCAAGCGCGACTATGTCCGGATCAACCCGACCCCAGATGCCGAAACCGTCATGGCTCAACTGCCATTATGGTTCGAGCACTATAACAATCTTCACCCGCACAAGGCTTTAGGATATCAATCTCCACGAGAGTTCCTGAGCCGAAATGCTCAATCCTGAAAATGTCCGGTTTTTAAGGGGCAACTCCATTCAGCAGCCGGAACTGGCTGCCTCGACAACAGCCTGAAGGACCAGAAGACCGGCAAGGTTGCGGCGATCCACTTATCACTACAAATGATAGGGCCATTCACATAAATCATACTAGCAGATAGTAATGCGCTGCAGCAAATTGTGGGCAAATCCAACTTAAACGGGAGATTTGAAATGAACTGGAGTCGAACTGTTCTGCTGCTGACGATTGGGGCGTGCGCGTCGTCCGGGACCGCCAGATGATATCCGAACAAAACATGGCATCTTCAGCGGAAGCCGCGCATCCGGCTCTCGGGTTGTTGCGCGCGCGGCCCGATTATCGTGCCTCGTCAAATCGTGCGAGCTATCCACCAATTCCGAAGATCAGGGCCTTTTTCCGAAGGCTGCGCCCGTCGGCACCGGGGCTCAGATTAAGAACCCGACAAGGAGCTAATTTGTGACCATCTGCCCCAAACATCAGCGTGCAGACGCGCTATCCCTTCGCCGACGCCATGTCCTGGCTGTCGGTGCGGGGGCCGCAATATCGACGTTCCTTTCACCAAATCTTGCCTTGGCGGCTGAACAAGCGCCCACAGCGTCGGTAAACGCCCACAACATTGGAGCAACCACTATGTCTGCTATCGCTACTTCACACGGAACGCACATCTTCTACAAGGACCTGGGCCCGAAGGATGCTCAGCCCATCGTCTTTCATCACGGCTGGCCGCTCAGTTCGGATGACTGGGACGCACAGATGCTGTTCTTCCTGTCGCAGGGTTATCGTGTGGTCGCCCATGACCGACGTGGGCATGGGCGGTCGGACCAGACGAATACGGGCAACGAGATGGACACCTACGCTGCAGATGTTACAGAACTTGCTCGTGCGCTTGATCTGAAAAACGCCGTGCATATCGGTCACTCGACGGGCGGTGGCGAGGTTGTGCGCTATGTTGCGCGTGCCGAGCCTGGACGGGTTGCAAAGGCAGTCGTGATCAACGGCGTGCCGCCAATCATGCTGAAGACCGAGACAAACCCCGACGGTTTGCCTATTGAGGTGTTCGATGGCTTCCGCAAGGCGCTGACTGCGAACCGGGCACAGTTCTTCATCGACATTCCCTCAGGGCCATTCTACGGCTTCAATCGGGAGGGCGCCAGTATCAGCCAGGGGCTGATTAACAATTGGTGGCGCCAGGGCATGGCAGGTGGTGCCAAGGCACAATTTGATTGTATCACCGCGTTTTCGGAAACAGACTTCACCGAGGATCTGAAGGCGATATCCCTGCCGGTTCTGGTAATGCACGGGACCGATGATCAGGTGGTTCCGATCGACAATTCAGCGCACAAGGCAATCAAGCTTTTGAAGAACGGTACGCTCAAGACGTATGAGGGGCTGTCTCACGGGATGTTTGCAACCCACCCCGACCTGATCAACACAGATCTGCTTGCCTTCATCCGGGCATGACCGGGACGTTTGCCGGGTCGATCAGATCGGCCTGGCAACAAAAGTCTTGACCCAGTACTTTGGTCGTCCGCTCGATGCGACGCTGAACCGATGGGTTGTTCGTTACTCTCCTCTGATTGCCGCACAGGCGCAGATGCGCAAACGACATACGGCCAGATACTGGAGTGTTGACGAAACCCATCTCAAGGTTCGGGGCGAATGGGTGTATTTGTATCGTGCGATCGACCGCGATAGCCAAAACCTGATTTCATGCTCTCCGAACGCCGGGACATGGCCGCAGCCAGCAGGTTTTTCAGGAAAGTCATTGCAGCCAACGGCGTTCCCGAGAGGATTTTCATCGACAAGAGCGGAGCCAATCTGGCTGAGTTGCAAGCGGTCAACACAATCCTGACAATCACCGGAACCGGAGGGATCATTGAAATCCGACAGGTCAAGTATCTCAAGAATACCCTTGAACAGGATCATCGCTTCATCAAGCGGCTTACAAAACCGATTATGCGCTTCAAGGCGTTTCATTCGGCGTCGGCTACCCTTGCGGGCATCGAGGTCGCCGACATGATCCGCAAGAACCAGTTCGCCAATGACAATCGCTCGCCATTCAAGATCTTCGTCGAACTTGCAGCATGAATCCGTCTATAGTTAAGGCCGACCGTACCCCAAACGAACATTTGCGACAGAACCATGTTGCGTCCATATGCAGGCTGCTGCGCCCTTCCACTTTAAAATCTCGATTATGCGTCAAGGCAGAATTGACATAATGGCCATTCTATAAAGTAGCGCTCGCAATCACTTTACTTATGTGCCATTACGTTAAACATGAGTGGACAAACTGAGACGAAATTAAAGCTGCTCCTTCAGAAAGTACCTCCTGGTTTCCTGGTGGATTCGGGCTGGATGACCCGCCACGCCATCTCGCGCCAATCCGTTTCCGGGTACGTCAAGCAGGGCTGGCTTGAACCTGTCGCGACCGGCGTTTACCGTCGCCCGTTTTCATCAGATGCCCATCTGGAAGCTGTCAGTGGGTGGAAGATACCGCTGCTGTCCGCCGTCTGGCTCATGCAGCACAGATTTCATGTCGGCGGCACGAGCGCCCTCTCGTTGCGCGGCCACACGCATTATCTGTCCTTCGGTGGCGAGTTTGCTCTCTACCTCTATGGCTCAGACGTCCCGTCCTGGCTGTCGAAGATGCCGATGGACGCACACGTAACGGTCAAGAGCAACACGCTGTTTGGGGAGGAGACGAGCGGGGTCGAGAACACCGATTTCGACCTTTCCGATGACGGTGATCAAGGGCTCGCGCAAAGCCCATGGCGCTGGCCGATGCCAATGTCGTCGCCTGAACGCGCGATCCTCGAAATACTTGACGAGGTCCCGAAGGGAGAGAGCTTCCACAATGTCGATGTCGCGTTCGAGAGCCTCGCCAATCTGCGCCCGAGGTTAATGACGACATTGCTCGCTCAATGCCGCAGCGTGAAAGCCAAGCGGCTCTTTTTTGTCTACGCCGACAAGCACAGTCACGCCTGGCGCCGCCACATCGATATGTCGGGAATAGATCTCGGCAAAGGTGATCGCGCGCTTACGCCGGGTGGTCGGCTGCATCCCGTCTACCGGATCACAATTCCTACCGATCTCATGCCGAAGGAGACCCCTCATGGCTCGTGAGCGATACATGCGCCAGGTCGAGCTTCTGGTGCGAACCTTGCCATTCATCGCCCGTTATGATGCCTTTGCGCTGAAAGGTGGCACGGCGATCAACCTGTTTTATCGCGATATGCCACGGCTCTCAGTCGATATCGATCTTGTCTATCTTCCGGTCGAGGATCGTGAGACGACAATGAAGGGCATTGACACCACCCTCGAGCACATCCGTGAAGACCTTCAGCGCAATCTGCGCGGTGTCGCCGTCCAGCGGATCGCCGGCGGTGGCAACAACGACACCCGGCTTCTCGTCCGGCAGGGCAGCGCCGAGATTAAAGTCGAGACGTCCCCTGTCACACGGGGAACCGTTCACGCCCCGGAGATCCGCCGTGTTTGCCCGTCAGTCGAAGACGAGTTCGGCTTTGCTGAGATGCAGGTGGTCTCGTTCGAAGACCTCTTCGGGGGAAAACTGCATGCGGCAGTTGACCGACAGCATCCGCGCGATCTGTACGATGTGAAGCTGCTTTATGAAAACGAAGGACTGACGGACGCGCTGTTCCGTACCTTCCTCATCTATGTCGCGAGCTCGGGCCGCCCTCCGCACGAACTGGTACGGCCCTCGCTATCCGGGATTGACGAGGCATTCGCCAAGGAATTCGAAGGCATGACAATCGACGCTGTGAGCCTGGACGAGCTGAAAGCAGCGCGGGCGAGGCTCACGGCTGACCTCCTCGCCCGCCTCGACGACAAGGCGATGCGCTTTCTGCTTTCTCTCCACGATGGGGATCCACACTTCGAGTCGATTGGCCTGCCACAGGCGGCAAACCTTCCCGCAGTGCGCTGGAAGGTCCTGAACCTGCAGAAACTCAGAGAGCAAAATCCGGAAAAACATTCCAAGCAACGGCGAGAGATCGAAGCACTTCGGTCGTAACGTTGACTATGTCCGGAGAGGCCGGCCAACCCGCTGCGTCGTGATTTTGCCCGACAGGGGCACAAAGTTGAGAGAAAAGGCTACTTATGGTGGTGGTGTCGACACTGGATGAGAGGGGCAGACGCAAAAAGATCGTCAATGTTGTCCAAACCGTCCTCAGAAATCACGGCGTCCAGCTAGTTCAAGGATATTATTGAGATACTTGACCTGTCGGATTTCAATGATCCCTTCAGGCCCGGTGATTGTCAGGATTGTGTTGACCGCTTGCAACTCAGCCAGATTGGCTCCGCTCTTGTCGATGAAAATCCTCTCGGGAACGCCGTTGGCTGCAATGACTTTCCTGAAAAACCTGCTGGCTGCGGCCATGTCCCGGCGTTCGGAGAGCATGAAATCAGGTTTTGGCTATCGCGGTCGATCGCACGATACAAATACACCCATTCGCCCCGAACCTTGAGATGGGTTTCGTCAACACTCCAGTATCTGGCCGTATGTCGTTTGCGCATCTGCGCCTGTGCGGCAATCAGAGGAGAGTAACGAACAACCCATCGGTTCAGCGTCGCATGAACAACGACTATGCCGCGTTCAGCCAGAATCTCCTGAAGCTCACGACAGGAAACCGGATAGCGGACGTAGAAGAAGACTGCGTACAGGATGACACTTCTGCGAAAATGAACGCCCTTGCTTCGACTGCCATCCGCTTCACACTCTCCTCGACCATGCATCGCTCAGACGCATAGCGCGGACGATCTGAAAAATTTGTGACAGATCCATTTAATATCCACCCGTACCATTGCGTTGTGCGCAAGCCAATTAATTATGATTGTCAGTCAGAAATTTGCTTATTCCGCTCCCGAAGGGAGCGTCAACTGTTGTTCCGGCATTGCTGGGCCCGAGTAATTTTTGGAACGCAGGGCGACACATCGCGGAATGGTGACGAAGCACATATCTATACGTCCAGTCCGCAACCCTTTTCTGCCTGGGAATTGCAAACAGATACTGATTGAATGCACATAATTATGCGCATATAATTGCCAGTCAAAGGAGCATATCTTATGCAACAGCAGGAACCCGCCCGGACATTCAAACGCGCAACCAATCTTTCAATCGATAATAAGCTTCTTTCTGAAGCGCGTCGCTATAAGATAAATATCTCGCGTGCAGCCGAGAGTGGGATTGAGCAGGCGCTTGCTGCTGCAAAATCAGCGCTTTGGAAAGAAGATAATCGACCGGCGATCCAAAGTTCCAATGCTTACGTTGAAGCAAATGGCCTACCTCTCGAACGTTATCGTCAATTCTAATGGCGAGATATGACGTCTATTCCAACCCGGGCGGCGGCTATGTGCTCGACGTACAGGCTGATCTACTGGATGAGCTTAAAACACGTATTGTCATCCCTATTATTAATAAAGCACTGGCCCCTATTCCGGCGAAGCGGCTCAATCCAAGCTTTGAGATTGAAGGAGAAGAACATGTCTTGGTTACACAGTTCATGTCGGCAATTCCGGTGTCAGCATTGAAGAACCCAGTCACGAACCTTTCTGCTTTGCATGACGAGATCGTATCCGCGCTCGATATGGCGTTTCACGGGTTTTGAGCGCTACCGTTCGGTTAACCGTCTGGATGAAAACACTGAGTGCCAGTCCAAAAGCAGCGGCCTGATTGTAAATTTCCAGAGCTTCTGCTGCCGGTTAGTTTGGCGATTTGTCAGAACAATCTGCTAACTTCGAAGACCAATACGCCGTTCGATCCTTTCTGCTTTCCCAACAGACTTCGAACTCTGGAGATCCGCCAAGACGACATCTCGCACGTCTTTCGGCAGATCTGCTGCCCGTGGATGCTTCCCTTCTCGACTCACGTGCATCAAGAGTTGCTCGCAAAGCGCCAATATCTCCCCATCGGCATTGAACAATCTCATGAATACATGCAAACGTTTGTGATCAGCATCGATCAATGCCAATTCTACCTGCAATGTTTCACCGGCATGGCATTCTTTCAGATACGCGATACGACTATCGAGCGTGTAGAGCGTAGCATTATTTGTTGCACGATAAACAGCGTCGATTCCAATTCGATCCATATAAGTGGTCGCCGCGTCAGAAAAGACAATTCCATAGGCATAGTCCCCCATATGGCCATTGTAGTCTATCCAGTTCGATGAAACGCTTGTGCGATAAATCGGTAATGCTTCGCTCATGCTCATTTCCTCCGCTCTAGCCATCCATAGAACTCGCCTACGATTCCCTTACGGAAGAGGAGGACGCATGCCATGAAGATGACGCCCGTCACGATCGTTACCGGGAAGTCGGATGTTGCGAGATAGTTCTGCAGCGCAACGACGAAAGCAGCGCCGACGATGGGGCCTATGAGTGTTCCGATACCGCCCAGAAGCGTCATGAGGATCACTTCGCCCGACATCTGCCAGCCGACATCGGTCAGCGTTGCAAACTGGAAGACAAGCGCCTTCAGGCCGCCTGCAAGACCCGCGAGTGCTGCCGACATGACGAAGGCTGCAAGCTTGTAGCGGTTGACGGAATAGCCGAGCGAAACCGCGCGGTTCTCGTTTTCGCGTACCGACTTCAGGATCATGCCGAAGGGCGAGTTGATGATGCGCCAGATGACGAAGACGCCAAGGACGAACACGGCCAGCACGAAATAATACATGTTCATCGGCTGGTTGAGGTCGATGATGCCGAAGAGATATCCACGCGGCACACCCTGCAATCCGTCTTCGCCATGGGTGAAGGTGGCTTGCAGGCAGAAGAAGAAGAACATTTGCGCCAATGCCAGCGTAATCATCGTCGAATAGATGCCCTGACGGCGAATGGCGAGATAACCGATGACGAGGCCAAGGGCGGCTGCGGCGAGAACGCCGAGTACGAGACCGAGTTCCGGCGTGACGCCCCAGACTTTCACCGTATGGGCTGTGATATAGGCAGCGCCGCCGAAGAAGGCCGCATGGCCGAAGGACAGAATGCCGGTATAGCCCAAGAGAAGATTGAAGGCGGAGGCGAACAGCGCAAAGCACAACATCTTCATCAGGAAGATGGGGTAGACCATGAAGGGTGCAGCCAGCAGTCCCACAAGGGCGATGCCGAGGACGATGACCGAGAGGCTGTTGACGGCAGGCGCCTTGCTGTCGCGCGGGGCTGCGGTGGCCCTGAGAGCGGTCTTGAGAGCAGTATCAGCCATATCAGGCCTCCTTCCCGAACAGTCCGGCGGGTCGAACCAGAAGGACGATAGCCATGATGACGAAGATGACGATGCTGGAGGCTTCCGGATAGAAGACCTTGGTGAGGCCTTCCGCCAGCCCCAGCACATAACCGGTGATGATGGCGCCCAGGATCGAGCCCATGCCGCCGACGACCACCACGGCAAAGACCACGATGATGATGTTGGACCCCATCAGCGGGCTGACCTGATAGATCGGCGCGGCCATGATGCCCGCAACACCGGCAAGCGCCGCACCCAACGCATAGGTGAAGGTGAGGAGCAGCGGCACATTGATGCCGAAGGCCTTGACCAAAGTGGGGTTTTCCGTCGCGGCGCGCAGATAGGCGCCAAGCTTGGTCTTTTCGATCAGGAGCCAGGTGCCGAGGCAGACGAAAAGCGAGGCGACGACCACCCAGGCGCGATAGTTCGGCAGGAACATGAAGCCGAGATTGTGCCCGCCCGCAAGCGAAGGCGGCACGGCATAGGGCTGACCGGCAGCACCATAATAATAGCGGAACGTGCCTTCGATCACGAGGGCAAGGCCGAAGGTGAAGAGCAGGCCATAGAGCGGATCGAGATTGTAGAGCCGCGACAGGGCCACGCGCTCGATGATCGCGCCACCGAGGCCGACGATAAGCGGGGCGAGGATCAGCGCTGGCCAGTAGCCGATGCCAAGCCAGCTCAACAGCAGATAGCCGACAAAGGCACCCAGCATATATTGCGCGCCATGGGCGAAATTGATGATGCGCAGAAGCCCGAAGATGATGGCAAGGCCGAGACTCAGCATGGCATAGAAGGAGCCGTTGATGAGGCCGACCAGCAGCTGCCCGAGAAGTGCCTGCAAAGGTATTCCAAAAATCATTGTCATCGTGTCATACCCCCAGCGCTTCGTTGAGCGCCGCCATGCGGGCGGGCAGTTCGGCGGTGGGGAAGTTTTCCGTCACCACGCCATGATCCATGAGATAAAAGCGGTCGGCGACCTTGGCGGCGAAGCGGAAATTCTGCTCGACCAGCAACACCGTCATGCCACGTTTTTTCAACTCCACCAGCACATCGCCGATGCGCTGCACGATAACGGGCGCAAGACCTTCGGTCGGCTCGTCGAGCAGCAGCACCTTGACCCCGGTGCGCAGGATGCGCGCAATTGCCAGCATCTGCTGTTCGCCACCCGAAAGCTTGGTGCCGGGGCTGTTGCGGCGCTCATGCAGATTGGGAAAGAGTTCGTAGATTTCGTCGAGCGACATCGTGCCCTGACTGCCTTTGGCGACGACAGGCGGCAAAAGCAGGTTTTCATGCACGCTCAAGGTGGCAAAGATGCCGCGCTCTTCGGGCACAAAACCGAGACCTGCATGGGCGATGCGATGCAGCGGCACGCGCATGATGTCCTTGCCGTCGAGCGTGATGGTGCCAGTGCGCTTGCGGATGATGCCCATGATGGCACGCAGCGTCGTCGTCTTGCCGACGCCGTTGCGGCCAAGAAGCGTGATGGTTTCGCCGGGCCAGATATCGAGGTCGACGCCGTGCAGGGCATGGCTTTCGCCATACCAGGCATTGAGCCCGCGCACGGATAATAGCGGTTGGCCTCTATTCATGTTCGGTTCCCATATAGGCGGTGCGCACGCGCTCGTCCCTGGAGACGGTGGCATAATCGCCGGAGGCGAGAATTTCGCCGCGCTGCAGCACCGTGACGTGGTGGGCAATGTCGGCCACCACCTTGAGATTGTGTTCGACCATCAAGACCGCGCGATCCTTCGCCACATCGGCAATGAGGGCGGCAATGGTATGGACATCTTCATGGCCCATGCCCGCCATCGGCTCATCGAGCAGCAGAACCTTCGGATCAAGCGCCAGCGTGGTGGCGATTTCGAGCGCGCGCTTGCGGCCATAGGACAGATCGGCGGCCAGTGCATGACGGGCATCGGCAAGGCCGACCCGCTCCAGAAGCTCGATGGCCTGTGCGTCGAGCCGGTCGAGTGCTGACAGCGAGCGCCAGAACTGTGTGGCAAGCCCATTGGGACGCTGCAATGCGACCTTTACATTTTCCAGCACGGTCAGGTGCGGAAAGGTGGCCGAAATCTGGAACGAGCGCACCAAACCCATGCGGGCCACCTTGGCCGGATCAGTCTTGGTGATGGTTTCGCCCAGAAGCGTGATCTCGCCACTCGATGGCTGCAAGAACTTGGTCAGGAGATTGAAAACCGTGGTTTTGCCTGCGCCGTTGGGGCCGATCAACGCGTGAACACGAGCATGTTCCACATCGAGGTCGACATTCTTGACTGCATGAAAGCCGCCAAAAGACTTGCCCAGTCCGCGTGCCGAAAGAACGGTCTTGCCGGATGAGCCGCCATCGTTCGGCCCTGCTTCATGCAGGGCCGTCATATTGCCAGTTGCTGCGTTCATTCAACCAGCCTCTTTTTACTGCGTTACCAGCGGGCAGCCGC
>NZ_JBCAUP010000034.1:0-52501 GCF_038433355.1 Brucella cytisi
GCGACAAGGGACTGGGCAAAGGTGTGAAGAAGGGCAGGATCTGGACATATGTCCGCGATCAGCGTCCATGGGCAGGCGGCGCACCGCCGGGTGCGGTTTATTACTTCGCTCCCGACTGGAAGGAAGAACACGTCCATCATCTGCGAGAGGCGAGCGGCATCCTTCAGGCTGATGGCTATAAAGGCTATGCGAAGTTATATGAGCCGGGATCGGACGGGAAGCGCCGCTTCCGCGAAGCTTCCTGCTGGGCACATTGGCGGCGTGACTTTCATGACATCTGGACCGCGAACAAATCCGAGATTGCGCGCGAGGCTCTCGATCAGATCGGCGCGCTGTATGATATCGAGCGGGATATTGCAGGTCGGCCCGCCGATGTACGGCTTGTCACGCGTCAAAAGCACAGCAAGCCAAAGGTCGAGGAACTGCGCGCATGGGCGGAAAAGCAGTTGCTTCGCATTCCGGGCAAAAGCGAACTGGCGAAGGCTTTGCGCTATGGGCTGAGCAGATGGCCGTCATTATCCCTGTTCCTGGAGGACGGGCGTGTGGCCATGGACAACAATGCTGCGGAGCGAGCCCTGAGGCCGATAGGAGTAGGACGCCGGAATTGGTTATTCGCGGGCGCTGATACTGGCGCAGAAACTCTGGCACGTGCCATGACGATCATCGAAACGGCGAAGATGAGCGGTCTCAATCCGCAGGCTTATCTGGCCGATGTGCTCGACCGCATTCATGATCACAAAATCAATCGGCTCGATGAGTTGCTCCCTTGGAACTGGAAGCCTCTCGCAGCAGAACACGCTGAGGCAGCCTGATGGCGACGGTCAGATTTGTCTTCACGCTCGACTATGTTGCCGAAATGCTCGAAGAGGATGTCGATCTTCTTCAAGCGATCATCTACAATGACGACAACCTGACCTATGGCAATATCATCACCGTCGTAACCGGCGACGATCAAACCACTTCCGCTTTGACGGACGACGGCATCGATGAACTCAGACAGTTGCTGGCCGACGCACGCAAATCAGCCGCAAAATGGCAAGAATTCCTCGAATGCTTTGTCGATGACGAAGAGATCGTCGCCCGCGTCAAGACATATTCTCCACGGTAACAATCGGGCCGTTACAAGATGGCGCGTGTCGTACACGCCGTCGTCAAAAGCGGTTCAGACTACCGGCCCTTCGTTGAAGGGCGGGTACCAGGTGGAAGAACCTCTTTCAGTTAGAGCCGTGAGGGCATCCTTCGGATGATCCTGTAGACAATGCTTGGGTCTTCCACCTGGATCAGAAGCTCGTGTTAAGGACGGTGAGGGCCAAAATGATGGACCCTGTGTTTGCTATGGACGAGACCTTTTCCCATGCCAGTGGAAGCCGCCTGGTTCGACGATGTGACTTGACGAGCGTCATGCAGCGTGAGCATGCTGACGAGCAGAGAAACTTTGTCTGCCAAGCCCTTTTTCTTCCGCACTTAGGACGTTGTCAGAGAGATGCTCGATAGCATGCGGGGCTCGTGTTGCCTGGAAGCGTTTCTCGACCGCCTCCAGCATCATATCGCGCACGTCCGAGCCGGAGATGCCCGCATTGGCAACTGCCGTCCAGGCAATGATCTCCCGGTCGAAGGCATCGATGATGAAAGCGAGACGAATGACCTCGCCATTCCAGCAGGTGAACTCCAGACCGTCCGAGCACCAGCGCAGGTTGGATCGCATAACCATGACCTTGCCGTCATGGATGCGGCCCTTGCGAACGGCGGTATGCTTCTCCAGCAGCACACCGCTTACGCTCTTCCGTAAATCGCTGCTTCTTCATTCGTCCGTCCTTTATCGGGCCGGATTCTAATCCATTCCGGAGGAAATTCTCAGTGGCAGGTCACATAGAAATAAGTAGTGGAATAAATCTAGCTAAGAAATATCTCCAGCGCCGCATCAATTGCATAAATATCTTTATGTGGATTGCCATTTAGGTTCAAATGCTGCATCGCCTCAGAAAGAGCCTTAGCTGTAGAAGCCTTAACAGAACTGGCATTTAGGCTTTTCCGATTATTGCTCAAAGCAATGATGTTTGAGAAAAAACACGGATGATTACCGAAGGCTTTCGGCAGAGAAATCGTCGGGTTTGACAACGCAATTGGAATAGCGCCTTGGCTCCATTCATCATGCGATATCATCGGTATGATCGAAATATCATCAAACGGGAAGGAAGCATTGTTTAGACCGGAATCAAAGGCTTTCAACTCCTCCACCGGAAGTCGAGCAACTGGTGTGCCAGCTATAAGTGCATCAAGAATAAGTGTTGATTGTGTAGTAATTACCCCGTCAACTGCCTTTAAAAGCCGCATCAAGGGCCAGTCCATTGAGGTGAGTAGAATATCATCAATCAGAATGATATTTTTATATAACCTCCTAGAAACAAAATCATAAATTGAACTGTCGTCGGGATGAGGCTTTACGAAGAACAGCTGTGCGGGATTACGAGTGACTAAACGTTCGATCCATGAATGGGTTTCATTCGCTCCGTGGCGATGAACCGACCAATGAAGGTTCAGTGCAACCAAAAGCTTGCTCTCGAATTCATTGGTCCAGTCACCAAACCTGTTAGCGATGGCATCTATGTGTTGTTCAATTGATGCATCGATAGCCTTAGGTGAACCAACAACCTCTATAGTGTGGGCTGAAGGGTCTGCCACAGCAGCAGCAAAAGCGCCACTCGCCTTGCTGTCCCAGACACCAATCACTTCTGAGGCCGGGGATATTGAGGATGCAATCGTCATCCCGTGCTGGAGCGAAACGGTATGATATCCAGCCTCGCGCGCCATGGCCATGACGGAGGTGTTTAACTGATGGGTAACACTGTGATTTCCTTCAGTTGCCGTCATCCATATCTCGCTCTCGTGAGGAGATGGGGACATGAGTGAACGAGCATCATGTGACGTATGTAATATCGTGAATTCGATACCCTTTTGGGTCAAAAATCCTTTAATTACCTTCAGGTATGATTTACTGATGCAATCTTCCCGCAAAGTGACACGCAATAGATCGGCCGGCCAAGTATCCATGATGCTACGGACGAAGGCCCAATCTTGGATGAAATGAATAGAGTATGTTAGCTTGGGATATGTGCGGTCTAAGGCTCGTTTTCTCCACCGGTAAGAAATGTCCAGAATATCCGATAGTTTCTTTCGAAGATCGGGCAGAGATAACGGTTTCTTTCTCTGATTATTCCGTACAATCAAATAATGCTGGTGGTTCTTGGTATCTCGAAAAGGGTTGACCTTATGCCAATGAGAAACAGATATAATCTCCGCCCCAGTTCCTACAAAGTGAACGTCTCGAACCAGTTCATCAAAATAGTTGTCAGAGTAAATTTCGAAGCCGGATGTTTGGAAAATTTTTTTCCAGGTTTCAATTGGAATGACCGTCGAATGAAAACTATTGGCTTGCGAGCTTGGACGCGTGCTGATGGAGATAACAAGAGCTTTGCCAGTTATGCTTTTCAGATTCAGCATAAAGTCAGCAAGATGCTCGTTGTCAATGTGTTCTGCCACATCTAGGCAGGTGGAAATCCAAGATTTTCCAAGTGATCTCGAAAGGAAAGAAGAAATTTCGGATGTTTTACTGCTTTCATTTCGAGATAAATCGAACTTTTTACAAAAAGCTTCTGGGTTGTCGTAATAGTCTAGAGATGCGGCTTTCCCACCGCCGTTGCGCCAGATTTGGGAGAGTTTTCCGTTACCGCCACCGATATCTAGAAGGCTATCGACGCCAAGTTCATCAGCCAACTGTCTAAGTAGTCGTGGGAACCGTTCAACATCATATGATGTGGAGTCGGATTGATGAGCGTAATAGTTCTGCGCGTAGAGTTTTTCGTAGTTGGTAACGCTGGCCGTTTCATGCCGGAGGGAAAAGATTGGATCGGCTTCCTGATCTGAAGGATATTTGCTGACACTAGAAGCTAGCGAACGGATTCTGTTCAGTATCGTTTTCATTCCCGCGTCCCTCTAGTTCTGAATACGACTGCCTTATCGAATTGCAGTGCGAATGACAAATGCTTAGCCACCCACTAAGCCGGTTTTTCATCCGAAAATAAAGGGGGATGGCGTCATCACGATGGATAGCGGTATAGGGAAACTGCCAATAAAAGTCCCGGCACGCAACGGCAACCAAGGTTACGAGGCTACGTCTGATCGATTACTACATCTCACCGAGGCCTGAATGTCGTCTTACATATTAACGAGTACATAATGGATAGAACTGTACCACCTGGCGCGGCGATGTTGTTTAATTTCATTGAAAGCATCGAAGCTTTGCGCATCGCGGATACGATACCATCGCGGTAACAATCAGAACCAATTGCCAAAGCCGGTCACCGAAATGTCGTTTGAGGAACTGATTGACGCGCGGTCCTCGTTGACAAAGCGTTTCAAATCGTTCGCATCTGGTGCAAGCACTAGAGAATAAAAAGTCCGCCGGCGCCGATAGCTGCCGCTTGTCCCGCTCCACGCTATCGGCCCCTTCCATCGGTAGGGGCGAATATTTGTCGTTGTCATTGGAGCAAAATCTATGCAATTAAGTCTTTACGGGGGTGCTTCGGCAGTTCGTAGTTATTGTTAAGTGAGTGAAGTCCATGCCCAGATCAATTATCTTCTCTTCGGCTCAACTTCTGCCGATATTTCTGGCGCTTGGATTTTACATTTCGTTTCTGTTGAACAATAGCCATCAAGAGCGTGGGTTGTCGTTTGCTGGCGCTTCGAAATCGAGAATGATAATAAATCGTTTGAAGCATTTCTCGCGAACTACGTTCGTTGTACCGAATCTTGCTGCAACTTTGTTCGTATTATCGCGGGTCATTTCATAGAAAACCTGAATGTCATAATCGATGCGTTCTGGATTTCACCATCGAAATGGACGTTCATCACCATTCAAATAAAGGGAAGACATTGACCAAGCTACTTACACTTAATGGAGGAGGCATTATAGTGCAAAAGGAGGGTCTGGCGACAGCACGTCTACCATTCTCAGACCCGATAACACACTTCCGGAATGGAGATGTCAATACTGGCGACCTGTTGGTCTTCGACTCCATCTTGAAGCAGCTGACTTATGACGAAGTACGAAATGTCCAGATCAAGGAAGGCATGGGCAAGCTTCAGGACGAATACAATTTTGATACCGCCATTATTCGAGGATCGAACTACATCACTGAATCGATTGATCTTGGATACATGGTCGACGTCCTTAAAAAAATTAATACTCCGATCATTCCTCTTGGCATTGGTGTCCAAGCGCCTTCATATAAGAAAATGTCGCTGCACAATGGAACAATAAAGGCTCTCCATGTAATGGCCGACAAGTGCGAGACAATGGGCGTTCGGGGAAACTACTCCGCTGAAGTGTTAAATGATCTGGGAATTAAGAACATTAGCGTTATCGGTTGCCCCAGCTTCTACCGCTCTACTTCCTCACGAGTTGAGATAAAAAAGCCGACAGATACGTGCAATATTGCTGTCGGGTTTACTCTCAACAAGTATCTTTGGGGTGAGTATGCTTCAAATTGGATCAAGGCCCTTCGTACTCAACGTTCATTGTTTTTAGAATGTATCGCTCGTGGCAACTCTTTTCTGTACTCGCAAGGAGAACGCGAAGAAACTCTCTCAACACTTGTCGATGGAGAGGAAAAGCAACAGCAGATAGACAGAATAAGAGTTCAGTTCGACCTTCCGAACTCTGATGCCGCGCAGCACTTCCTCTCAACTCGTGTGTACAGTCCTTTTACGATTGACGACTGGTCCGAGCACGTCGGTAAGAACGTGGATTTCATGATCGGATTTCGTCTTCACGGGAATGTTATTGCGCTTCATCAAGGCATACCTTCTGCCTACTTTACGTACGATAGCAGAATTCGTGAACTGACGGCGCTTTTCGGACTTCCTACGATTGAGGTGGACAACTTTAGACCAGTCGACCTCAACTATATTATTGAGCACTCCGATTTTTCTAAATTCGAACGCTGCTACGAACAGAATTACAAGAATTATTCCGCCTTTCTGACCAAAAACGGTGTTAAACACCGTCTCGTCTCTGACCGTTTGGTACCGGCCATAACCGCGCCTTTAGACGTTGAAAACGGTATATCTGTTCCTTACGACGACAGCGGTCGTTCAACATGGGTTGCTTCTGAAACCGAACATCTCACCCGTTGGATCATGGATCTGGATAACGAGAGGCGCCGCCTATTACAGGGGATATCCCAACAAACGCAGCCACAGCGACCTAACAACCTGACCCTGCGCTCTGCTGTACGCAAGCTTTCTCGCCTTTTCGGCTAGGGCTACTCACCAATAATACCTTAAATTCGCTCTGCGGGAGGCTTCATGTCTGAAGAACGTATGCATTTGGAAAGTGATCATTATGATCCATTTTATGCCAGCCAGCACGTCGGGCGATATGAGATATTGCGCTCGATATGCGCCGATAAAGTTGTTCTAGACATCGCCTGTGGCGAAGGTTACGGCTCTGCACTGCTTTCAAAGTGGGGTGCCAAAGAGGTGGTGGGGGTTGACGTTTCGGACGACGCCATTAATAACGCCAATAAGCTGTTCGCGAACGATAAGGTCAATTTCTATAAATATGATGCACACCAAGTCGACAAGCTTCTCAATGGAAAGAAGTTTGATATGGTTGCGTGCTTCGAAACCATCGAACACCTTCGGGAGCCGGTGATTTTTCTGAAAGCGATCAAGAAGCTGCTGAATAAGGGGGCAATTATTGTAATAAGTTGCCCGAACGAAAAGAACGATTTCTCGAACGAAAACGACAACCCCTTCCATCTTGGCGTGTACACGTTCGACGAATTCAAATCGCTGACAGAAGGCGTTCTTGGAAAGGCTAATGGGTGGCTTTTCGGGACCCCAACACAGGGGATAGTCAATGTTCCCGTGAATGATGGGGTATCGTTGAAAGAGGATGCGCGGCTATTGGATATTCTCAACGCCTCTGAAGTATCGACTGCTTCTGTTATTCCTCCCGCCTCTCACGTCGCTCCGTCTCAAGCGAACTGCTTTTACTTTGTAGGCTTATGGGGCGTGGACGTCAAAACAACGTCGGTTATTTCCACACTTTCATATCCGTCGTTCCTATCCCCCTGGAAGAAGATTGAATTTCTCGAGCAGTCATTAGCTTCCAAAGCTGAAGTCATTGAAACGTTGAATAACCGTCTGAACGAACTACGCTCTGAGACCAGCCTTTACAAGACGAAGGTATCAAAACTGGCACGAGAACTGAATGCAGAAAAGCTTTATCGCGTCACTCGCGATTCCGGGCAGTCTGGCGTTGAGGCGATTCAACAATTAAACGCTGAGGTTGAAATGTACCGGCACTCCAAGTTTGTACGGCTTGGTCGTAAAATCAATCGGCTCTACGAAATGCCAGGCATCGGCCATGCGTTGAGAGCTGCCCGTAAAGTTGCTAACATTTTCTTTAGGTAAACTCATGCCATCTCCGATCAAGTATGACGTTTCAATAATTGTTAGCGTCCACAATGACGCAAAATATTTGGCCCGCACGATATGGTCGTTCTCCGACGCGGCGAATTTTGCGGCGCAAAGCGGCATTACTACTGAACTCGTTATAGTTCAGGATAATCCACACCCCTCCATCCCACATGCTCTGGAGCAAAGTGACTTTGCCGCTTTCGCGAATGTCAAGCGAATTACAGTGTCAGTTGGCTCTCTAGGACCATGCCGTCAAGCGGGTATCGATGTAGCCGAAGGAAAGTATGTCGCACTTAGCGATGCGGACGACTTAATTTCCTATAACCTGATTTCAGACATGTACCAGCAGGCAGAAAAGCTTCAAGGCAAAGCCGTGCTATTTCCCGATTGGTTGGTGGCATTTGGCGGTCAGCATCACCTGTACAAGATGTTCTCACTGGCAGAGGTTAACGAGCTAGCCTTATTTGACCATCATCCATTCATTTCACGGTCATTTCTGGCCCGTGAACATGCTCAAGAAATACGGCTAGCCAATGTACCGGTTAATGGTCCATATGCTTACGAGGATTGGCATCACAATGCTAGTCTCGCTGCAAACGGTTTTGAATTGATTGTCTGTCCTGACACTGTTTTCTTTTACAGGAAGAAAGGTGTCAGCATGCTGAACACTGTTAATTCGTCATCTAGTAAAATTATACCATTTTCTGAATATTTTCTTCCAAGAAAGTACATTGATTTATGTGCAACTGCATACCAGAAATATAATAGCATGGAAAAATGTCCGGCAGCTTCGGGAGAGACCCTGTACTCCGCGTTTACATCTTCAACATTTTTGTTGGAGTTATGCTCAGCGGCCAATTTTATAGATCCGGCTATTGACCTTCGTCATATAAATCCCTCGAATACATTCTCAAATCGAAAAGACGACCTTGCAGCGGGCAGCGCATATTTTCAAGTTTGCGAACTGCTTGGAGGAAAGCGGTTTACCGATGTCTTCATACTACCATTCTTCACGATGGGCGGAGCTGAGAAGGTAATTCTCAATATCATTGACAACTTGTTGTCGCTTGATCCAGCCAAGGAAATCCTTTTCGTTTTCGGGATGAGACTCAGTGAGCACCAGTGGCTCGATAGACTGCCTGAGCAAGTTACGACGTGTGACATTGCCTATTTCTGCCGCTTGGCGTCAGAAGAAACGCTTGACCTGGTGACTTTGCGGACAATACAGGCTTTCGCACCAGGCTCGCGCGTATATATCAAAAGCTCGCCTTACGGCTATCGTTTCTGGGGTAGGTATGGCAAACTGCTGACGGATCACGAAAGTGTACTTCTTCGCTTCTGTGACGGTTCCTTTGAAATGCAGTCACTACCGTTCACCGTTGGCTTCGACTTCAACTTTATTTCAGAGTATGGCGAAACAATATCGCTCTTTCTCTCTGACAATAAATATATAAATGATGCAGACCGCGCCCGATTACCATATATGGCGGGCAAGCAAGACGTACTGTATTCGGTAGCCAGTGGAGTTACTGATGCGGAAGAAATAGACAGCCGCTTCGAAGACCTACATGATCGTATCATTTGGGCGTCACGTTTCGACCCACAGAAACGTCCTGAACTGCTTCCTCTTCTTGCCGATGCATTAAAAGAGGAGTTTCCATCAGTAACGCTTGAGGTCTGGGGGGCTGCTGTCTTGGGAACAGGAGACATTTTGCAACTACAAACCCACAGCAATGTCGAAGTTAAGGGGACATTTTCCTCCTTCGAAGATATCCCTTACCGGCAGTCTGATCTGTTCCTTTATACATCGCGGTTCGACGGGATACCGACTGTCCTTCTTTCAGCACTTGGGGCCGGGATGCCTGTCGTTGCTCCTAGGTTGGGCGGGATTCCTGAGATCGTTATCGACGGAGTCACCGGCGTATTAGTTGATCCGCACCTGTCGGATGAAGAACTTATCGAGGCCTATGTAGAAGCGGTAAGAAAAATTCGCAGCAGTGCCTCGATTAGACGTTCTATGGGGAGAGCCGCTTTGAAGCTAATAGAAGAGCAGCACTCCCCACAACGCCATCTGGCTGTTATCAAGCGAAATTTTTTCGCCTAAAGCATGCTATCAACATTCAGATCGAATGCTGCGTCGGCGGGACTTCCATCAAGGCCCGTCATCAATACCTTGTCGATAACGAAGAAATCGTCTCTCGCACCAAGGCATCCTGCGGTAACTGCTGACCGGTGCAAGCACGATCTTCGATGCGCTTTGATGGCTGCGGTCACTGCAGTCGCCTAGCACGGGTGGCGATATCCTGACCTTTGCCTCAAGTTTTATCCAATTTTGAGTTCGTCCGGGGGTGTGCACTGAGCCCCAAGATTGGACCGCCGGGAATTAGAATTTTCCGGCTCTTATGCCAATGGCGGGCTGATGACGCCATCGGGATTATGCAAGGCAATCGGCACGTTATATCCGATTGCCGAGTGAGGACGATCCTCATTATATTCTTGATGCTCAAAAAATAAAAGTAAATCATAAATATATTTTTATTATTGCAATAGTATTGTTTGGTTTTTTCTAAATATTAGAATATTTTAAGTCCATGGGTTTTATAGAAGGTCATTGCGGACTTGATAAAAACCCTTATATGCCAAAATCCTTTCTTCGAAGCATGTCCACCTGCATGGATCACTCTTATTGTGGGCACATAAGCTGTGTCGGTAATTTTACGCGATCTTAAAGAAAGATCGAAATCCTCGAAATATAAGAAGAATTTATCATTGAAACCGCCTGTATTGCTTAAAGTAGTGCTTCTAAAAAACATAAAACACCCGCTCACGGTGGGAGGGTTCCAAAAGACGGCGTTCTGCGTTTCAGCTTGCAATTCATATCGCGCCAATCGTGCGGAGAAAAGCGAGCGAACTATCTTGGGTGCAAAGCCTCTTATGATTAAGTCAAAGACAGCCGGGTAGCGCTTACATAGATATTGTCGTTGCGCATTTGGCCAAGCGGCATGAGGACTCAATAGGCCACAATTTTCATTGTCTCTCATAAACGCGAGGGCCTTTGTCAGTGCATCCGGATCGAGCTGGATATCTGGATTGAGAATGAGATGAAATTCACCCATCTGCTGCATTGCGAGGTTATGAGCCCGGCCAAAGCCGATATTTCCGTGACCTTCAATGAGTTTAACTGGCAATTCTGGATAGCAACGCAGCAAAAAAGAGGCAACTTCGTTGTCAGAGGAGTTGTCCACAATTGAGATTGAGAAAGATCTGGGCGCGAACGTATTTAGTGCAATTTTCAGGCTGTCCAGCGTTTTTTTGAGTTCATCAAAGTCAGGATTAAATGTTACGATTGAAATCGTTAGCAATGGCTGCTTATTGGTTTGAGGATCAGCAGCTGAAACACTATTGGTCATTCTTTGAATTCTCGGTTCACTAGGTAGCTCTGGCTGTCGTCAAATCGAAGCCATCATCTTAGGCATATTACGTGCTTATATGAACGAAACGAAAGAAATAAGATGATAGGAAGTGAAAACGCATGAAGGGGATTATTCTGGCTGGCGGTAGTGGTACAAGACTGTACCCTTTAACAATCGCAGTTTCAAAGCAAATTCTGCCGATATATGATAAGCCGATGATCTATTATCCGCTTAGCGTTCTTATGTTAGCTGGAATTCGCGAAATCCTAATCATCTCGACACCGCACGACCTACCACTTTTCCAAAAGCTGCTTGGTGACGGTTCTGATTTCGGTATTAATTTTTCTTACGCTGAACAGGCACACCCTAACGGGCTGGCTGAAGCCTTTATCATTGGTCGAGACTTCATCGGCGATGACAGCGTAGCCATGATACTTGGTGATAATATCTACTTTGGTGACGGTCTTTCGAAACTGTCACAACTCTCCTCCCAGCCCATCAAGGGCGGAACTGTTTTCGCCTATCGTGTGGACGATCCGCAGCGTTACGGTGTTGTCGAATTTGATAACAAGACCGGCCAAGCAATATCGATAGAAGAGAAGCCCGAGAATCCAAAGTCTCATTGGGCCGTCACAGGTCTTTATTTTTACGACAATCAAGTCGTCGATATCGCACGTTCGATAACACCGTCCGCGCGTGGCGAGCTAGAAATTACAACAGTCAATAATGTCTATCTCGAACGGGGTGAGTTAAACGTTCAGCGCTTCGGACGTGGGTACGCGTGGCTTGATACCGGTACACATGACAGTCTTCACGAAGCATCTTCATTTGTTCAGACTATTGAAAAGCGTCAGGGAATCAAAATCGCTTGTCCCGAAGAAATCGGGCTGGATAAAGGCTGGCTCAGCCGTGATGCGGTGTTGGAACGCGCAGCCAAGCTTGGCAAAACCGAATATGCAGCTTATTTGCGTCGACGTGTTGATGAACTCGGGAAAAACTGATGGAAGTCCGCCCTTTAGGTTTAGACGGTGTTTTCGAGATACTTCCACAAAGGTTCGGTGATGATCGCGGGTTCTTTTCCGAAACCTATAAGGCCAAAACACTAAGTGAAGCGGGTATTGTCTTCAATTTCGTTCAGGATAACCATTCCTATTCAGCAGCTAGAGGAGTTGTACGTGGTCTTCACTATCAACTGCCCCCGTTTGCTCAGGATAAATTACTGCGCGTTATTCGCGGTGCGATCTTGGATGTTGCCGTTGATATCCGCAAAAGCTCACCAACTTTCGGTAGATGGGTCGCTCAGGAAGTGTCTGCTGTAAAATGGAATCAGATACTGGTTCCAAAGGGTTTTGCTCACGGTTTCATGACACTCACCGAGGACACAGAGGTCTTATATAAGGTCACAGATTATTATGCGCCGGAGCATGATCGTTCAATCCGCTTTGATGATCCGGCAATAGGTATAGAATGGCCAATTCCAACTTCTGATGTGCAACTGTCAGAAAAGGATAAGAATGCGCCGTTTCTAGCAGATGCAGAAGTTTTTGCTTGAGGAATGATATGAATATTCTTGTTACGGGAGGCGCAGGTTTCATTGGTTCTGCAGTGTGCCGTCATCTGGCGTCTGATCCCAAGGTCAATGTCGTCAATCTCGACAAGCTAACCTATGCGGGCAATCTGGCATCTCTCCGTCAGATTGAAAACCACCCGAATTACAGCTTTCTTCAGGCCGATATTTGTGACGACACGAGCGTTCTGGAATCCCTGCGCACCAATGAAATCGATGTGGTTATGCATTTGGCTGCTGAAAGCCACGTTGATCGTTCGATCGATGGTCCGGGTGCGTTTATCGAAACGAATATTGTTGGAACATTCCGCCTGCTCAATGCCGCACTCGCCTATTGGCGGGAACTGCCGGAGCCGCGCAAGTCGGCTTTCCGGTTTCATCATATTTCGACGGATGAAGTGTTTGGCGATCTGCCGTTTGACAGCGGCATTTTCACGGAAGAGACGCCATATCAGCCGTCGTCGCCTTATTCGGCTTCGAAAGCTGCGTCCGATCATTTGGTCCGCGCATGGCATGAAACCTATGGCCTGCCGGTCGTGCTGACCAATTGTTCGAACAATTATGGGCCGTTCCATTTCCCTGAAAAGCTGATCCCGCTTGTCATTCTCAACGCACTCGATGAAAAGCCGCTGCCGGTTTACGGGGCGGGGGCAAACGTACGTGACTGGCTCTATGTCGAGGACCATGCCCGTGCTCTGGCACTGGTCGCAACCACAGGCAAACTGGGCGAAAGCTACAATATCGGTGGGCGCGCAGAACGCACCAATTTGAATGTGGTTGAAACCATTTGCGCCATTCTCGACAAGAAGCGGCCACGTGCAAGCGGCAAGAGCTATGCCGACCTGATCACCTTCGTGACGGATCGTCCCGGTCATGACCGTCGTTATGCGATTGACGCTTCGAAGATCGAGCGTGAGCTTGGCTGGAAGCCACAGGAAACCTTCGAGACTGGACTTGAGAAGACCATTCAGTGGTATCTCGATAATGGCTGGTGGTGGGAGCCGATCCGCAGCGGTACCTATGCTGGCGAGCGTCTTGGCGGCACACCTGCGAAAGAGGTCAAGGCATGAAAATCCTGGTAACCGGGCAGGTAGGGCAGGTTGTCCAGAGCCTTCTTGAGAAGGCCTCTCAACGTCCCGATCTGGAAGTGATTGCGCTCGGCCGCCCGGAACTGGATCTGGCAAAGCCAGAAACCGTGCAAGGCGCAATCGCCGCGATCAAGCCCGACCTTGTCGTCTCCGCTGCCGCCTATACGGCAGTGGATCTGGCTGAAGATGAGCGCGAACTGGCTTTTGCGGTGAATGCAACGGGCGCTGATGCGGTTGCTGAAGGGGCAAAGGCCTGCGGTGTTCCCATCATCCACCTGTCGACGGATTATGTTTTTGCCGGTGATGCGGAAGAACCATATGTCGAAGCGGATAAAACCGGACCTCGCAGCGTTTATGGAAGCTCCAAGCTTGAAGGCGAGCGTCTGGTTGCGCTAGCCAATCCACGGCACATCATTTTGCGAACAGCGTGGGTCTACAGCCCTTTCGGCAAGAATTTCGTCAAGACGATGCTGAAGCTCGCAGAGAGCCGTGATTCTCTTTCGGTCGTTTCTGACCAGAAGGGCAATCCGACCAGCGCCCTTGATATTGCTGATGCGATTATTCAGGTGGCCGATCATCTGGCGGCGACGCCGGACTTCTCCGCTTTCGGTGTTTATCATCTGGTTGGTACGGGTGACACGAACTGGAGCGGTTTTGCGCGCGCCATCTTCGATGAAAGCGCCAGGCTTGGCGGTCCAACCGCGAGTGTTACGGATATCACGACAGCCGATTATCCAACCAAGGCCGCACGGCCTGCCAATTCGCGCCTGTCGACTGCCAAGTTCCAGAAGGTGTTCAACTGGTCTGCGCCGCATTGGCAATCATCGTTGCGGGATGTCGTGACCAGACTCGTGTAGCATTCTGCAAGCAAATTTTTTACCGCGGCATCGTTCAGTGATCGGTGTCGCGTTTTTCGTTTCGGGTGGCAATATTTCCCGCCAAAAGGCACAAAACAGCAATTGTTAACGCAGACGACGTTAAGGATTTGAAATTGCCTGCATATACGGATTATCACCAGCAATAAGGTGCATATGATTGCACCATTGTGGGGATGATAGTTTTCATGTTCACATTATAAGATGACAAAACTTTTGAGCTTAGAGGCGCTCGCAGGGGCTGTCTCTTCGACATTGGAAAAGATCTGGCGGAAAGCATGAGCGGTAAATCGCTTAAATTTGGCACAAGCGGTCTGAGGGGACTGGCGGACGAACTGAATAGTTTGCCCGCTTATGCCTATTCTTTTGCTTTCGTTGGAATGCTGGCCGATGCTGGAAAGCTGCAGAAGGGTACAAGGGTCTTCGTCGGTCGCGATCTTCGCCCGTCCAGTCCGGCTATTGCGGCACTCTGTATGGCGGCAATCGAGGATGCGGGTTTCCAGCCAGTGGACTGCGGCGTTCTGCCGACTCCGGCACTGAGCTATTACGCGATCGCGCAGCAAGCTCCGAGCATCATGGTCACGGGCAGCCATATTCCGGATGATCGCAATGGACTTAAATTCTATCGCAACGACGGCGAAATCGATAAGAACGACGAGAGCGGCATCAGCGCGGCCTATGCCGCTCTGCCTGAAAATCTTGCCTTTCGTCACCTGCATAAGGCGCCCCATGGTGAAGATGCGACCGACAGCTATGTGAAGCGCTATGTCGGTTTCCTGGGACCTGAAAGCCTTCTGGGATTGCGGGTCGGTGTCTACCAGCACTCGTCTGTGGCGCGCGACCTGATTGTCCGTATCCTGAGCGAGCTTGGAGCCGAAGCGGTGCCGCTCGGCCGATCCGATGTGTTTGTGCCCGTCGATACGGAGGCCCTTCGTTCCGAGGATATTGAGCTTCTCGACCGGTGGGCAAAAGAAAGTCGTTTCGACGCTATCGTTTCTACCGATGGGGATGCCGACCGCCCGTTGATCGCAGACGAGAAAGGGCATTTCGTTCGGGGCGATCTTGTTGGCGCGATTACCGCGAACTGGCTTGGCGTCAAAACGATTGTGACGCCAGTGACGTCCAATTCCGCTTTGGAAGAAAATTTCGAGCGGGTCATCAGAACACGGGTGGGGTCGCCTTATGTTATTGAAGGCATGACGCAGGCCATCGACGAGGGCATAGAGGCGGTTCTCGGTTTCGAAGCCAATGGCGGTGTGTTACTTGGTACGGATATCAGCCGGGGCGACCGCGTGCTGACTGCCTTGTCTACCCGCGATGCATTGCTACCAATTCTCGGCTGCCTTGGCTCCATCAAAGAGCTTGCCAAGCCATTATCTGAAATCGCAGTCCGCTTCCATTTCCGTTTTGCGCTGAGCGACAGGCTGCAGAATATCCTGCAGGAAAAGAGCGTAGCGTTTTTGTCCTTGCTGAAGAAGGAATCTACCCGAAGTGCATTGTTTCAAATCGCCGATCCGATTGTTCGGTCCGAGACGATTGATGGCGTGAAACTCTTTTTCCATTCAGGCAACGCCGTCCATTATCGCGCTTCCGGTAACGCGCCGGAGCTGCGATGCTATGTGGAAGCTTCAGATGAGAGCCAGGCAGCGAAGCTTCTGGAAACGGGACTTGCCATCGCCCGCAACGCAACGAAGGACAACTGAGCAATGAGCTTTATTCCTGTCATTATCAGCGGCGGTTCCGGTTCCAGATTATGGCCGCTTTCGCGCGATGCGCACCCCAAACCATTCATCGAGCTGCCCGATGGCAGCACCCTGATCGGCAAGACCTACAAGCGCGCGGCCCAGCTCGACGGTGTGGACCACATCCTCACAGTGACCAACCGTGACTTCCTGTTCCTGACACTTGATGCCTATGCAGATGCGAAGGCGCCCAAGGTCGACAATGTGTTTCTGCTGGAGCCGCTCGGGCGCGATACGGCACCCGCAGTTGCCGTTGCCGCGCTCCATGCCGCAGCGACTTACGGCCCGGATGCGACATTGCTTGTCATGCCCGCCGATCATCTGATCGAGGACGAAGCGGCATTTTCGGAGGCCGTATCAAAGGCACGGCAACTGGCTGAAACCGGTCGTATTGTCACCTTCGGTATCGTCCCGGATCATCCGGAAACCGGCTTCGGTTATATCGAGGCCGAAGGCACCGACGTGCTGCGCTTCGTCGAAAAGCCTGACGCAGAAACCGCCCAGGCCTATGTCGAAAGCGGCCGTTACTTCTGGAACTCCGGCATGTTCTGTTTCACGGCCGGAACCATGCTCGCAGCAATGCAACATTTCGCGCCGGAAATTTTCAATTCCGTGCAGGCTTCGCTCGAACATGCCCGGCGCGGCGTCAACGGTGAGACCAGAACCATCGAAATCGCAAAGGATGATTTTGCGACTGCTCCTGCGATTTCCATCGATTACGCGATTATGGAAAAGGCCGAAAATATTGCCTGCATTCCGGTGTCTTGCGGCTGGTCTGATATCGGTTCATGGGCAGCGATGGCGGATCTCATCACGCCGGACAATGAGGGTAACCGTCTGCGCGGTGAAACGGTTATAGAAGACACGACCGACAGCTTTGTCTTGTCCGAAACCAGGCTCGTCAGCCTCGTCGGCGTTCACGATCTGCTTGTCGTGGACACACCTGATGCTTTGCTTGTGGCGCATCGCGACAAGGCGCAGGAAGTGCGAAAGGTCTTCAACAAGCTGCGGGCGAGCGGTCATGAAGCGGCCAAGCTCCACCGCACTGCGCATCGACCATGGGGCACTTATACGGTTCTCGAGGAAGGTGATGGCTTCAAGATCAAGCGGATCGAAGTGAAGCCAGGACGGCGCTTGAGCCTTCAGGCGCATCATCATCGTTCCGAACACTGGATTGTCGTTTCGGGAACGGCGAAAGTCACCAACGGCGATCGCGAGATCCTGCTCACGACCAATCAGTCGACCTATATCCCCTGTGGCTTCCGCCATCGGCTGGAAAACCCGGGCATCCTGCCGCTCGTGCTTATCGAGGTGCAAAGCGGCGAGTATTTGGGCGAAGACGACATTGTGCGTTTCGATGATGTCTATGGGCGCACGTAGGGCCGCCTGAACGACGAGACCTAAGCAGGGAATCGGCGCGTGTTGCATTTATTCGGGAACCATTCGCTGCCGGGAATGTTTGCCTTTACATGCCCAGCAAGGAACAGGATCCGGCTACCGATCTGATCGGTATGCCGGTCATCGACTTTCAAAAACACGCCCTTTTCTTCGATGTGGACGGAACACTGCTCGATATTGCCGCCAACCCCGATGGCGTTATCGTTCCAATTGGTCTGCAAAAATCGCTTTCGATCATTTCCGAGCGGCTGTCTGGTGCGATGGCACTGGTCACGGGCCGGGCAATTGCGTTCATCGAAGAACGCTTTCCCGATTATCGCGGTCCCATAGCCGCGTTGCACGGTGCGGAGTTCCGGCACGCATCCGGGTTGGTCGAGCTGATCGAGCCGGACGAACATTTTCTGATCGCAAAGGATTTTCTACGGCAGGCTGCATCTCGCGTCAGCGGCGTTCTCGTCGAAGACAAGGGCAGTGCGGTTGCCCTTCATTATCGCGCTGCGCCAGAAAAAGCCGATCTGGCGCATAATCTCGTCAGGAAGGCACTGAAGCTCGCCGGGCCGGATTGGATTGTGCAGTCTGGCAAGATGGTTTTCGAACTGCGCCCGGCAATCAGCGACAAGGGTGCTGCCTTGCGCCGCTTTATGAAAGAGAAGCCATTTGTGGGGAGGGCACCGGTCGCATTTGGCGATGATCTGACGGATTTAACGATGCTTGGTGCAGCAAGCGATCTCGGCGGTACAGCCGTTGTGATCGGTCGTGCAATCGACCATCCGGGCGCTGCCAGACTGGCAAGCCCGGGTGAGTTATGGGTTTGGCTTTCTGGAATCGTGAATGAAAATAATACTGAAAGGACTTGACGTATGGGCCGACTGATCGTGGTCTCCAATCGTGTTCCGTTGCCCGATGAGCAGGGCAAGGCGCCTGCGGGCGGGCTGGCAGTTGCCTTGCAGGCTGCGCTCGGCGAACGCGGCGGTATTTGGCTCGGTTGGTCCGGCAAGACACTCCCCAATCGCCAGACACAGGAACTGGCGATCCGTGATGTGGGCTCCATTCGCTACGCGCTGCTCGATCTTCACAAAAAGGATATCGATGAATATTATGCGGGCTTTGCCAACCGTATGCTCTGGCCGCTTTGTCATTATCGTCTCGACCTGATCGATTACACGCGCAAGGACATGGCGGGATATTTCCGGGTTAACCGCATGTTTGCAAAGCATCTTCTGCCGATGATCGAGCCGGAGGATGTGATATGGATTCACGATTACCATCTCATTCCACTGGCCGCCGAACTGCGCAATCTCGGTGTCACCAATCGCATCGGCTTCTTCCTGCATATTCCCTGGCCTCCCGCCGATATTCTATTCACGTTGCCCGTGCATGAAACGATCATGCGTGGCCTTGCTTCATATGATGTGGTGGGCTTTCAGACCGAGAACGACGTCGATAATTTCATTGGCTGTCTGCGGCGGGAGAAAATCGGCAAGCGTCTCGATGATGACGGGTTGTTCGAGGCTTTCGGACATCAGTTCCGTGCCGAGCGCTTCGGCATTGGCATTGAGACAGCCGCATTCGCCGAGATAGCGAACAAGGCCCAACGCCACCCGACGGTAAAGCGCATGCGCGACAGCATGCTCGACCGCGATCTTATCATCGGTGTTGATCGGCTGGACTATTCCAAGGGCATCACCAACCGAATGGAAGCTTTCGAGCATTTTCTGAAGGTCGATGCGGGTAATCGCGGCAAGGTCACTTTCCTGCAAGTCACGCCGAAATCCCGCTCCGAAGTGCCAGAGTACAAGGACATGCAGCGCGCGGTGGCGGAACTTGCCGGGCGAGTGAACGGTGCGAACGCTACCGTCGACTGGACGCCGATACGTTACATCAATCGCTCTTTGAACCGGGAAGTGCTGGCAGGGCTATATCGGCTTGCTGCTGTCGGACTGGTTACACCGTTGCGCGATGGTATGAATCTTGTCGCCAAGGAATATGTCGCTGCACAGGATCCCGAAAATCCGGGTGTGCTGGTCCTGTCCCGCTTTGCCGGTGCCGCGCAGGAACTGGACGGCGCAATTCTGGTCAACCCGTATGACACCGAGGCGATGGCTTATGCCATGGCCCGCGCACTTTCCATGCCGCTTGAGGAGCGTAGAGAGCGGTTTGAAAGCATGATGGCTTTTCTGATCACCCACGACGTCAATCACTGGTGCGATGACTTTCTGGACCGCCTTTCCCCCGGATGGCGGGTTACGGTTTGACAACACCGAGTTTGGCGGCTTCTTCCGCAAGATGTACCGTATAATCGAAGTTGCCCATATCTGACGATAGCAACGGCGCTTTTGTCTCGCGAGCTTCCTTTGGAGACATGCCAAAACGAGTTTTGAATGCCCTGGTAAACTGTGCGCCGTCATGAAAGCCGCAGCGATAAGCGATTTCCTTGAATGACACGTGTCTGCTGCGCTCGCCGACCAGAATGCGATAGGCATTATCGAGCCGCTTCTCACGAATGATTGTGGCAATACCACCCTCTGTATCAAATGTCCGGTAAAGGCGTGAGCGGGAGACGCGAAGATTCTGGACGATAAGATTTGGCCCCAGCAGAGGATTGAACAGGTTATCGTCGATATAGGCGAGGATGCTCTTGCGCATGGGAAGATTGACGGGAAGGCTCTGCATTTCTTCTCTGTCAACGCCGTTGATGCCTGCACCAAGCAGTGTCAGCATTGCTTCGTGCGCTGATTTTGCTTGGGTCTTGTCCAGTTTGCTAATCAATGATTGCAGACTATGGAGATAATCAAAAAGCAGACGCGTCAGGGGAGCATTCGCTGATAAGACAAGGCCGTGCAAATTACGCCAACCTACCATCCCCTCCAGTTCATTGCGGGGGATTGTCACTGTGATGCGTGAGCCAGCGGATGCATGGCTCTCCACGGTCTGTGTCAGATCGATAATAATGATATCTCCGGGCTTTGCCACGACATCGATCCCATTGAAATCACCGCGTAAATTGCCTCCTGTAATAAGCTGCAAGACATAGTGATCGAGCCCACCCTGTGCGATGAGTTTGCGTGTACGTGAGTAGTTCTGCGTGTTGAAGGAAGTTGTTCCGATCTGGAAAGTGCCGAACGCGCGAGCAGCAATTGTTCCAGAAAACTGGTAATTCCTGTTCTCGGCTACGATTTCATACATGGGTTTGATTGCAGTTCGCCAAAACTCATTGCGAAGCTTGTCGTCGACCATGTCGGTCGAAACTGAAATCTCCATAGCCATCACAAGTCATTCAGCCCAGGGCAGGTTGTCGATATGAAATCGCACGATGTGTGAAATATTGATAACATGCAAGATTATTATCAATATTTTTTGTTCAGGTGTAGATTTTATACGTTATTCTATTTGAAGAAATAAATTCTTTTGCATGAGGTTTTGAGTTTAGGTAGCCACCCAACGGTATATTATTAAACTCTAATATAAATGAAACCTCCCGATTTTGACTGAAAAAATCAACCCGCTTGAAGCTATCACTATATGTTGTCTGATGCCGGACAGGAATTATTCTCGATAGTATGCCAGAATAGACCCTCTGCTTGTTCGCAGAAGTTTGAACGTCTCGTTCAAGGCCCGCTGTTGAACGCCTGGATAAATCTTCTATCTTTGGTTTCAGGTTTGAAGATGTCCCGAATGGCCTTGTCGGTACCCATGGAGCCGGGTTGAGGAGACGCCTCATAGTCTTGGGCCTGGTCGACCTTGGGGCATTTGGCAGTGTTATTTTGAAAGTGTTTCGATATGAGACTGTTTTTTGCCGCTTTGGTGCTTACTCTGATCAGCTTCACCAGTGTTGCGAGCGCAACCGGATTGAACGGTACTCTCGGGACCGAGTGTCGACGTATTCCCGTTCAAGGTACAGGTGCTTCCGATACGGTGACAAGGCCGTCCTGGGCCATGCCGTTATGGAATTCACCATCAGTTCCAGCCAGCCAACGGTCGCAACGTGCCATCGTCTATCCCCAGGCGGTGCCATCGCCACAGCTTTACCGCTATGACTGTACGCCGACGCCCGCAGAACCGACCTCAGTTCCGCGGGCCGATTATAGCGGTCAATAAGGGCTGTCGACCTTGCCCATCTCGACATAGACAGTCTTGATTTGGCTGTAATGGGCCAGCGCGGCAATGCCGTTCTCACGTCCGATGCCAGACTGCTTATAGCCGCCGAAGGGTACTTCCACTGGCGTCAGATTATAAGCATTGATCCAGCAGGTCCCGGCCTTGATCTGGCTGATTACGCGATGGCCGCGTGCTATGTCGGAGGTAAACACACCCGCCGCCAGACCGAACTCGGTATCGTTGGCGCGTGTTATTACTTCGTCCTCGTCGGAGAATTCCAGAACACTCATCACTGGTCCGAAGATTTCTTCGCGAGCGATGGTCATTTCGTCGGTCACATCCGTGAAGACGGTCGGTTCGATGAAGAAGCCTTTGTCGAAGCCTTGCAGTTTCGGCACGCCACCACCGCAGGCAAGCTTCGCCCCTTCTGCCTTGCCCTTCTCGATATAGGACAGAACCTTGTCGCGCTGTGCGCCGTTGACCAGTGGCCCCATCTGGGTCGCTTCATCCAGCGGATCGCCAATGCGGATCTTGCGTGTGCGTTCGACCAGCCGTTCGACAAAACGCTCGTGCATCTTCTGGTGAACGAAAACGCGGGTGCCGTTCGAGCAAACCTGCCCGGTCGAATAGAAGTTACCGAGCATCGCGCCGCCGATAGCGCTTTCAAGGTCAGCGTCATCGAACACGATGATCGGCGACTTGCCACCAAGCTCCATGGTGATGTGCTTCAGGTGTTCGCCCGCCTGCGCCATGATGCGCTTGCCTGTTGGTACGGAACCCGTCAGCGAGACCTTGGCCGTCAGGCGATGATTGACGAGCGCGGCACCGACATCGCCGAAGCCCTGCACGACATTGAACAAGCCATCGGGAAGGCCCGCTTCCTGGTATGCTTCTGCCAATGCAAGTGCTGAAAGCGGCGTGTTTTCGGACGGCTTGAAGATAAAGGCATTACCCATGGCGAGCGCAGGCGCTGATTTCCACGCGGCGATCTGGATCGGATAGTTCCATGCGCCGATACCGACGCAAATGCCGAGCGCTTCGCGGCGCGTATAGGCGAACGAGCCGCCAAGTTCCACGAACTCGCCGTTGAAGCCGGAAATGATGCCGCCGAAAAATTCCAGTGCATCCGCTGCCGAAGCTGCATCCGCCACGAGCGTTTCCTGAAGAGCCTTGCCGGTATCGAGCGTTTCGAGCTTCGATAGCTTCTTGTTCTTCTCGCGCAGGATTTCTGCCGTGCGGCGCAGGATGCGTCCGCGCTCGACAGGTTTCAGCGCTGCCCATTCACCTTGCGCTTTCAGCGCTGCCGCATAAGCCGCCTCGATCACATCGGGTGTCGCCGAATAGAGCTTGGCAATTTCCTCGCCGGTTGCCGGATAGATGACCGGCAACGACTTGCCCGCCTTGTCTTCCATGAATGTGCCGCCGATGAAATGCGAGGCTTTGGGTTGTGCTTTCATTGTTATTCCTTAAATTTTATCAGCGGTCGGAAACTTGCCAGCGCGGATTGATCCAGGGCTCCTGATTGGAGCGCGCCAGCGGTGTGCGGCCCAGAATATGATCGGAAGCCTTTTCGCCGACCATGATCGACGGGCCGTTGAGATTGCCGTTGGTAATGCGCGGGAAGATGGATGAATCTGCAACGCGCAGGCCTTCGACACCGATCACCCGGCATTCAGCATCGACCACCGCCGTTGGATCGTCAACCGCACCCATCTTGCAGGTTCCGCATGGATGGAAGGCGCTCTCGACATGCTCGCGGATGAAATAGTCGATTTCATCGTCGCTCTGCACATGCGCGCCGGGCTGGATTTCTGCGCCGCGATAGGCGTCGAATGCCGTTTGTCCGAAGATTTCACGGGTGAGCCGCACACAATGGCGGAAGTCGGCCCAGTCGTCTTCGTGCGACATATAGTTGAACTTGATGACAGGTTTCTCACGCGGATTGGCCGAGCGAAGCGTTACGCTGCCACGCGATTTCGACCGCATCGGCCCGACATGCGCCTGAAAGCCGTGTGACTGCGCCGCGGCCTTACCGTCATAGCGGATGGCGACCGGCAGGAAGTGATACTGGATATCTGGATATTCCACACCTGCTTTCGAGCGTACGAAAGCAGCAGATTCGAAGTGGTTGGTTGCGCCGTCACCCGTCTTGAAGAACAGCCATTCTGCACCGATCTTCGCTTTCGAAAACAGGTTTAGCTTGGAGTAAAGCGTGATCGGTTGCGTGCATTCCTGCTGGATATAGACTTCCAGATGGTCCTGCAGGTTCTGGCCGACGCCGGGGCGATCGGCGATCACTTCAATTCCGTGCTCTTTCAGTTGTGCGGCAGGGCCGATGCCAGAGAGCATCAGGAGTTTCGGCGAATTGATCGACGAGGCGGCAATGATGACTTCACGCCGCGCACGGATGGTTGAGAAGCTACGGCCTGCCTCGATCTCAACACCAACTGCGCGCTTTCCCTCAAGCACGATCTTGCGCGCAAGACCCTTGACCAGCTTGACATTCGGGCGCTTGAGGGCCGGCTTCAGATAGGCATTGGCGGCAGACCAGCGACGACCATTATGGATCGTCTGTTCCATCGGGCCAAAGCCTTCCTGCTTCTCGCCATTATAGTCTTCCGTGACCTCAAAGCCTGCTTCATGGCCAGCCTCGACAAAGGCATGGAACAGCGGATTGTCGCGTTTGCCGCGCTGGATATAAAGCGGGCCGCTGGTGCCGCGCCAGCCCTCCTGGCCGCCACTCGAATTTTCCATGCGCTTGAAATAGGGGAGAACATCGGCATAAGCCCAGCCCCGTGCACCGCTTTCCGACCAGTGGTCGTAGTCGCGGGCATGGCCACGCACATAGACCATGCCGTTGATCGAAGACGAGCCACCCAACACCTTGCCGCGCGGCGTCACAAGACTGCGCCCGCCAATATGCGGTTCCGGTTCCGTGGAAAAGCCCCAGTCATAGGTTTCCATATTCATGGGGAAGGAGAGGGCGGCCGGCATCTGAATCAACGGGCCGACATCGGGCACGCCATATTCGATCACGATCACCGAATAGCGACCGTCTTCCGACAGGCGATAGGCCATGGCCGATCCGGCGGAGCCGGAGCCGATGATGATGAAATCCGCTTCCATACTCATTTTTCCCCCGTAAGCTGAACCGCAATATAGTCTTCCACCAGCGCCATGGCCGAGGCAGCATTGGGCGCATCGACGCCAAGTGCGTGACGAATATAGAGGCCATCGATCATGGCACCTGCACCCTCGGCAATGCGGCTGGCCCGCTCGTGCGAGGTCAGTTGTTCAAGCGCGAAAACGAGGTTCGAATGCAGACGGCGCGCATAAATACGCAAGAGCCGGCGCGTATCTTCCGACTGTTGCGCATGCACATAGAAAGTAAGCCAGGCGGCAATGGTTTCCTGTGTGAACTGCGATGCGGAAAAATTGACCGCAATGATGGCTGCGATACGTTCCTGCGGCGTCTCGGTCCGTCCGATGGCGGCGTTGAGGTCCTGCCCAAGTTCGCGCAGCAGATGGCGCATCGTGGCCAGGATGAGCTTGTCCTTGCCGCCGAAATAATGATGCGCAAGCGCTGGCGAAACGCCCGCCTCATGCGCGATCTGCGCGACGGTCACGTCCAGCGAACCACGCTGGCCGATGGTACGAATAGCGGCATCGATCAACTCACGCCGCCGCAAGGGTTCCATCCCGATCTTGGGCATAATCCTGGTCCGTTCTCAGGCTATCGAGCGGTCAGTTTAACGTTGATTGACTCATCAATCAATAAAAACCACCCATACAAATCATGCATTTACCCCACACAAGAGCTGGCGGCGGATATGATGGAGGAGGCTTGCCGGGAAGGCGCAGACTGCTTACATTCAGGTGATGAGTAGAGCTTTCACCAAAGAACAGGACGATGCGCCGACCGATCTTGGCGAGCGCCCGGTTAGTCCGCATCGCAATCTCGTCACACCGACGGGCTTAAAGATGATCGAGGATGAAATCGCCCGGCTGCAACGCGAGCTGGCGGACGCCAATGTCGCGGGCGAGCGTTCGGCGATTGCGCGTATCTCACGTGATCTGCGTTACTGGGTGGCGCGGCGCGAAAATGCCGAGCTTTCCGTTCCCGCTCCCGACAGCGATGTCGTGCGTTTCGGCATGACGGTGGAACTGGAAAATCTGGACGACGGCAAGGTCCGCCGCTGGACCATCGTGGGCGAGGACGAGGCTGACCCGTCAAACGGCAAGATTTCCCATGTGGCACCCGTCGCCATCCTGCTGTTTGGTAAACCGGTTGGCGATGTCGTGAAAATCAATAACGTCGAATGGGAAATCGTGTCGCTGAAGATTGTTTAGTCTTCGTCTATAGCGACGGTATGGTCACGGAAAAATGCTGCAGCACCAGCTTCATCGATTTCACTCGTCGAAACCATCAGGACGAGCTGGATAATGTCTTCCTGTACGGATTCAAGACTGAAGCCGTTGAAATAAAGAAACAAGTCAGCGGCAGCCAGTCCAGTTCCCTTGCTGCCGTCCACGAAAGGGTGGTTCTTCAGCACACCGAACAGATAGACCGCCGCCAGATCGAAGATATCCGGATCGCCATAGGCTTCCTTTTGCAACGGACGCGCAAGCGCTGAATCAAGCAAACCGGAATCGCGAATACCCGCTGCACCACCATGCAGACGCAACTGCTCCTGGTGCAGCGCTTCTATGAAAGCTCGCGAATGAAAGCCGATCATTGAGCGAGCACGCGATAAGCGGTCTCATATTTTTTCATCCGCTCGCGGGCAATCTTCATTTTCTTCTCGAAGACCTCCGGATCTTCCGTGCTCCTGGTTAGTCTCAGTCCATCTTTGTCTGCGGTCAGGACCAGAGTGTCGCCAGTTTGCACGTTCAACTGCTCCAGCATTTCCTTTGGGATGATTACACCGTCGGAATTGCCGATCTTGCGCAGGGTCACGTTCATGGCTGCTCTCCTATGTTATAACGCATGATATAACGTGGTGCGCCTGCGTTGTCACCACAAGCTACAGCCAACCCTTTCGGCGGAAATAGTACAGCGGCAGCAGGGCGGAGGCGATCATCAGACCAAGTGCCATTGGATAACCCCATGGCGATTGCAGTTCCGGCATGAAGGAGAAGTTCATGCCGTAGATGGAAGCCACCAGCGTCGGCGGCATAAAACCGACCGCCGCCACAGAGAAAATCTTGATGATGGCGTTCTGTTCTACCGAAATCAGACCAACGATCGTATCGAGAAGGAATGTGACCTTGTTGGACAGAAAGTCCACATAGGCGGTCAGGGATTGCGTGTCGCGTTCCAGCGACTTGATCCAGCTGCGCGTTTCCTTCTTGCCGGCTGCGGGATTGTTTATGGCCGACAGATAGACCAGCATGCGGCTGATCCCCGCCAGACTTTCGCGCATTCGCGAGAGAAATGTTCCCTGTCCACCGATCTGGGTCAGTATGTGACGGAAATCCTCCGTCGTCATCGGTCGCGCTTTCGGCTGACGGCGATAGATGGAATGCGAGGCAGCATCGATCTTGCCTGCGACACCTTCCAGAATGTCGGCGAGGCGGTTCGTCGTGGCTTCGGTAATACCAAGCATGATCGACAGGCCCGAGCATTTGGGTGATATCAACCCATTGCCCGGTTTGGTGGAGCGCAGGATATAGGTGCTGAACGATTTCGGATTGGCATAACGAACAGTGATCAGCCGCGAACCATGCAGGATGAAGGTGACGGGCGCCAGCTCGCGATGGTCGAGATCGACCGCGTGCAGGATCGGCACTGTGAGATATTGCGCGCCGGTTTCCATGTAGAAGCGGCTCGATTCCTCGATTTCCGTCATGTCTTCGCGCGTCGGGATCGAAATGCCCATCCATGCTTCGACAATACTGTCTTCATTGACGCCAGGAGCAAACAGATCGATCCAGATCACATTCTCGGGCAGCGGAGTGCCGGGCTCGACTTCCACTTGTTCTAGATGGTCTCCGGAAAGGCTGTAAAGTGTGATCATACTGGCACCTGAAGTCTGGCCCGAAATCTCGAGCGGCTGGATTGTGGGGCACGTGCGTGAAAATTGTTAACGGAATGCGGCGGCGGTTACCAGTGTGGCGACAGGAATTTCAACTCCACCACATTAGCCTGCAATCAGCTTTCTTCATGATGGTTGACAGCTCCATTACATAGGTCTAATTCATCAAGTCATCAGATGACTTTGGTGAAGATATGAAGGCGATATCCCGCAAGACTTTGACGGATTCGGCCACGCAGGCATTGCGCGGCGAAATCACGTCGGGACGCTGGTCGATAGGTGACCAGTTGCCAAATGAAGCCGCACTTTCTGCAAAGCTCGATGTCAGCCGCGGCACGGTGCGCGAAGCTGTTCGGGCGCTGGTGGCTCAAGGAATGCTGGAAACCCGGCAGGGTTCGGGAACCTATGTCCGTTCGACTGCCGACACGGCGCGCAGTCTCGACCGTATCCGCCATACCAGTCTGCGCGACCGGTTTGAAACGCGAGCTGTTCTGGAAACGGAAGCCGCACGTCTGGCCGCCTTGCGCATCAAGCCGAAGGGGATTGCCCATCTTGAGAAAATGCTGGCACAGCGCGGCAATCGTGACGTACTCGACCGGGCAACTTTTGTGGCCCGAGACTTTGCCTTTCATGAGGCAATTGTCGCGGCCTCGGGCAATAGCGCACTGATCGAGGTCTATGCCTTTTTCTCCGCCTCCATCCGCGAATCCATAGAAGCTACGCTCGACGGCGAACTGCCGGAGCCAAACCATGAGGCGCACCGCCAGATCGTCGAAGCCATCGCTTCGGGCGATCCTGACAGGGCCGGTGCAACGGTTCGCCGCTTCATGGCGCCCCTGATTGAAGAACTTGAAAGGTTGCTGGCATCATGAGCCACACGAATACAGCCCTGTCGGGCACGGCGGAAAACGAGGCGATGCTGCAGCCTGAAGCGCTGGTCGATGCGGAAGCGGACAGCGTTCCGCCACCACCTGTCCAGCAGCCGCCAAGCAAGGCGCTGCGAATTTTACTGGGCCTGAGCCTCGTGCTGATCGCCGCCAATTTGCGGCCTGTGTTCTCCAGCGTTTCCGTGCTTTTGCCGGAAATCATCGATGCCACCGGCATGTCGTCCGTTGCAGCCGGTATCCTGACCACTTTGCCCGTCGTCTGCCTTGGCGTCTTTGCGCCATTCGCACCATGGCTGGCGCAGCGTTTCGGCGCAGAACGGGTCCTGCTTTTCGTGCTGGCCGTGCTGACTGTCGGCACCGCCATTCGCGGCTTTGGTTCGTTCTATTCGCTTTATATCGGCGCAGCGCTGGCCGGTGCGGCAATTGCTACGGGCAACGTGCTGCTTCCCGGCGTCGTCAAACGTGATTTTCCGAAAACCGCAGCCATCATGACCGGCCTTTATACAATGGCGCTATGTGGCGGCGCTGCATCCGCAGCCGGTTTCACCATTCCCATCAAGGGGATGCTCGGCGGTTCCTGGAATCTCGCTCTGGCATTCTGGGCCGTTCCGGCGGCAATCGTTCTGCTGTTGTGGCTGCCGCAGGCTATGCGTGCGAAACACAATGTCGCCCATTCGGGTTTCAAGGTGATCGGCTTGTGGAAAGATAAGCTGGCCTGGCAGGTAACCCTGTTCATGGGTTTGCAATCCTCCACCGCTTACATCGTGTTCGGATGGCTGGCGCCGATCCTGCGCGAGCAGGGCCTCAGCCCGGCAGCGGCAGGCGGTCTGGTTTCCTTCTCGATATTGGCTCAGGTCATTACCTGTCTCGCAGTGCCTTCCATTGCTACCCGTCAAAAGAACCAGAGCCTGCTCAATGTCACTCTTTGTGCCTGTGCGGCCTTGCCGTTGATCGGCTTTCTGTATCTGCCGCTATGGACTTATTGGGGACTGGCGGTCATTCAGGGCATCGGGCAGGGCGGTCTCATCGCCGCCGCCATGATGGTGATCGTGCTGCGCGCACCGGATTCGCACACCGCAGCGCATCTATCCGGCATGGCGCAATGCGTCGGCTATACGCTTGCAGCCATTGGCCCGCTCATCGTGGGTCTGATCCACAGCGCAACGGGCAGCTTTACCGCCTGTGGCCTTTTCTTCGCCGTGTTGGGGTTAGGTGCTGCTATCGCCGGATGGGGCGCAGGGCGCGCGCAACATGTGGGTGTGCAGGTAATCAAGGAATAGCGGCAACAAAAAACCCCGGTAAAAAACCGGGGTTTTTCTTTACTTTCATACGAAAGACATCAGGCCTTTTCGTACAGTTCTTCGACGAATTCCCAATTGATGAGATTGTCGACGAAGGCTTCGAGATACTTCGGACGCAGATTGCGATAATCGACATAGTAGGAATGTTCCCACACGTCGACACCGAGGATCGGCGTTGCGCCGTGAACCAGCGGATTTTCGCCGTTCGGGGTCTTGGATATTTCAAGCTTGCCGTCCTTGACCGACAGCCAGGCCCAGCCTGAACCGAATTGGCCAACGCCCGCAGCGATGAAATCCGCACGGAACTTGTCGTAGCCGCCAAGATCGGACTCGATTGCCTTTTCAAGCTTGCCCGGCAGCTTCTTGCCGCCGCCGTCCTTCTTCATCCACTTCCAGAACAGGATGTGATTGTAGTGCTGGCCGGCATTGTTGAAGAGGCCCTGGTTCTTGCCGTAGCTTTCCTTGACGATCTCTTCCAGGCTCTTGCCTTCGAGGCCGGAGCCTTCGAGCAGCTTGTTGCCGTTGGTGACATAGGCCTGATGGTGCTTGTCGTGATGAAGTTCAAGCGTCTCGCGCGACATGAAAGGCGCAAGGGCGTCATAGTCATACGGCAGGGCGGGCAGTTCGAAAGCCATTGGAAACTCTCCTCTTTTCTTTCTGCTTACATGGCAGCTTACGTGGGCAGCTTGCGGCGGGCCGAGCAGATGCTGCCTCAAAACTTGCGTGCGGAATCTACATAGGCCGCATCGGTGCGGGCGGCAATGGCGCGAATGAGCAATTCAGCTTCAAGACAATGAATTATTATTGAAATCACAGTAGGATGACGCAATTCTAGATTTTATGCTTCGCGATGCGTGGCGGACCCTAACAGGAGGAAACGGTGTCCCATAGTTCCTATGTCTTCGACGCTTATGGCACATTATTTGATGTCCATTCTGCGGTGCGGCGACATGCGGATAAAGCCGGGCCGGACGGTCGGGCATTTTCAGAACTGTGGCGTGCAAAGCAGCTCGAATATTCCTGGGTGCTGAGCCTCATGGGTGCCTATAGCGATTTCTGGAAACTCACCGAGGAGTCGCTCGATTTCGCATTCGCGCGCTATCCTTCCGTTGATCCCGCACTTCGTAATGACCTGCTTGATGCCTATTGGAAGCTCGATTGCTATCCGGAGGTACCCGCTGCCCTCAAAAGTTTGAAGGAAAAGGGCGCACGGCTTGCAATTCTTTCCAACGGTTCGCCCGCAATGCTGGACTCCGCTGTCCGTTCGGCAGCGCTCGATGTTTTGCTGGACGATGTGATTTCGGTCGATGAAGTCAAGAAATACAAGACATCCCCGGCGGTCTATGAACTCATCACACTGCAATGGCGGCTTTATCCATCCGCGATCTCGTTCCAGTCTTCAAATCGCTGGGATGTGGCAGGTGCGGTACGGTTCGGTATGCGCGGGGTCTGGATCAATCGGACCAGCCAGCCCGACGAATATAAACAGTTTGCTCCGACACTGATTCTGCCAAGCCTCCAGTTGCTTGATTGAATTCTCACAAAAATTTGAACTTTTGGGTTTAGGGAAAATTGGCTGCTGCACCCAAAATTGTGTCGCGGCTGCAACACGAGCCATGCTGGTAGGCGTTCGCCATGTTTAGGCCGCATTCCGAACGGGTGTACGCCACATTTTTCGGGCGTTTTCCGTGCAACCAAACACCGGACCCCACCATTTACGGCTCTTTCGTTGGATCACCGCGTATCTGCCACAATTGGCCGGGTCGCAATTCGTTAACCCTGAATGTGTATCTGTAACTCCTCCCGTCACCAAACTGGTTTTCATATGCAAACGACCCTTACCCGCCGTTCCTTTCTGACGGCAATGACAGCAACAGCGGCCGCCGGTCTGGCCGGTTGCGCTCAGTTGGGGCAGAATGTTCCAATCATTGATGTGGATCAGTCGGGCAACCCGATCAACCGCACTCCGCAGGCCAACGTCGACTCTTCCTATGGCGGCTGGGCACAGATGTATGCCGCCGTCGAGGATGGTGGCTTCCAGCTTCCGGCAATTCCGATCCAGAAGATGGACAAGCGCTTCTTGCGTCAGGTTGTGCAGGATCCAACCGGCGAACTGCCTGGTACGCTGGTTATCGATACGGCCAACCGCTTCTGCTATCTGGTCCTCGAAAACGGACAGGCAATGCGCTACGGCGTGGGCATTGGCCGCGAAGGTTTCGCATGGTCGGGCCGTGCTGTGATCCAGTACAAGCGCCAGTGGCCGCGCTGGACCCCACCGGATGAAATGGTCGCCCGCCAGCCGGAACTGGTGCAGTACAGCGCCAGGAACGGCGGCATGGCGCCGGGTCTAAAGAACCCGCTCGGCGCCCGCGCACTCTATATTTTCCAGGACGGCAAGGACACGCTGTACCGCCTGCACGGTAATCCGGAATGGTGGTCTATCGGCAAGGCAGTCTCTTCGGGCTGCGTACGATTCCTGAACCAGGACATCATCGATCTCTATGATCGCGTTCCGGCGAAGTCACCAATTCTCGTGATGTAATAGCGAGTGCCGAAACCGCAAATTGCAAAGCCCCGGATAGCCAACTGTCCGGGGCTTTTTCTATTGAGCCGCGCGCCAACTTGCCGCCACCTTGAAAATAAGTCACTTTCCGCGCGGACAAATCGTCGGAACAAGGAGAGGGAATTCATGTTCGAGGAACGAGCCGCCAAGGAAGTCGTGAAGGGTCCTGCATCCTATTTCCCGTCCATCGAGAAAAAATACGGGCAGCCTGTCCAGCATTGGCTTTCGCTGATCGAGCAGCGAAAGGGCGACAAGCATATGGAAATCGTCAACTGGCTGAAGTCGGAATTCGAGATGGGGCATGGTCATGCCAATGCCCTTGTCGCCTACGCCCTCGCCAAACCGGCGAAGGCGTGACTCTGGCGCCTTCTACCGTTTGAAGCCGCCGAGAATGCCGCGCACAAGTGCGCGGCCAAGCGAATTGCCGACCGAGCGGACAACAGACTTCATGGCCGTTTCCGCGACCGTCTGGCGACCGGAGCGACGGCCAGTGCCAAGTGCGGTGCCGACGAGATCGCCAAGGATACTACCGCCGCCTTCTTCCTCTTCCTTGGCCTTTTGCTGGGCTGCTGCCGCATTCTGCGCCTTGCGGGCCAGCATTTCGAAAGCGGAATCGCGATCCAGTACCTGATCGTATTGCCCGGCAACCGGGCTTGCGGCGATGATCTTCGCACGTTCTTCAGGCGTCAGCGGGCCGATGCGCGACGAAGGCGGACGCATGAGCGTGCGCTGCACGATTGAAGGCACACCCTTGGCTTGCAGTGTGGAAATCAGCGCTTCGCCAGTGGCGAGATTGGTGATCGCCTGAAACGTGTTGAAATCCGGGTTTGGACGGAATGTATCGGCAGCCGTCTTCACGGCATTGGTTTCGCGCGGGGTATAGGCGCGCAAGGCGTGCTGCACGCGATTGCCAAGCTGCGCCAGAACTGTTTCCGGCACGTCGAGCGGGTTCTGCGTCACGAAATAGACGCCGACGCCCTTGGAGCGGATCAGACGCACTACCTGTTCGACACGGTCGACCAGAGCCTTCGGCGCTTCATCGAAGAGAAGGTGCGCTTCATCGAAGAAGAAGACGAGCCGCGGCTTGTCGGGATCGCCGACTTCCGGCAGTTCCTCGAAGAGTTCCGACATCAGCCAAAGCAGGAAAGTGGAATAGAGCCGCGGGCTCATCATCAGCTTGTCGGCGGCGAGCACGCTTACCACACCGCGCCCGTCGGTCGTGGTGCGCATCAGGTCTGAAATCTTGAGCGCCGGTTCCCCGAAGAATTTCGAGCCGCCCTGCTGGTCCAGAACTAGAAGCGAGCGCTGGATCGCGCCTACCGAAGCCTTGTTCACATTGCCATACTTGCCGGAAAGCTCGGCCGAGCGCTCCGCCATTTCGGCGAGGATCGCCTGCAAGTCCTTCAGGTCCAGAAGCAGCAACCCTTCTTCATCCGCCAGGCGGAAGGCGATGTTCAACACGCCTTCCTGCGCCTCGGTCAGGCTCATCAGGCGCGACAGGAGCAGCGGTCCCATTTCGGAAATGGTCGCGCGGACGGGATGACCCTGTTCCCCGAAAATATCCCAGAAGATCACAGGTGCAGCGCGCATTTCGTACGGATCGAGCTTCACTTCCGCTGCACGCTTGAGAAGGCCGTCATTTTGAACGCCGATTGCGCCAATGCCGGAAAGGTCGCCCTTGATGTCAGCACAGAAAACTGGAACGCCAGCCGCTGAAAAGCTTTCGGCCAGAACCTGCAGCGTGACCGTTTTACCCGTGCCGGTCGCGCCGGTGACGAGGCCGTGCCGGTTGCCGTATTTCAGCGCTAGATATTCCGGCTGCTGGTAGGAGTCGTCAGGCTTGCGGCTCGCGCCAAGAAAAATAGCGTCTTCGGCAGTCATCAGGCAGCTTGCTCCCTCTGTTCAACTATAACTTATGATATAGAGCAAAATCCAACTGGAGTGAAACGAGGATCGGCAAGATTATGCCGGATCGCTGCCCTCAACGCGCAGGATAGCCGTTCGGGTGCGCCGGAATAGCTTCCAGATAGGCGGCAATGGCATTGCGGTCTGCTTCGGCAAGGTGAGACATGTTCGCAACCACGTCGGTCATCGATCCGCCGAGAGAATCGAAATCCGGGGTAAAGCCGCTTTGCAGCGCATAGGAAATGTCTTTCTCGCTCCAGCTGCCGATACCCGCTTCATCCGGTGTAATGTTCGGCACTACGCCTTTTTTCCCGTCACTGTCGGTTTCAGGCGACAATGCTCCGGCGAGCCATTTGCTTGTGTCTACCCCCCCAATCGCATTACGCGGTGTGTGACATTCGCCGCAATGGCCAAGGGCTTCGGTCAGGTATTGGCCGCGCTTCACCTGGTCGGAAGCATTTGCGATTTCCACCGCAGGCTGGTCTGACAGGTAAAGCTGTTTCCAGAGGCCGAGCCCCCGCCGGATCGTGAAAGGGAAAGAAAGTTTGTGCGGCGCTGCGACATTGTCGGAGGGAGGCAAGGTTTTCATAAAGGCAAAAAGATCGGCCACGTCCTGCGGTCGCATTTTGGTATAAGAGGTGTAGGGGAAAGATGGATAAAGATGCTCATCCTGCTTGCCGACCCCCTTCAGCATCGCATTGGCAAAATCCTGGATGGTCCAGGTGCCAATTCCCTGCTCGGACGGGGAAATATTGGGCGCAATGAAAGTCCCGAAATCTGAAACCAGCTCATGTCCGCCCGCGAGAACCTTGCGCGCGTCACCCGATGCGCCTGGTGCTGCATGGCAGGAAGCGCAGCCGCCCGCCCAGAAAACCTGTTCGCCCTTCACGGGGTCGCCCGGTTTCATAGCGTCCAGCACGGTTGCGTCCACCTTTTGTGGAGCGGTCAGAATCCAGAAGGCAGCGGCTCCAAGGACGACCACGGCGCCTGCAACATATGCTAGTTTTCGGACCATCCCATCCGTTCCCGTGAGGCGGTTCCAGCATGAGCCGGACCGCTCTTGTGACCGTTATTCAGCGTGATAGTTCCAAAGTACGGATGCGCTGGAATTGCACCGCACTTTTGCTGGAAAAGCCTTTGCACACCGAGTGTTTCCTTTCGGTGTGCTCTCTGTCAACAGCGAAGATCAGTTCTTCTTGACGCGATAGGCCTGATGACAGGAACCGCAATTGGCGGCGACCTGCTGGAAGGCTGGCTTCAGCGCATCCAAGTCCTGCGGTTTGGCAGCCAGTGCCGTAGCAGCGTCGGTCCGGAATTTTTCAACGTGCTTGACGAAGTCGTCTTTGGTTTCCCAGATTTTCGGCGAAGCTTCGGTATCGCCCTGATCCGAACCGGCTGGGAACAACGCATCCACATCCAGCTTCTTGGCATCGGCATCGATCTTTTCCAGCGCAGCAAGTGCTGTGGTGGCGTCGAATGGCTTCTCACCCTTGATCATCGGAGCAATTGACCCGACCGAGCGTCCAAGGTCCTTCATGATTGCCTGACGATCCGCAGTGACGTCAGCCTGTGCTGCGCCGGCGATCAATATAGCTGCAGAGCTGACTGTCAGGAAAAACAAACGCATGCGATCCTCCGCATTTAAAAATTGAACAGACTTCGTCCCTTGGTTCAAATATCCGATACAATCCGGAGCATTGCAATCATTGCGTCGGTTAAATCCCCAGTGCAGCAAGTATCATCCTGATTTTATAGGGATTATTACATCGATTTCACGTTATCGTGAAAAACATGACTTAAATACTATTGTTTATACTGAGTCGTGTCATTATTTGTGCCGTTACACTCGGTTGGGCAGTCCAAACAAAAAAAGCCCCGGAAACCGGGGCCTTTTCGAACATGTAAAGTTTGATCAGACGAACTGGCCGAGGCCCGGAATTGCGCCGATGACGGCATCAACCGGTTCGTCACCGGCCTTTTCCTTGGCAAAGCGGATGGTTTCCTTTGCAACGCCGGAAATTTCACCCATACCGAGTCCAGCGCCCATGAGCTGGGAACCAAGGCCCATCACGCCGCCCATGAGGCCGGACAGAAACCCGCCGCCCTTGACCTGCGCGATTGCTTCTTCAGCGCCGGGGAATGCTGCCAGAAGCTTCTGGACTTCCGCTGCCGGGCCTTCCTTCTGCAGGAAGGCGAGGATCATGCCTACTGCCTTTTCTGCCGTTGCCGCATCGATGCCAACTTTGGAGGTGATGCGAGCGATCAATTCTTCCATGGAAACTCTCCCAAAAATCTTACGTTTACGTAATATGCATTCTCGCCTTCGCTTTGCAAGCCGCCATGAGCGAAAATATTAAAACATGTCTCCCAAAAGTGGGAACCGGTTTTGGGAGACATGATAGAAATAGAAGAACCTAGAGTGTGTTTCGATCTGATCCAATCAGATCGAAACACACTCTAGGAGAATATGACACGTGGCCAGACGATATAATGACGGGTTAATTACGCTGTTCGAATTTCCTGCAATTCCAGTTCTTCGATCATGACCTGGCGCATGACGAATTTCTGGATTTTGCCGGTCACGGTCATCGGAAACTGATCCACGAAGCGGATATGGGCCGGAACCTTGTAATGCGCGATGCGCTGTCGGCAATACTCAATCAGTTCTTCTTCGGAAACCTGACCATCCTTGTGCAGCTTGACCCAGGCACAGATGATTTCGCCGAACTTGCGGTCGGGAATACCGAATATCTGGACATCGCTGATCGCGGAATGGGTAAAGAGAAACTCTTCAATTTCGCGCGGGTAGATGTTTTCGCCGCCGCGAATGATAAGATCCTTGATGCGCCCGACAATGTTGCAATAGCCTTCCTCGTCTATCGTCGCGAGGTCTCCTGTGTGCATCCAGCCAGCATCGTCGATGGCGCCAGCGGAACTTTCGGCATCGTTCCAGTAGCCGCGCATGACGCTATAGCCGCGCGTCAGCAATTCGCCCTTTTCGCCACGCGGCACCACCTTGCCATCCGCATCAACGATCTTCACCTCCAGATTCGGATGGATGCGCCCGACGGTGGAAACGCGCCGTTCCAGTGGATCGCTCGTCGAGCTCTGGAAACTGACCGGGCTTGTTTCGGTCATGCCATAGGCAATCGTAATTTCGCTCTGATGCATCTCGCTCACAACACGCCGCATCACTTCGATGGGGCAGGGCGATCCGGCCATGATACCGGTGCGCAGGCTGGTGAGGTTGAAACGACTGAATTCCGGGTGATCCAACATGGCAATGAACATTGTCGGCACGCCGTGCAGGCCGGTGCATTGCTCTTCCTCGACAGTCTGGAGCGTCAGTAGAGGATCGAAGCTGTCGTTTGGAATTACCATACAGGACCCATGGGTCACACAGGCAAGATTGCCGAGTACCATGCCGAAGCAATGATAGAACGGCACCGGAATACAGAGCCGGTCCTGTTCGGAAAGCTGCATCGCTTCGCCGACGAAAAACCCGTTATTGAGGATATTGTGGTGGGAGAGCGTCGCACCCTTCGGGCTGCCGGTTGTGCCGCTGGTGAACTGGATATTGATGGGATCGTCAAATTGCAGTTCTTCGGCAAGCTGCGCCAGTTCTTCCCGTGTGACTGCGTCGCCGGACTGGGCGACATCGTTGAAATTCAGCGTGCCTGGCGTCTGTTCCGCACCGAGCCGGATCACGCACCGCAGATTGGGAAGCCGCTCGGATATCACATGACCGGGTCGGGACTCATCCAGTTCAGGCATGATGCTGCGCAGGATATCGATATAGTTGCTGGTTTTCAGTGACGGCGCGAGGATCAGCGCTGCGCATTCGACTTTCCCCAGCACATATTCAAGTTCATGCGCCCGATAGGCCGGGTTGATGTTGACAAGGATCAGTCCCGCTTTTGCGCTCGCAAACTGGGTGAGAATCCATTCGAGATTGTTCGGTGACCAGATGCCGAGACGTTCGCCGGGGCGCAGCCCGATGGCGAGGAAGCCTTCGGCAAGCTGATCGGTCAGTTGTCTGAGTTCGGAATAGGTCAGCCGGATATTCTGGTGCCGGACAATGACGGCAGGACGTTCGGGATATTTTTCCGCGATCTGGTCAAGATGCCGACCGATCGTATTGCCAATGAGAAGCTTGTCGCTCGCACCGTGAACATAGCTTGGAACATAGCTGGCCTGCTGCATTTCCGATCCTCCCAAACCGAAGATGACGCCCGAAGGCGATGCATCAAGTGGTGGGAGGATGCCATTCATGAGGCTCCGTGAAAACCGCAGTTTTTATGTTGCGGTTCAACGCTTGGTGCAGCGCACCAGAGTAGCGGCACCGGCATTGGTGTATTTGCTCTGCATTGTATAAAGCCATCCTTTGCATTCAGACATGCTGCTGAAGCATCGGACGCGGTCGATCGCGACCAGACCATCACCGCCTGTGATGAAAGGCGAGTCATCCACGCCGCTGAACTGGCCGACAATGATGCCGCTGCCCCTTCTCGGCACGTTGCAGCGCTGGCCTGCATATTCGCTGACATCCTTGCGCACCTGCGCTTCAGCCGACACCGGTAGCGCGACAAGACCGGAAACCGCAAGCGATGCGGAAGTGAGGCAAACAGCAATGACTTGACGCAGCATCGGTCTCTCCTTGCAAGAATAGCTATAGAACAATACTATAAGATTATAATCGAAACAGAGCGCTTTCTCCTATGGAGAAGCATCGCACCCTTAAAACATGGATGCGATGCCGGATTCAGGCGTTTAGAGCGTGTCGCCCGCCTTGCCTGTCACCTTGAGAGCGAAGGCATAGGTATAGGCGACTTCGTCGAGCCGCGAGAAGCGACCCGACGCACCGGCATGGCCCGCATCCATATTGATACGGAACAAAACCGGGTGGCTATCGGTCTTCAGTTCACGCAGTCTGGCAACCCATTTCGCAGGCTCCCAGTAAGTGACGCGCGGGTCGGTAAGCCCGGCCACGGCCAGAATGGCCGGATAATCCTGACGGCTGACATTGTCGTAAGGCGAATAGCCGGCAATCGTCCGGTAATCGATTTCCGATGTGATTGGATTGCCCCATTCCGGCCATTCCGGCGGGGTTAGCGGCAGGGTATCGTCCAGCATCGTATTCAGCACGTCTACGAATGGTACTTCGGCAATGATGCCGCCGAATGCGCCAGGCGCCATATTGGCAATTGCACCCATCAGCATACCGCCAGCGGAACCGCCATGGGCGACGATGCGGTCATGACTGGTGAATCTCTCTGCAACGAGGTGCTTTGCGGCGGCAATGAAATCGGTGAATGTGTTCACCTTCTTGTCGCGCTTGCCGTTTTCATACCAGGCGAAACCCTTGTCCTTGCCGCCGCGGATATGGGCGATGGCGTAGACGAATCCCCGATCCACAAGCGACAGACGCGACGTGCTGAAGCTCGCAGGAATGGTGATGCCATAAGAACCATAACCATAGAGCAGGCAAGGTGCTGAGCCGTCGAGCTTCGTGTCCTTGTGGTAGAGCAGGGACACAGGCACCAGTTCGCCATCCGACGCGGTAGCGAAAACCCGACGCGTAACATAGTCCTGGGCGTTGTGGCCGGAAGGAACTTCCTGCGTTTTCAAGAGCTTCCGTTCTCGTGTCCGCATATTGTAGTCGAAGAGCTGTTCCGGCGTGGTCATGGACGAATAGGAGAAGCGGATCACATCCGTATCATATTCGGCGTTGCCATGAAGGCCGAGCGAATAGGCCTCCTCGTCGAAGGCGATGGCATGCTCCTCGCCGGTTTCGCGGTCGCGGATCACGATGCGCGGCAGACCGTTGTCGCGTTCCATCCAGACAAGATGGTGCTTGTAGGCGGAGTGCGAGAGGATCAGCCGCCCCGGCTTTTCTGCCACGACCTCCACCCAGTTTTCTGGCTGCGGCGCAGCAGTTGGCACCTGACAAATCTTGAAATCCTTGGCGCCATCCGCATTGGTCAGAATGTAGAAGACGTCACCTCCCGGCGCTATGTCATATTCCGTGCCGGTCTTGCGCTCCATGACGAGCTGCGGTTTTGCCGCCGGATCGTTGGCGGGCAGGAGCCAGCATTCCGATGTTTCATGGTCGTGAATGTCGATGAAGATATAGTCGTCCAGCGCCGAGCCGCCGACACCGAGGAAAAAGCCCGGATCTTTCTCTTCATAGATCAGCGGATCATCCGACTGGTCCGTGCCGATTTTGTGATAAAAGACCTTGGACGGTCTATGGTTCTCATCGAGGCGCGTATAGAAGAAGCCTTTGCTCTCCGCGTCCCATGCACCGCCACCATTCGTGTCGGTGACAATGTCTTCAAGGTCATTCATGGAAGACAGGTCACGAACTTTCAGCTTGTAGAATTCCGATCCCTTGTCGTCATATCCCCAGATCAAAAGCTTGTGATCCGGGGCATGATCGGCTGAAGCGAGACGGAAATAGGCCTTGTCCTTGCCTTCGACATCGCCGTCGAGAAGGATGGTTACCACGCCACCATCGCGCGGAGTGCGAATGAAATAGGGCTGCTCGCCACCGGTGCGATAGGACACGCCATAGGCGAAAGGGCCATCCTTGGAAGGAACGGAGGAGTCGTCTTCCTTGATGCGTCCGCGCATTTCGACAAACAGGTTTTTCTGGAGCGCTTCCGTGTCCTTCATCAACGCCGCCTGATAGGCATTCTCTGCTTCCAGATGCGCGCGGATTTCGAGGTTCAGCACCGATGGATCCCTGAATACTTCCTGCCAGTTATCTGCGCGCAACCAAGCATAATCGTCGGTGCGGGTGATCCCGTGACGAGTGTCATTGACCGGATGTTTGGCTGCATGCGGTGGTTGAAGGTGGGAGGAGCTTTGAGACATCCACAATTCCGATGAAAACTGTTTCAATTTGCTGCAAGGCCGGTAAGCCGTGCCTTCTGGCGGGTGATAGTGACATTTATATAGTTGGCCGAAGAGGCGAAAGCGAGTTGATTTCGTTGAAATATATTTGAGCAATGCCTTTTTGAGGCCCGATTTTGCCGCCAAAAGCTACCTGACGGTAACATACTAGTCTTGGACTTCGTACAAGAAAACTTGAGGGAGAAAACTATTGCTAACGCAGGTCGAGCAAATTAAAGGAAGCACGGCTGTGAACTGCAGCTTCATCCATATCCTTCAATAAACGGCAGGGGCGGCAACGCGAACACATCGCGATTCAAAGTTTCCCTGTCTCAGTAAGGTTGAGTTCGAGTTTTTCTATTTGATGTTTCAAGAAGAAAGACTTGTTGTTAATGTAATGTGGTTTGACAATTCTATTGCAAATGACATTATCAACTGATATTCGCAGTCGAGAACGGATGGGGCAGGGTTTAGGAATACGTAACGGCGATGGCAGGCGGGGATCTCCAGTCGTCGATTGCGCAACAATAAGAAGTAAAAAGGAAATACAATGGAAAATCTGGACACGCACGACGAAAGCGCAGAGCTGCTTCTGAGCCTTACTGCAGATGTTGTCGCTGCATATGTCGGCAATAATTCGATTCGCGCAGGTGAATTGCCGCTGCTGATCGCAGAAGTACATGCCGCTTTCAAGCGTCACGTCGAACGCGAAGAAGCGCCTGTCGTTGTCGAGAAGCCGAAACCTGCCGTCAATCCGAAGAAGTCAATTCATGACGACTACATCATCTGCCTCGAAGACGGCAAGAAGTTCAAGTCGCTGAAGCGTCACCTGATGACCCATTACAACATGACGCCGGAACAGTACCGCGAAAAGTGGGATCTCGATCCGAACTATCCGATGGTCGCTCCGAACTACGCTGCTGCTCGCTCGCGCCTGGCTAAGAAGATGGGCCTGGGCCGCAAGCCTAAGGACGCTTAATCGCTTCGACTTTAGAGCATACTGCGCTTTGTCGCATCGGTTCCGAGAACTTTATAGAAATGGCCAGTATCGTTGAGCTTGCGCTCCATGATACTGGCCATTTTGTTTTGGATTTGAACGCTTCGGGAAACTGATGGTCTTTTCACCGATCCGGTCGAGTGTCTGTTAGGTCATAACTGCAGTCACCGCGCACTCCTTTCAGGTGCTCTCACTCCATGAGGCGTGTCAGACACCGTTTGGTCCGTTCCCTCTCTTCAAGCGGTGCGTAGAGAACTTCATCAAGATCGATGCCGGAATGATCTGTAACGCAATGCGTTGCATCGCGGTCAGTTGATTGTGTTTTTTGCCGGGCAAAAAATAGCGTGCGGGCTTGCCTCAGATCGCGATCATTCCTCATTTCTTGATGCGAATGAGCATGAGCCACGAAAAATGATTATGGATAATATTCCTAGAATTTGCCTGATTTTTCAGTAAAATGGCGATTGAACGCTATGGATCGAGTTCGGTAATGCCGTCGTGACAAGGCTTTGGCCTATGTTAGGGGTGTCGAAAATAAACAGAAACAGCAATTCTGTCTACGAAACTTATCCCCACTTACAATTTCCCCGGTATAAGAAGATATTCCTACTATGGCGAGGAAAGATGAATGTCTTTGAAACTATCGGATGTCATTCATACGCGGGCGGAAGCTTTCGAAGCACCGAAGGTGCTTGCTGCGCTGCGTGGGCGAAGCGTTAACCTCGAAACGGTGGGGGGTGTCGCCGACCGATCGCGAGAGCAGCAGAACACGGCGCTGTGCGATGCCCTTATCGATCTCCTGGCCGCCATGTTCGGTGTGTCCGGCATGGAATTGCGGTCACCGTTGCGGTGCAGGCGTGAGGTTGCACGCGTGCGGCAGATCGGCATGTACGTCGCGCATACGGCTTTTGGGTTAGCTGTGCGTGAAGTGGCTGCCGGATTTGCGCGGGACCGGACAACCGTGATGCATGCCTGCCATCTGGTGGAAGACATGCGGGACGATACGGAGTTCGATGCAATCGTCTCGACGTTCGAGCGTATTGCACAAATTGCTTTCACGGCCTGGAGGATGGCGGCATGACCACCCAACTGTCAGCGACCGAAACAAGAATCATGAGCTTTCTGAAGAACGGTGGCTGTGAGGTTCAGGATTCCATTCGCGCTTCGCATGTTTCTTGCAACGGAGCACGGGACGATTGCGGCCTCCCGCGCCGAACTGGAGACCATGCAGAAAAAGGGGTTGCTGCATTGGGAGGAGGAGCGGCTTGTTCCATCGCCGGCTGCTATCAAGTGTGCAAAGGAAGGCGGCAAACCGTTGCCCAACCCGGCAAGAAGCTTGCAGACCATCGATTATGAGCGGGGCGACAAGATTGAGATCAATCCAGAGGAATCGCCGCTTGCCATGCTCTATAGACGCAAAAATGCAAATGGTTCTTCCTTTATCTCGGAGAGCGAGTTCCTTGCCGGTGAAAGGCTGCGGGCCGACTTCACCCGCGGATCGCTCATGCCATCCGTCACCATGCGCTGGGATACAAATGTCGGAAGTGGGCGCAGCGGGTCGGGGGGCATGGCTGATCTCACCGATATCGCGTTGGCCAGCCGTATCCGCGTTGAGCGGGCACTGGAAGCAATCGGGCCGGAACTGAACGGCGTTCTGGTCGATGTCTGCTGCTTCCTGAAAGGGCTTGAAACCGTGGAACATGAGCGGCAATGGCCCGTTCGTTCTGCCAAGATGTTGCTCAAGGTGGGGCTGGCCGCGCTGCACCGGCACTATAATCCTCACCTTCAAAAGGAGCGAGAAAAAGCAGTCGTGTTGCATTGGGGAACAGACGACTATCGACCGCAAAAGCGTCCGCAGAATATGTGAGGTGGCGCCCTCATTGACACCTTTCCGGGGTAGGTCTATCGCCTCTTTCTCGAAGGGGCTCTGGGCCCGTTGGGGAAGTGGGGAGAAATCACATGAATTCTGTACGGGATCGGCTGGAAAGTATTCTCTCGCGGCTCGAAGCGCGGACAGCATGCGAACACGTTTTCAGCAAGGTCTATGCACAACAGGCGCGCGCTGAGGCGGATGCCGCCGATGCGCGCCTTCGTGATGGGCGCTCCGCCGGGCCGCTCGATGGGCGCATTGTTTCGATCAAGGATCTTTTCGATGTTGCCGGAGAGCCTACGCTTGCCGGTTCGGTTATTCGCCGCGATGCTGCCCCGGCGACACGGGACGCTACGATTGTCAGCCGTCTGCGCGATGCGGGTGCGGTCATTGTCGGCAAGACCCACATGACGGAATTCGCCTTCACGCCTGTCGGTCTCAATCCGCATTACGGCGAGCCGGGCAATGCGATCGATCCGACACGTGTTCCGGGCGGATCGTCGTCGGGTGCCGCAGTTTCGGCAGCGGAAGGCACAACCGAAATCGCTATCGGTTCGGATACGGGCGGATCGGTGCGCATTCCGGCGGCGCTAAACGGCATTGTCGGCTTCAAGCCGACCGCCCGGCGCATTCCGCTCGACGGTGCGTTTCCGCTGGCGCCGTCGCTCGATTCCGTCGGCCCCCTCACCAAGACGGTTACTGATGCGATCATCACCGATGCCGTTATGGCAGGCGAAACACCAATATTGCCGGATGCCTTGCCACTGAAGGGTCTGCGCATCGCGTTGCCAAAGGGCTATCTTCTGGCCGATATGGAGCCCGACGTCGCAAAGCACTTCGAGGCAACGGTTGCGCTTCTTGAAAAGGCGGGAGTGATCATTGTCGATCTGGAGGTGGATGATCTGATCCAGCGTTTGCGCGAGGCAACTCGCGTCGGCTCCATTGCCGGGATCGAGGCAAGTCATATCCACGCATCGACCTGGCTTGGCGATCCTGATGCCAATGTCGATTTCCGGGTGAAGCACCCGCTGTCCGTCCGCGTCAAGGTTCCAATGGAAACCTATCGCGGGATCATGGAAACACGCGCAACGCTGGTTGAGGAAATGGACGAGCGCCTGAGCGGCTTCGATATGTTCGTAACGCCCGCTACGCCGATTGTTGCGCCGACAATCGCTTCAGTCAGCAATGACGAGGCTGAATATGATCGCGTGGAAGGGCTGCTGCTGCGTGATACGCAGGTTGGAAACCAGTTCGACCTGTGCAGCATCACCGTGCCCATGTTGGGCATGAAGCTGCCGACGGGCTTCATGCTCAGCGCGCGCGGCGGCACGGACAAAAGGCTGCTCGCCGCAGCCCTGTCGGTTGAGAAACTCTTGGAGCCTGAATTAAAAAGCGGCATGTGAGTGCAAGAATGGTAATTTTCGAGTGCCGGAGCGCAATGTACTTTTAGGTAGATGAGCACCGGAACGCAGGTAAATTGCCATTTGCAGCCGCACAGGGCGACTTTTGGAGCAGCTCTTAGGCTGATTCTTTCGCGAGCTCAGCTTCACGACGGATGCGTGCCACCATGGCGCGCAGGCCGTTGGAGCGCTGCGGCGTGAGATGTTCATCAAGGCCGAGCTTTTTCAGGATGGCCTCCGGGTCGACGGCGAGAATTTCTGAAGCCTTGTGGCCAGAATAAAGCGCTAGCACAATGGCCACCAGACCGCGCACGATATGCGCATCGGAATCGCCGAGAAATTCGATAACCGGATCGTTACCGTCTTGTGGAAGCGTCTTCAGCCAGACCTGGCTGACGCAGCCCTGAACCTTGTGTGCAGCATCGCGCGCATCGTCGGGATAGGGCGGCAGTTCCTTACCGAGGTCGATAACATAGCGATAGCGGTCTTCCCAATCATCGAGAAATTCGAAATCGGATATGATGCTATCGATGGTCGTGGTCATAATACTCGCCTGAAAGAAGTTTCTTGCCGCTTATATAGTCATGAAACTCTGCAAGGTCACGGAAAACTAGCGCACAATTGAACCAGTCGAGCGACGGTCCAGTGCGCGCAGGGCTTCTTCCCGCGATGTCGGGATGGGGATGCCTGTTGCGGCCTGTACAGGGGTGGCGGCTGTCGGTCCCACTTTTGCAGGCGGTTGCGGTTTGGCGCCGAAACGGTCGCTCAGATATTCAAGGGCCACGCGGCTTCCTTCCAGAAGGCCGCTTCCGGCGTTGGAAACAAGCGAGGTACCGTTCTGGCAGAAGGAAGAGTTGTCGATGCACAGCTTGCCCAGTTCCACGGCGGTTTTGCCATTGGCGAGAAGCTGGTCGATTGAATCCGGCTCCCGCTTCGTCTCGGCAATGGCTAGCTTCTCCTGCGGCTTGTTTTGCTCATCCGCAGGGAAGAAGCGCGGCATCACGATGAATGCCAACGACAACCAGAATACGGATTTGAGGAGAAAACGGATCATTGCCTTCTTGCGGTTGCGTGCCTTCGGTTTGCGCCAATGTCCGATGAATTCGAAAAGATTCCGTAACTGTTCGGTTTATTGGAGCACATCCCGAAACGTGTGAAACGGTTTTCGGACAAGATGCGCGTCATGGTAAAGCATTTGAACGTCAAAATTGTGCCGTGGCTGTGGTTTCACCGCCTCATCGCTACTCTCTGTTTACCATAGGCAGAAAAGCAGGCCCGGCGTGTCACTTATCCACTTTGGGCGGTCTCGTTTTATCGTTTCTTTAAAGCCTCGGCTGCAATCTGTTGCTGGCTGGGAGAGCGTCGTCACGGCGAACGGTTTTCCGGTTTTGATTATGCAAGAGTATTGAGTGAGTACGGCACGTTGAACGCCATTCTTTTGAAAACAGCCGAGACCGTCCGCATGAATGTGCAGGCGATCAGCCGTTTTTACGAACGTTTCTGCCGCCGCTGGGTATCCAATCCTGATGCGGCCTCCATACGTGTTATCGGTTCGGTCATAACTGTGCCGGTCCTGCTTTGCGCTGCAGTGGTCGCTTCGGGTGTAACACCAGGCTTTACGGAATTCGCTATTCTTGCGGCAAGTTTTGCGGGCGTCGCAATGATCCTTTGCGCGCTGTCGCTGATGGGCGTTGCTGCACCTGTTCTGGCTGGTCTGAACTTTGCTGCCTATGGTGCGGGTCTTGCTGCCATTGGCACTTTTTCTCATGGCGATGTGGTTCTATGGTTGATGGTGGCGGGTCTGCCGCTTGAAGTCTGGTTTGCGACCCGCAAGCCTGCTGCCGTAGCAGGCGCTGCATTCGCGGCCATGATTCTCGGCTATTTTGCGACGGCAAGCGGTGGCGCCATTTCCGGCGGCAGCTATGTGTCCGTCGCTGTGTTGGTACTTTATGCGGCAAGCCTTGTTGCGCGTGGTTATGCGAGCGCCGCGAGGCCCGCGCAGATCAGGATTAGCACGCCGCAAGTTGGTGTAGCTGCAGGCGATGTGCAGTTCGGGCTTGATGCGGATGGAGTGGTATCCTCGGTCGATATGAATTCGGCAAAGCTCCTGGGCGTACAGCCCAAAATGCTGGAAGGCACGGCCCTGATCGACCGCGTTCATGTCGCCGACCGCGTAGAATATCTTTCGCTTCTGGCCGATCTTCGCTCTGGCACAGCTTCACGCAAGATAGACGTACGCCTGCGTTCCATCGAAAATGGCGATATGTTCTTTCGTACCTATCGTCTCGAAGGTGTCGCAAGCGCTCACGCCATCATGCTGATTGGCCGCTCGCTCGAAGGTGAACTGAAGCTTCTGGACGAGATTGCAACGCTGAAAGCGGAGCTGGAATCGGAGCGCATCGGCAAGGGCCGTCTGCTTGCAGCTGTCAGCCATGAGCTGCGCACGCCGCTCAATTCGATCATCGGATTTTCCGATATGCTGTCGCATGAAATGGGCGGCAAGCTGGCTAATGAGAAGCAGCGCGAATATGCCGGCCTCATTCACCAGTCCGGTCATTACCTGCTGGAGCTCGTGAATGCTGTTCTCGACAATTCGCGTCTGGAAACCGGAAATTACAGCATCGACCCGCAGAACTTTGCTTTCCGTGAAGCGGTTGAAATGTGTACTGCTGTCATGCTGCCGCAGGCTGAAAAGAAAGGCGTTGCCTTCTGCCACCGCGTCGGCACCGGCATTGGTGAACTGGTAGCGGATCGTCGCGCCATCCAGCAGATTCTGCTCAATCTGGCAGGAAATGCGGTGAAGTTCACGCAAAGTGGCGGCTGCGTCACTATCGATGCGATCCGTATGATGGTGAGCGGGCGCGAGATGCTGGAAATCAGCGTGTCAGATACGGGTATCGGTATCGAGCCGGAATATATGCAGCGCATCGGCACGCCATTCGTGCGCGCCGACAATAACTATACGCGCGCGCAGGAGGGAAGTGGCCTCGGACTTTCGGTGGTCAAGGGGCTCGTGGAACTGCATCAGGGAAGCATGCAACTCAAGAGTTGCCCTGGCGAAGGCACGATCGTCACGATCCGCCTTCCGGTGGCAGGCCCGCAGTTTGTCATGGGAGAAGACGAATATCAGGAACTTGGCACGGTGATCGACATGCACCGTCACCAGGGGGAAAGGCGTAATGACTGGCAGAACGACGAAGACAGCGACGAGATCCGGGAGCAGAAAGATGCGCAAACCCGCAAAACGGCGTAGTCTCGGCTCGCGGCTCCTCCATTTCTTCTTCACCACGGCTTCGGCGCTTGCAATTGCTGCCGGGGATTTCATTGTGCGCAACCCCGTTCTGACAGGTGGGGCAACTGCGTTTTTGGTGGTAATGAGTTTCGTCTCGGCTAACGCGCTCTGGTATCAGCCGGAGGCGCACAAGGCCGTGTTCTTCAGCACAAGGCCAGATTTCGTGTTCAAGCCGACACCGCGTGCGGTCCTGCCGGGGACTGCCTCATCAAACGATGACGCCCCGAAGCCCACCGAGACTGTCGCTGCCGAACCTGCAAGCAATGAAACAACCCAGCCACTGGAAGCTGCAAGTCTGTCGGCGGATCGGTTTAATATGAACGCATCGGTCGATGACATGCTGCCGGCACTTGCGCCCAATGCCGATCTGGAAATCGCACGGCTGCAGCAACGTCTTTCGACGCTTGGAATTTACAAGGGGCCGGTGGATGGATTCACCGGGCCACAGACCCGCGAAGCGGTGGAACGCTGGCGCGCTTTGCAGCAGAAGCTCGGCGTGCAGGAAGCAAATATTCCGGCGCAGTTGCAGGCCGATGCCCAAAACAGTGCCCCGGCTCAGGACGATGTTGCCAAAGTCATCGAAGTAGCGGTTCCGACGCCGCGCCCGCAGCCCGCCGTTTTGAAGACGGAAACAGTTTCAAAACCGAAACCCGCTCTCGCTTCCTATGAAAAGCCCGCGCCGAAAAAGCAGGTGGCGGCAACACCCGCCGTGCAATCGGTGAAAGTGAGTTCGCAGGATATCATCCGCGTACAGGCCGGGTTGAAAGCATTCGGCAATGACACCGTGCCGGTGAACGGACAGCCGGGCAAGACGACACAGGAAGCGGTGCGCGAATTCCAGAAACTGTTCAGTATGCCGGTAACCGGCGAAATCGATGCGACGCTCATCACCAAGATGCGCGAGATCGGCCTGATAAGCTGATGGGTTTCCGATGCGCCTGACATCAGACTTCTGGGTTTCGGCTTTGATCCGCAAGGTTCAGGGCAAGGGCGGCTTTGCCTATCTTGCCCGTCGCGGATCGCCGGAGGCGGGCGCAATCTTCATCAAAGTAAGCTCACGTTTCGGCACCTGCGATCTATATTCGCCTGCACCGCAAACTTCTTATGAAGAGGATAATGACGGCGAGCGCATGTTCCTGCGCATTCTGCACGATGCCGATGACATGGCGGCAAGTGACCGTATGGCGCGGGAAACCCGCTTCGACCCCGACCTGTGGCTGGTCGAACTCGAAGATATAGCCGATGCGTCGGCACTGTTCTCGATTTCGCAGGACGGAGAAGCCTTCTAAAACTTCTTCCTGATGAACTCTATTTCACCAATCGCTGAACCGACGGGTGATCGGAATTGGCAGCGTCGGCGAGTGGCGTGTCGTCCTCGGCCATTTCACGCAATTTCCCACGCAGCATGGCCGACATGTCTTCCGCCTTCCAGCGCCGCACAAGCGCCATCGCTTTTTCGCGGTCGATGGAGCGATAAATATGCACAAACTCACGCAGGCTGTCGCGGTTGGTGTCGACAGGCCCCAGAATGGCAGTCATGACGAGATAGCATTCCGCAGGCGACAATCCGAGCGCCTTGAGTGCAATCGGCAGATGCGAATCCGGCCACTGTCCGATGATCGCGTCGGACCGTTCAAAGGACAGGTCGAGCGTATCGGCCAGCGCATTGCGGAAAAACTGGCTGTCGATCAGCAGTGCGGTATCGATGAGATGCTGTGAGCCGGTAGTTGCGCCAGCCTCGAAGAAAGGCTGTTGCAGCGCGCGCGCCAGTCGTTCGGAACTGTCTTCCTTCATCAGCGGCGCTCTGGCGGCAGAAAGGTCGGGTACATCGGGCCTTTCGAGCGGTTCGGCCTCGATATTGGCGAGATTTTCCTGAAGTGTCAGCGTGCGATCGATGACCGGATCGGCGAAACTGCGCAGCACGCCTTGTAAAAGAACGTCACCGGACTGGCGTCGCGCAATGGCACGCGCATGGGCAAGACCGTTCTTGCCGATGATCTCGATGAGGTCGGAAGGGCGCAGAAGGGGAGAGCGCAACAGGATCGGTGCGGAGATTTCGACGGGGTCGTCGGCCAGCGTCAGAATGAGGCGGCGCGGTGCGTCTTCCAATTGTGCCAGCGCATTGGCTGCATGACGCTTGCCGCGGGTGGACGCGCATTGCAGTAGCGGCATGGCGAGATCTTCAAGCTGTTGCATATCCTGCCGTCCGGGACGCGTGATACCCGCGAACGCCGAAATTGCGGCCGCCAGAAGGTCGTCCGCCTTGCTGCTCCCCGCTTTTGAATCCGACGGGCTCCGGTGGCCTGAAATATCCTCCAGGGCGCGGAACTGATCATTTGTCACGCAGAATACTCCGGTAGGCACACACAACTCACCTGTCCCAAATTGCAGATCGCGCATCCGGCAGCAGCCGGTTAATGCGGAAGTGCTCCCCGCATGGGTCGGTATTCCGGATAGTAGCGTTGAAGCCTTAGCAACTCATTAACCGTGCCATAAAGAAACAGCATTTGGTTGGGGTAATGCCTGAATCGAAAGGTCGTCCGGCCGTAGTGAAAATGGTGGGTTTCGAGAACCGGAGCGCAGTGTACGACCAAGCACAGTCCCGAAAAGTTGCAGACTTTTCGGATAAGACTATGCGTCTAGAGCGTTTCACCTTTTAACGGAACCATATCCGGCGTTTTCCAAATAGTTTTGGCATTCGGCGGGCTGGATGGTTTCGACCAGCCTGCCGATATGACGCCATGTGTCTTCGATGGTGCGCTTTTGTGCATTTCTCATCCAATGCTTGATCTTGGAAAAGGCTTGTTCGATCGGATTGAGGTCCGGCGAATAGGGTGGCAGGAACCAGAGCCGCGCACCGGCGGCTTTGATCAATTGACGGATGGTTGCCGACTTATGGCTGCCGAGATTGTCCATGACGACAATGTCGCCTGGCTTGAGCACCGGGACCAACTGCTGCTCGACATAGGCGCGGAAACACTGGCCGTTCATCGGTCCGTCGAAGACACAGGGTGCTGTAAGCTGATCGTTTCTCAAAGCGCCCAGGAATGTCAGCGTGCGCCAGTGGCCATGCGGTGCAAATGCCCGCAGTCGCTTGCCTTTTGGACCCCAGCCTCTGATCGGCGACATGTTGGTCTTGATCCAGGTCTCATCAATGAAGACCAGCCGTTCGGGATCAAGGTGATTTTGCAGGGTCTTCCAGCGCTGTCTTTTGCGAGCGACGTCGGCACGAGCTTGCTCAAGGGCGAATAGTGTTTTTTTTGAAGCGCAGCCCTTCACTGCGAATGAATTCCCAGATCGTATTGTGCGAGACGGAAATACCCCGCTCGGTCAACGCCGCCTTCAGGCCATGGAGTGTCAGGTGTGGGTTCTCGGCGAGCCGTTGCACAATGATATCACGATGCGGTTCGAGTATCCGCTTGCGGTGGCCGCCCATCTTGCCGGGATGAACCGATCCGGTCGCACGATGGCGCTGGGACCATTTTACGACTGAAGATGCGGCAATTTCAAACCGCGTCGCCACTGAACGAACGCTTTCGCCACTCAGCACGGCGGCAATAACGCGCTCTCGAAGATCATTCGATATCGGTGCGGTCATCCAACGCTGGCCTCCATCCAGCCAGCATCAGTGAATCAGAACAAAACTGATTTGGGAAGCGCATTCGATTCAGAGAAAAACGGAAACGCTCTA
>NZ_JBCAUP010000035.1:0-51747 GCF_038433355.1 Brucella cytisi
CCTGAGCAGGGCGGCATCCACGCCCACTTTCAGCAGGTAGAAGCGGACTGATTACCGACCATTCCTCGTCTGTCAAACCTATCCGTTCGCCCAAAGCAGCCTCCAAATGGCAGCCTTGAATCAAAAATTGATTCCTCAGTCAACCTTTGTCCACGAGCGCTAGGAGAAAATCCACGTGGCTATGAACCGGTTACAGATACAAATCCGACTTTAACGGAAACTGACGCTGCTGAACCTGCCGGCAATCAACCAAAGACGCGCGCTCCGCGGAGAAAAGCCGTGCCAAAATCAAAACGAGCTGGGACCGCTTCTTCATCAGTTGCAACCAAAGTTGCTACCAAGCCTGCTAAGGCGGCCAAAGCTGCTTCAAAGGTCTGCCCCGCTGCGCTGCCGCCGTTGCAGAGCAAGCGCAACAAAGAGTGGAAAATCCACACTCAAGGTTACTTTAAAGCAGGCTGAAGTGAGTGAGCAAACCTACTACAACTGGAAAAATGCTGCTGCAAAGAACAGTCCCGTGTCATCTGCGGGCTCATCCGGACAGGAGACTCCTGCGGAAGTTACCTGTTAAGTATTTTCATGCCTGAATGAGTGTGGAGATCAGCGCCCAAGCGTCGCCGCGGTTGTGTCGGGGCTGACACCATCAAGGAAAGTCACAGTGGGAACGAAGAACAGTGAGCCTGTTACCGCACGACTGAAATCGAGAATGTGGTCGTAAGTGCCAGGAGGATTGCCGATAAACATATTCTCCAGCATTTTCTCGATACGTGACGGCGAACGGGCGAAACCGATAAAATAGGTCCCGAATTCTCCTTTGCCGACTTCGCCAAAAGGCATGTTGTCACGCACGATCTGAAGCTGCTCTCCGTTCTCTTCAATGTTCGTCAGTACATTGTGAGCGTAAGGTTTCTTCTGCTCATCGCGTTGCTCGATATCAGACAGCTTGTACCGACCTATTATGTTTTCCTGTTCCTCGACCGGGACTCTGTTCCAGCTATCGAGGTCATGAAGATATTTCTGGACGATCACGTAGCTGCAGCCGGAAAATTCAGGATCCTCGTTGCCAATGAGAGTTGCTGCAAGAGCGGCCTGATTGACCGGATTCTCGGTACCGTCGACGAAACCCAGGAGATCGCGGTCGTCGAAAAACTTGAAGCCGTGCACCTCATCGGCAACGGAAACATAACCTTCAAGCCGCGACATGATATGACTTGCCAACTCGAAGCACTGGTCCATGCTGTCTGCCCGGACATGAAACAGAATATCACCGGGTGTCGATACGGCGGTATGAACACCGCGTATCTCACGGAATACATGCAACTCCTTCGGCCTCGGTGAACCGAAGAGACGATCCCAGGCCCGCGCTCCAAAACCGGTGACGCAGGAGAGTTGCCCATTCAATCGCCGGAACCCGACACCTCGCACCAGGCTCGAAAGATCAGCGCACAGCCCCCTCACAGTCTTTTCTGCTTCGGGACCGTCATTGATATTCACGACCAGAAAGATCGCAGCTCTCGTGAGTTTTCCGACAACGGACTGTGAAACGGGGAGAGATGAAATATCGTCTGTGGCCATGTTCACTCCATCTCGGCAGATATAAGGTTTCCAGGCTTTGGCGACCCTCAACTATAATTACCCCAAAGCCAAACTTTCCGCCAAGCGATATCAACCGGCAATGAAAACGATTCGCTCATCGGAGATAAGTGGGTTTTTGCCCGGCTCACACGGAACCACACGGCACGAGCCATGAACTTTTGCGCAGGCCCCGGTTCATCAGCGCTGCAAATTGACAGGTGATGAAACGGCTGACGATGCCGCCAACGACATGCGCAAATGATATGAAACTGGTGTGATCGACGGTTTTATAACTGCGTCAGACGGCTCGGTCGATTCGACACAGGTAGCACTTGATGAACATGCAAGGATCACCAAAGGAGGACTTTGCGATTGGAATATTCCGGAATTACAGCCTTCGGGCGGGAGAGGATACCACAAACAGAAGATGGGATGAGTTTCTAACGCTATCTTTAGTCAAATCTGATTAGGGGGCCACGTCAAATGGCAAAACAGACGGCTGTAAAAACTCTATAATTCCCTTTCCGCCCCCTGATGACCCCACGGTTCGTCAGACTGAATTCTCTTTTTATTCTGTCATGCCGTTCGCCAGCGTTGAAGCATTGACTTTTGTCAGCATCGATGACTAATGTCAGAATATCCAACGAAAGAACCCCAATGCCCGTCCGACCGAATGACCAGATCATCCACAAGGCCGCCTGGCTCTATTATACGCACGGCCTGCGCCAGGACGAAGTAGCGCAGCGGCTCGAAATCTCCCGCGCCTCGATTGCGATGTACCTGCGCAAGGCACGCGAGATGGGGATCGTCACGATCTCGACTTCCTCAGAACTGTTTTCAGACGATGTGCTGGCGCGCGAACTGGAAGACGCAACGGGCCTGAACACTGTCTGGCTGGTGCCGGAAGACCGTCAGGCAATGGACCCGGCTGCTGAAATGCCGGTCGTCGCAGCATCTGTTTTCCTTGAGCTCCTCAACAAGGGGGACCGGGTCGGCGTCGCCTGGGGCCGAACCGTCTATCATATTGCAGACGTGATGCCTTTCGCGGATCTTAGCGGCGTTACAGTTGTTCAGCTCTGCGGCAATCTCGGTGCGCCCTATTCCTATCGACCGGATCAGTGCACCACGGAAATCGCTCGCCGTCTTAATGCGGAAGGCATCAACTTCTATGCGCCGCTCGTGCTTTCGTCCGAGCGTCTTGCTGACGAATTGCGCGGTGAACCGGTTATCAAGGAACAGCTCGCGACGATCCCAGACTGCAATCTGGCGCTCTATTCAGTTGGCGGCATTGAGGATGACAGCCATCTGGTCAAATGCGGAGCGCTTTCAGCCGCCGACATGCATGCCATGGGCAAAAAGGGCGCTGCCGGGGTCATTGCTGGTCAGCTAATTAACCGCGAGGGCCAATGGCTGGATTGCAATCACAACAGGCGCTGCATTTCCGCTGACCTCGATTCCATTCGCGCCATCAAGAAGCGCATGCTCGTTGTGCAGGAAGACAACAAATTCGAGCCGCTGGTAGCGGCGTTGAAGGGCAGCTTTGCTTCCCATCTCGTCGTTACGACCTCCATGGCGCGTCGGATTCTGGATCGCTGGAGCAAGGATGGGCTCGAAAAAGGCAGTTCACGCAAGGCTTGAGTCAGGAAAGTTTGGGTCCGTCGATGCCGGTCGGGCCGGTTTATCGGGAGGCTGAATACCATGGAAAATCTCTGGCGCGATGACGAAGCGGAAAAGGTCATCGCCGAATACGCTGCGAAAGACATCAACCGTGATCTGGCGCTGCGTACCTATACGACGCGGCTTCTGGGTGGCGAGCCACGGCTGGTGCTGCATGGCGGCGGCAACACGTCGGTAAAAACCGAGGTGACCGACCTCCTCGGTGACACCCATGCAGTGCTCTGCGTCAAAGGCAGCGGTTGGGATATGGGCACGATCGAACCTGCAGGCCTGCCTGCGGTGAAAATCGACGCCCTCCTCAAGAGCCGTAAACTCGACAGGCTTTCAGACGAGAACATGGTAACGCTGCTGCGCGCCAATCTCATCGAGCCCGCCGCTCCGAATCCTTCCGTGGAAGCACTGCTGCATGCCTTCCTCCCGCACAAGTTCATCGACCACACGCATTCGACGGCTATTCTCGCCATTGCGGACCAGGCCGAGAGCCAGAAGATGAGCACGGAACTCTTCGGCGAGAAAATGGGCTTTGTGCCCTATATCATGCCCGGCTTTGCTCTCGCCAAGGCGGCCGCCGAAGTGTTCGAACAGAACCCGACAGTTGAGGGCCTGATCCTCGACAAGCACGGCATCTTTACCTTCGGCGACACCGCGAAAGAAGCCTATGATCGAATGATCCACTACGTCACGGTCGCGGAGGATCACGTCAGGAACAATGGTCGCAATCCGTTCACGCCCGCTACCCTGTCCTCTTCCCTGGCCAGCCCCGGCGATATCGCCCCCATGCTGCGCGGCGCGATCGCCGTCGACAAGGGGGAAGGCCGCTATGACCGAATGGTCAGCGTTTTCCGCACATCTCCGGCAATTCTCCATTTCGTCAATGCCCGCGAGGTCGCGGACATGGCGGCGCGGGGTGTCTCCACGCCCGATCTTTCAATCCGCATTAAGACCGGCCCGATGGTGTTGCCGGCACCTGCCACGGATGGTCTGGCCGGTTACCGCGCGGTCATCGACCAGCACGTCGCAACTTTCGTCGCCGATTACACCGATTATTTCCGCAGCAATGATGCACGTGACGACGTCAAGCGCACCATGCTCGATCCCATGCCGCGCCTGACGTTGGTGCCCGGCCTTGGCATGTTTGGCCACGGACGAACCTTCAAGGATGCGACCATTGCCGTCGATGTCGGCGAGATGTGGATCGAAGCCGTGCGTGATGCCGAATCCGTTGGGCGTTTTGAGCCGGTCAGTCGCCCCGATCTCTTCGACCTTGAATATTGGTCGCTAGAACAGGCTAAGCTCGCGGGCGTCAGGCCGAAGCCCTTTACTGGGCAGATCGCTGTCGTTACCGGCGGTGCGGGCGCCATCGGCGCTGCCGTCGTCAAGGCCTTTGCCGCCGAAGGCGCTCATGTTGTTGCGCTTGATCTCGATGGTGAGAAGGTAGCAGTGGCTGCCAAGGCCGCCGGAAACAACTCCATCGGCATTGCCTGCGACATCACTGATGCCGCCTCTGTTCGCGCTGCCTTTGACAAAGCAGTCGCAACATTTGGTGGTGTTGACATTGTGGTATCGAATGCCGGAGCGGCCTGGGAAAGTCCTATCGCCACGATGGACGATGCGCTGCTGCGCAAGAGTTTCGAGCTGAATTTCTTCGCTCATCAGACCGTCGCGCAAAATGCCGTGCGCATCATGAAAGCACAAAAGACCGGCGGCGTCCTACTCTTCAACGCCTCCAAGCAGGCGGTCAATCCCGGTGCTAAGTTCGGTGCCTACGGTCTGCCGAAAGCAGCAACCCTCTTCCTGTCACGGCAATACGCGCTGGAACATGGTGCCGACAACATCCGCGTCAACGCGGTCAATGCGGATCGTATTCGTTCCGGTCTTCTTAACGATGAGATGATTGCCAATCGGGCTGCAGCTCGCGGCCTCTCCGTGAAAGAGTATATGGGCGGAAACCTGCTCGGCCTTGAAGTGACGGCTGAAGACGTTGCTCGCGCCTTCGTGCACCATGCGCTTGCTGAACGCACGACTGCCGATGTCACCACTGTCGATGGCGGGAATATCGCAGCAGCGATGCGCTGATCTTCCGGGGTAAGGCTGGTAACTACGCCAGCCTACCAGACATACAGAAAGGGGCGGTCCGATTGACCGCCCCTTCCTGTATGCAGTCATGCCAAAATCAAGGCTTGGGCATCCATGCAGGCATGGCAACATCGGCATGGGCGAACTGCGGTAGTTTCGCGCCAAGCTCTTCCATGTTCTTGATGTCCTGATCGTTCAGGTCCTTCTGTGTAATCAGGGTCGGCGGCACAATGACCTGCTTGCCCGGATTTTCACCAGCCAGCAGTATGGCCAGCGAGCGCACCGACACCTGACCGACCACCGCCGGATTGGTCGCTGCCGTCGCAACCCACGCAGAACCGGATTCACGCATGGCGGCAATGTCAGAGGTCGAGATATCCGCCGAATAAATTTTCACGTCAGAAGACATCCCAGCTTCATCGACCGCGATCTTCACGCCCTTGGCGAATTCGTCATAGGGTGCAAACATCACTGTAATGTCGGGGTTGGCGGAGATCACAGAGCGTGCCTGATTGGCGACGGAATTGGCAATTGGATTGTCCATTGTACCGAACTGGGCTGCTTCCTTGATGCCGGAATATTTCGTCTTAAACTCTTTCCATTTCTCGTCACGTCGGTCTAGCGGCGCGATACCTGCGACATAGACATAGCCAGCCTTGAAGCTCTCGCCATTATCCTTGATCGCCTGCTCCAGTGCCAAGCGAGCAAGGTCGTGATCAGACTGCTCGACTTGCGGAATATTCTCGTTCTCAACGTTCACATCGAAAGCAACGACCTTGATGCCCGCGTCAACCGCACGCTTGGCGGCTTCCTTCATGGATTCCGTCAGGCCATGCTGAATGATGATGCCCTGTACTCCAAGTGCGATGGCCTGGTCGACCATATCAGCCTGCAGCGCCGCATCCTGACGGCTGTCGAATACCTGAAGCTGGACGCCCAACGCCTTGGCCTGTGCTTCGACGCCTGCGAGGTAGGACTGGAAGAAGTCGCCGGTCGACAGATAACGCACGAGTGCGATCTTTACTTCGCCCGGCTTGTCGAAAGGTTTCGGCATATCGGCCGCGAGGGATGGCGCGGCAAATGTTGTCGCGGCCATCAGCCCCAGCGTCAGCTTGCCCAGGGTTCTACGCGTGAAATTCATGTCAGTCTCCTCCACTGATCAATATTGGTAGCCCGCTGAAGGTTCCCGCCTCAGCGTTTGCCTCTTTTCGAGAGCGCAAAGGTGAAAATCAGGGCGATTACAAGCACGGCGCCCTTGACGAAATCCTGGGTATAGTAAGGCGCGTTCATCATCGTGAGGCCCTGCAAAAGGATGCCAACGAACAGAGCGCCGACAGCAGTACCGAACGCATTTGGCTTTGCAGCGCCGAGCACTGCGAAACCAATAAGGGCTGCGGCAACGGCATCGAGAAGCAGATTGTTGCCCGAGGCGATATCCCCGCGCCCGAGGCGGGCGGCGAGCAGAATACCGCCGATCGAGGCAAATACGCCGGAGATGATATAGGCCGATATCTTGTAGGCATTGACCGGCGCGCCCGCGAGGCTTGCAGCGCGCTCGTTGGAGCCGACGGCATACATCATCCGTCCGAAACGGGTGTACTCAAGGAAGAACCAGATAACAATTGCCAGCACGATCAGCACCACCACCGAGACTGGCACCAGATTGGGCAGGATGAAATCGAAACGGTGGCGACCGAGCGCCAGAAAGGCCGGGTTGAAGGTGCCAGTGGCGGTCGAACCATCGGGAAGCGTCATGCCCGTTGCGATTGAGCGCCCTTCGGTCGGGATTCGCTGCAGGCCAAGGAGCAGGAACATCATTCCAAGCGTCGCCAGAAGATCGGGAACGCGCATATAGACGATGATAATCCCGTTGACCAAACCGACGACCACGCCCACGGCTAGGCAGACGAGTGTCGCTGTCAGAGCATCTCCGCCCATGACCACCATCACATAGGACGAGGCCATCATGGCGGTAGTGGCAACCGAGCCTATGGAAAGATCGAAACCGCCGACAACGAGTGTCGCGGTGACGCCGAGCGCAAGAATGCCCGTGATTGATACGGATTGCAGGATGAAGACGGCGCTCTGGGGTGAAGCGAAACCACCGGTTACAACCGAGAAATAGAGCACCATGCCGACAAGCAGCACGAGGAAGCCATATTTGATCACGGTTTCCCGGATGTTCAAGGCCGCTGGCGGAACTGTACCGGTGACGGCGGATTTGCTCTCTTCATTTATCATCATGCACTGACCTGTTGATGGGATTGTCCGGCAATCTCGGAGAGCAGCCGCTCGACATCAATGTCTGCATTGCGATGCTCGCCCACGATGGTGTGTTCCGACATCACGAGGATGCGGTCGGCGACTTCGAAGGCTTCGTCGAGTTCCGTCAGAAAAAGAATTGTGGTGCGCCCTGCTGCAGAAGCTCGCAGCTTCTCACCTATGTCGCGACGGGCAGCGATGTCGACGCCCTGGAAAGGCTCATCGAGGATGAGCAGCCGCGATGGCTCGGAAAGCCAACGGCCAACCATGACTTTCTGCTGGTTTCCGCCCGACAATGTCTGCATCTCGTCGCGCTCACTGCGGCAAACAACGCCGAGCGACGAAATCTGCTGGCGCGCCGTTACCTTCTCCGCCCGTCGGTTTGAAATGCCGAAAGTCGAAAGCCGGCGTAAGAATGGCAAACTGATATTCTCGTAAATATTGAAGTCCGGTACGATCCCGCTGATCGCACGGTCCTTCGCGACAAGGAAAACGCCTCTGGCAATCGCTTGACTCGTTGTCTTCGGTGCGTAGTTCACTCCATCCAGCGTCATGTCGCCTGCTTCCGGGGCACGCGAACCAAACAACGTTTCCGCAAGTGCCGTCTTGCCCACGCCAACAAGGCCCGTGACGGCAACGATCTCACCATCGCCGAGATCGAAATCGAAGGGTCGCGTCTGTTCGGAAAGCTTGAGGCCCCGCACACTGAAGACCGGGCGACTAGCGTCGCGCACGGTAACAGCACCAGCCGACACCTTGCGCCCCAGCATGGCATTTACGGCGCCCTCGTAATCGAGCTCTGGCCCTTCGAAGTGGCCAGTGATGCGACCGTCGCGCAGCGATACGATGCTGTCAGCAAGGCGACGAATATCCGACATGCGATGCGAGATATAGAGAATGGCGACGCCCCGCGCCTTCAACCGATCAACGAGGTCGAACAGACGGTCCGCCTCGGCACTGGAAAGCGACGATGTCGGTTCGTCGAGGATCAGCACTTTCGGTTCATGCGCCATGGCGCGCGCAATCGCTACCATCTGGCGATCCGCAAGTGTCAGGTCATTGATATTGGCCGAAAGGTCGATGGCAAGTCCCATGCGCGAGGCGACCGCCGCCGCTTCGCGGCGCACCCGGCGAGGATTGAAGAACAGCCGCGCGCCGCGTCCATTCAGCCGGTCAAGAGTGAGATTGGTTGCCACATCGAGATCGGCGACGACACCATCATTTATATTCTGGTGTACAGTGACGACGCCAGCCCGGATTGCCTCGGCGGGCGTCACTGGATCAAAGGCAGCATCCGCCAGCGTGATGGTGCCGCCACCACGGGTGTAGACGCCAGAGAGAATGCGCACGAGTGTGGATTTTCCGGCGCCATTGGCGCCCATCAAAACCGTCACTGCGCCTGCCTTGAGGTCGAGATCAACACCTTGCAGGACCGTCACCGGTCCAAAGGATTTGCGCACGCCCTCAATGCGAAACACTGGCTGTTCGCTCATAAATTCCTCCCACTTACGCCACGTTAAGATAGGCCGCCATCAAATGTCAAGGCCATTGACATTTGACAGAATGATGCCTTAGCTGTGGGAAAGACGGCATGGCGGCGCATGGTGGAGGCGGCCCATGCGCAGGAGGAGAGCATTATGGACAGCCACGTCTTCGAGGCGCTGAGTACAGAGACATTGCCAGTTCGGCTAGGCGGCAATGCCGCCCTGAAAGAAAAAGTTGGAAGCGATTCGTCGCGCTGGACCATCAGGGAAGTTGGTGACGGCAATCTCAATCTGGTCTTCATCGTCACGGGAGAACGAGGCGCCGTGATCGTCAAGCAGGCGCTACCCTATGTGCGTCTCGTCGGTGAAAGCTGGCCTCTGCCGCTCAAGCGTTCTTTCTTCGAATATCATGCTCTTAAACGCCAGGGTGCGCGCGATCCGGGCATGGTGCCGGAAATCCTGCACTTCGATGAAGCGCAGGCGATCATCGTCATGGAGTTTCTAACACCCCACATCATCCTGCGCCGCGCCCTGATTGACGGGCGCGAACTTCCCAGGATCGGTCGTGACCTCGGCCTCTTCGTTGCCCGTACCCTCTTCCGGGGTTCCGACCTTTCGATGGTGACACGCGAGAAGAAGGCGGATGTCGCCCTGTTTTCCGACAACGTTGAACTCTGTGACATCACGGAAAACCTTGTCTTTTCCGATCCCTATTTCGAGGCAAAACTTAACCATCACACCACACCACAGCTCGATCCAATCGTGGCAGAGCTGCGCGCAGACCGCGAGCTCAAGGTGGAAGCGCAGCGGCTGAAACATCTCTTCTCTGCCAAGGCCGAAACACTCTGCCACGGTGACCTTCACTCCGGTTCCGTTATGGTGACCGACGATGAGACGCGTGTCATCGATCCGGAATTCGCGTTCTACGGTCCGATCAGCTTCGACGTCGGCATGCTGATCGCCAATTTCTGGATGAGCTATTTTTCCCAGGCCGGTCATGAGGCTGCACCCGGCGCTCGCGACAGAATGCGCACCTATCTTCTCGATACGATCGAGACGCTGTGGGACACTTTCCGCGCCGAATTCGCTGCCCTGTGGCGTACGGAGCGCAAAGGTATCCTCTATCAGGCAAGTCTCTTCGAAGATCGCCAGGACCCGCTTGCCGCCGAACAGGCACTCAACATCGTCATCGACGATATCTGGCATGAAATGCTGGGCTTCGCCGGCATCGAAACCCATCGCCGCATCCTGGGTCTTGCCCATAATGCCGATTTCGAAACCATCACCGACCCCGACCGCCGCGCTGCTTGCGAGAGCAAGGCGCTGAAATTCGGGCGTCATCTCGCAGTCAACAGGCAGCGCATCCATAGTCTTCGGGATATCCGCGAGACAGTGGAGCGGCTTGAAAAGGAGATTCTCGCGTGAAAGTCGGAGAACGCCACTACCATACGATCTGGCTGAACGAAGACGACCGCTCCGTCGACATCATCGATCAGCGCTGGCTGCCACATGAATTCCGTGTCGTAACACTGAAAACGGTCGCCGACGTCGCCGATGCGATACGCGACATGTGGGTGCGCGGCGCTCCACTGATCGGTGTTACGGCTGCCTATGGCGTCGCCATCGCCATGGCGAAAAGCCCCTCGGATGCTCACCTTGATGCAGTCTGGGAAGAGCTGAACGAGACACGTCCCACCGCCATCAACCTGCGTTGGGCGCTGAACTCAATGCGCGAATATCTGCGACCATTGCCTGAGGCCGAACGTGCTGATGCGGCCTATAGGCGTGCCGCCGAGATCGCCCAGGAAGATGTCGAGCTCAACCGCGCAATCGGTGCCAACGGCCTTGATGTCATTCGCGAGATCGCTTCGAAAAAGAAGCCGGGCGAGCCGGTGCGCATCCTTACCCATTGCAACGCTGGCTGGCTTGCTACCGTCGATTATGGCACCGCGACGGCGCCGATCTATATGGCCGTAGAGGAAGGAATCCCGGTCCACGTCTATGTCGATGAGACGCGTCCGCGCAATCAGGGTGCCTATCTGACGGCCTGGGAAATGAAGGGCCATGGCGTGCCGCACACGCTAATCGTAGACAATGCTGGCGGGCATCTGATGCAGCACGGCGATATCGACATGGTAATCGTCGGCACCGATCGCACCACGGCAAACGGCGATGTCTGCAATAAGATCGGCACCTACCTCAAGGCGCTCGCAGCGCGTGACAACGACGTGCCGTTCTATGTTGCACTTCCTTCGCCAACCATCGACTGGACGGTGCATGACGGCGTCAGGGAAATCCCGATCGAAGAACGCACCGCCGACGAAGTGAGCTTCGTCCAGGGTCGCGCTACCGATGGCTCAATTGCAAGCGTCCGCATCTCACCGGAAGGCAGCCCCGCTGCCAATCCAGCCTTCGACGTAACGCCCGCCCGCCTCATTACCGGCCTCATCACGGAGCGCGGCATCGCAACGCCGTCATCTGAAGGCCTGAAGGCGCTCTTTCCGGAAAGGAGCTGAGACGATGGTTCTGACCAACGAAAAATCCACCGAGGATATCGCACTCGGTATCCGTCGCCGGGTCTTCTTCCATACAATGAAAAACAATGGTGGCTATCTAAGCCAGGCCTGCTCCGCCGCCGAGAGCCTCGCGCTTCTCTATAACGAGTTCCTGACGCTCGGCGAACCAACCCTGCCAAAAGTGCCTTTGCCTTTTCGCGGCGTACCCTCCGCCCATAATCCGGACGCCTTCACCGGAGCCGGATATCATGGTCCCGTTGGTCCGAACTTCGACCGCCTTTTCATCTCGCCTGCCCATTATGCGCTCGTCATTTATTCCGCGCTGATCGAAATGGGACGAATGGACGAACATGCGCTCGATCATTTCAATAAGGACGGTGGCTCGGTCGAAATGATTGGTGCCGAGCATAGCCCCGGCATGGAAGTGACTACGGGCTCGCTGGCACAGGGGCTTTCCATGGCGTCAGGCGTCGCCTGGGCGCGGCTGCGGAACAAAGAGCCCGGCAAGGTGTGGGTCTATATGTCGGACGGCGAATTCCAAGAAGGTCAGACCTGGGAATGTCTCGCGGCGATGAGCTACCACAAGATCGACAACGTTCGCGTCATCGTCGACGTAAACCGCCAGCAATGCGACGGTGCCATGTCCTCCGTACTCGACCTTGGCGACCTTGCGTCCCGTGTGACGTCCTTTGGGGTCACCTGCCGTTCGGTGGATGGCCACGATCTCGACGCGCTGCGGACAGCTGCAGAAAGCGCGGAAGCAGGCAAACCACTTGTCATCCTCGCCAACACTTCACCTTACCAAGGCATGGATTTCCTGAAAAAGCGTTTCCCGCGCCTGCACTATGTCCGATTCAAGAGCGCGGAAGAGAGGCTGGAAATGCAGAAGGCTCTTGCTGCCGAACTCGACGTCGATCTCAATGCGATGGAAGGGGCCTGACCATGGTCGAAATCGTCAACCGCCCCTACGCCAAGGCTTTCGAATCCTTCGCAACCGCGCGCCCGGAAGTGTTGTGCCTTTCGGCCGATCTGACCTCGTCCTGCGAGGTCGACGGTTTCCGCGACCGGCATCCGGAGCAGTTTCTTACTCTCGGCATGGCCGAACAGAACATGTTGTCTTTTGCTGGCGGTCTCGCCATGCAGGGATTCCGGCCGTTCATCCATACCTTTTCGGTTTTCCTCTATCGACGGCCCTATGACCAGCTGATCAACTCGATTGCCTATTCCAATCGCAAGGTGCGATTGATGGGGTTCCTTCCCGGTATCACCACACCGGGCGGCATTACGCATCAGGCGATTGAGGATATTGCCGTATTGCGTGCTGTACCGAACATGACAATCCTCGAAACAGGCGATGCGACCGAAGTCGAGACTGTGTTGGAAATCGCCGACAGCATCGACGGCCCGGTCTACGTGCGCATCCTGCGGGGCGAAGTACCTCGTCTGTTTTCGACACCATTTGAATTTAACAGGCTTCGCACGCTCTCGGAAGGTGATGACATCCTCGTCGTCTCTTCCGGCGTATGCACCGAAGAAGCACTGCGCGCCACCGGCCCACTCGCCACGCGTGGTGTCGGCATCCATCATCTTCACGCCTCAACGCTGAAACCATTCGATAGGGACGGCCTCCTGAAAGCCGCACGCGGTAAGAAGGGCATAGTGACCCTGGAGAACCACACAATCGTTGGAGGCCTCGGCTCAATGGTCGCTGAAATCCTTGCGGAGGAAGGGCTGGGTATCCGCCTCAAGCGCCTGGGCCTCAACGACACTTTTGCACACGGTGCCTCGAAGCCATATCTCATGAAGAAATATGGGCTCGATGCGGGAGCCTTGGTTTCAGCAATTGAGATGCTTGTCGGCATGAATCTCGCCATCGGCGAAGAGGAACTGGCGGAAGTTCGCCTCGATCATGTCCATTCCGCACAGAAGGCCGAGGCGCTCTGATGGCACCGCGCTTTACGGTCACATATTTCGTGCGGGCCGCCGAGGAAGCGGAAGCCAGGACGCGCGCACTCGACATCGCGCTGGAACAGACCGTGGAAATCCCACGCACCGCTGTGCCGAAAGGCTATGTGGAGGACGAGATACTCGGCCGGTTGGAAAGCCTGCTCCAGGATCCCGAAGGCAGATCAGGATTTCTCGCCGCAATCTCCTATTCGGAGGACGATGTCGGGGGGGATTTTCTGCAATTCCTCAACATCGTCTTCGGTAACAGTTCCATCAAGCCAGGCATCAAGGTCGAGGATATCGGCCTGTCACCGGGCTTGCTTGATCTGTGCAAGGGACCACGCCACGGCATAGCGGGTCTGCGTGCCCGCGCTGGCATCGGCGAAAAGTCGATCTTGATGTCCGCCATCAAGCCGGTCGGCCTGTCGACTACGGAGCTCGCCCGTCTCGCCCATGATTTTGCGCTGGGCGGCATGCATTTTGTGAAGGATGACCACGGCCTTGTCGACCAGAAGACCGCCCCCTTCGGCGAACGTCTGAAGGCTTGCGTTGAGGCTGTCGGCGAAGCGAATGCGAAGAGCGGGGGCAAGACGAGCTTCGTTCCCAACATTACAGGCCCCGCCACCGCCATCATCGAACGGGCAAAACAGGCCGAGGAATGCGGTGCCGGCGGCGTGATGATCGCGCCGGCGCTCGCAGGTTATGACGTCGTGCGCGCACTGGCCGCCGATCCGGATTTCTCGCTTCCGATCGTCTCACACCCCGCCTTTTCCGGCGCTAACGTCGTCTCACCCGATTGTGGTTTCTCGCACCGCGTCTTTTTTGGCACGCTGCACCGCCTGATGGGCGTCGACGCCGTGGTCTATCCAAATTTCGGTGGTCGCTTCGGCTTTACCCGCGAGGAATGTCAATCGATTGCAAAAGCGTGTGCCATCGATATCGGCGGATTGAAAGCCATCGCCGCCGCTCCCGGCGGCGGCATGACTTTCGCCCGCATTCCGGAAATGCGAGATACCTACGGCAATGACGTTATGTATCTCGTTGGGGGCGCACTGCTGTCGGAACCCGATCTGGTCAGCGCATGCAAGCGCTTTGTTGCCGCAACGGAGTGAACAGTATCAACTTGCAGGCTGGATATGGATACGCCCGCCATGATGAGGATTCAGTGATCAATCGCCACCGGTTATGGCTCGGGGACCTTCTGCTTCAGTAACCTCGCTTGCGGTCAATCTCGCCCATAAGCGCTTCGCCCTTCTGCAGCCGCTGCAGATTTTCAACGAGTATGTCAGCCGCTCCATGGCTGTCAGTCACGCAAGCGATATGAGGTGTAAGGATCACCTTTGGATGCGACCAAAGGGGATGCGCCGATGGAAGTGGTTCAGGTGCGGTCACGTCAATGAAAGCCGACGAAAGATGTCCGCTATCGAGAGCTGTAAGAAGCGCATCATAATCCGTATGCAGCCCGCGACCGACCAGAACCACACTTGCCTCCCTCGGCAGGCGCGCAATAAACCCGGCATCGATCAAGCCTTCTGTTTCCGCCGTGAGCGGCAGAAGGCAAACCAGTATGTCTGTTTGCGCAACGAATGCCTGAAGCCCGTCCGTGCCTGAAAAACACTGCACATCCTCAATATTCTTCTCGCCGCGGCTCCAGCCGGATAGTGGGAAACCGAAAGGCTTGAGCGCCGTCAAAGCGGCCTGTCCAAGATATCCAAGCCCCATTACACCCACCCGGCGGCGATGCGCACTTGGCTGAGGAAGGGTCTGCCAAATCTCGTCACGGCTTTGTTTCAGATAAGCGGGCAATTGCCGGAATACGGACAGCACGGCGAGCGTCACATATTCCTGCATCATCCGTGCAAGACCTGGCTCGGTCATGCGGACAATACGAACGTGAGAAGGGATATCTGCTTCCAGAAATTGCTCTACACCCGCCCCACTTGAGAAAATGATTTCCAATGCAGGGAAGCGCTCCGCCAGCTCTTCAGGAGCCTGCCAGCATAACAGATGGCGCACCCTTGCCGCAGCGTCGGCATTCAGCTCGCCGGAGAGGAACTCCATCTCCGGCAGTTCGTGGGCAAACACGTCGCGAATCTGCTCGGTGCGCCCCGCATCCAGATAACAATAGAAAGCCATGACGCCCCCAGCGCAACACGTAGCACGTGTTGCGCATTAATATAAATCAGTGGTTGAGAACGCGGCGCAGGAAATCCTGTGTACGCGGATGCTGGGGTGCACCGAGCACGTCCTTGGCCTTACCCTGCTCAACGATGACGCCGCCGTCGAGAAAAAGCACACGGTCAGCTACGTCACGGGCAAAGCCCATCTCGTGCGTCACCACCAGCATGGTGAGCCCTTCATCGGCAAGACTGCGCATGACATCAAGCACATCGCCCACCAGTTCGGGGTCGAGCGCAGACGTCGGCTCATCGAACAGGATCGCCTGCGGCCGCATCGCCAAGGCGCGGGCAATCGCAACACGCTGCATCTGACCTCCGGAAAGTTGGCCCGGATAGTGGTTGGCCCGGTCTCCCAAACCGACCCGCTGAAGCAGATGCTCGCCATATTTGCGAGCCTCGACCGGCTTTTCACCTTTGACGTACACTGGACCTTCAATGACATTTTCAAGTGCGGTTCGATGGGGGAACAGGTTGAACCGCTGGAAAACCATCGCCATTCGCGTGCGAATATCGTGGATCGAACGATCCTTCGCATTAACCCGCTGGCCTTCAATCAGAATATCGCCACCCTGATAGGTTTCCAGCCCGTTCAGGCAACGCAGCATCGTGGACTTTCCCGAACCGGAGGGACCTATGAGGCAGACCACTTCACCCTTCTGCACATCAGCGCTGATGCCTTTGAGAACCTGAAGCGGACCATAGGATTTGGTCACGTTCTTTATTTCAATCATCGCCATGATCAGTGTCCGTTTCTTTTACCGAAAAGCTTTTCGAGACGCCCGACAGCCATCATCAGCGGCAAGCTCAGGCAGAGATAGAACATGGCAACCAGCGTATAGACGCTCATGTTTTTGAAGGTTGAGGAGGCGAGCAGCTGGCCTTGCAAGGTCAGTTCAGCAACGGTGATGGCCGACGCCTGCGAGCTGTCTTTCAGCAGCATGACCATGATGTTGCCGTAGGGTGGCAGGATTACACGAACGGCTTGCGGCAAGATCACGCGGCGCATCGTCATGAACCAGCCCATACCGATAGACTGCGCGGCTTCCGTCTGCCCGTGGTCGATAGCTTCGATGCCGGCGCGGAAATTTTCTGCCTGATAGGCTGAATAGGCAATGCCGAGACCGATGATACCAGCCTGAAGAGCGGAAAGCGCAATGCCGAATTCCGGTAGAACGAAGTAGATATAGAACAGCTGTACCAGAATGGGGATACCGCGAATGACATTGACGATAGCTGCGGCAATGACCGACACCCAACGGATCCCCGATACCCGCATCAGCGCCCAGACGAGCCCCAGAAGCGTCGAAAGGACAAGGGAACCCAAGGTCACGAGAAGCGTGTATTTCACGCCTTCCAGCAAGATCGGGAAGAACTCGCGGATGTCCATGAGAAAATTTTGCATTGGCTTTAACTCTGTTTATTTGGCGTGATCAAACGGGGATTAGGCCTTGCGGCCGGCAGGCCCCGTCTCGTGCGCAGACCGAAAAGCATGACGAGCCTCAGCTTGGACGCGCGCGTGGAGCACACCTGAAATTTCGAGCATGGGGATTATTTCAGTCCATATTTCGCAAGAATTTTCTGAAGCGTACCGTCCGACTTGATGCGGGCGATAGCCGCGTTGATCTTGGGCATACGTTCATCACCTTTGCGCAGGGCCAGACCAAACTCGCCGCCAGCCGAAGCTTCATAGCTCTCGACCATCTTCACCTTGGGGAACCGGCCCTGCGAAAGATAATACGCGGCCATCGGACCATCTCCGAAGCCGGCATCAATGCGCCCGGCGTTCACGTCGGCAATGATATCGGGAATGCCCTTGTAGACCTTAACATCGCTGAACAGCCCGCTCTTCTTGAAGAGATCGACGAAAGTGGTCCCCACCTGCACGCCAATGGTCTTGCCCTTGAGATCCGCATAGGTCTTGTAGGCAGTATCATCCGAAACCGGTACGAAGACGCCTTCGCCATAACCATAGACAGGATCAGAGAAGTTCACGACTTTTGCCCGTTCTTCGGTGATGAACATTGCCGAGGCAATCATGTCGATCTTGTTCGAGGTTAGCGATGGCACGAGCGCCGAAAACTGCACGGCTTCGAATTCCGGCTTGATACCGATATCCGATTCAATAGCCTTGACCACATCGATCAATACGCCATCCATCGCCTTGGTTTCCGTGTTCACAAAAGTAAACGGCAAACCGGTGGGCGAAGAGCCTACTTTGACGACTTCCTGGGCCAAGGCGGGCATCGCGCTCCCCATGATGACCGTCATAGCCGCCAGGCCGAAAATTTTCTTGAGACGCATGACATTCTCCTTCCTAAATGCAGCGATAAGGCTGTTATTCGTAACGCTGGTTGTGAAACCGCGTTTGATAAAGTGAAACTCGTTGTGACCAGCGTCCACGTTGCGGCTTCTCACTTGTGGCCACCGTGGGAATCCGAACCGTTTCTCAATGCACGTTCACTGGATGCTACGGCTTCCAACCTGCGATCCTTCCGTTCAAGGTCGGCAAAAACCAGCGGCATGAACCAGGCTTTTCCGCGCCACGTAGGAACAAGACGCGGGGGACGGAAATCGAAACTGCTTTCGCTGTTCGGTACGCCCAGTATTTTCTGCGCTGCCTTGAGACCGAGCCAAGGAGCCCAGACAACACCCGAGCCACAGAAACCGGTTGCATAATGAACCGCTCCACGTTGAAAAATTCGAGGCACCATGTCCCGATTCATCGCCACATAGCCAAACCAGCTATGCGAGATACCAACTCCTTCAAGCTGAGGGAAAACCCTGCACATTTCTGTATAATTGCGCTGTGTGGCACTATCCGGGTCGCCTCGGCTTGTTACGTCACGCCCCCCGAACAAAATGCGCCGTCCATCCGGCGACGGGCGGAAATAGTAAGTCATAGCGCGAGTGTCGGTCAGCATTTTCAACCCCGGCACCAAGTCGCGCACGCGTTCCTCACCGAGCTCTTCGGTTGCTATGATTCGTGAACGCAAGGGCACCAGCCGCTGACGCAACCAACGGTCCGAATGGTCTGTATAGCCGTTCGTGCAAACAAGGACTTCGCGTGCCTGAGCACGGCCACGCGCGGTAATTACCGTTTTCTTACCAGCGCTTTGGTCGATGCCTTCTACGCGGCATTCGGCGTGAATCAACACTCCTTCAGCGAGTGCAAGCCGCACCAGTTCCGCATGAAATTTTGCCGGATGCAGACCGCCTATATCCATACGCACACTACCGCCAGCATATAGGTCCGTGGCGATATGGCGGTGAATCTCGTTCAAGGGAACCGCATAGGATTCGATGCCGGTCGCACGCTGGATAGCTTCAACACTTCGCGCCATATCATCATATTCGGCGCGCGTCATTGCACCGCTGAATCGTCCCACAAGCTGGAAATCCGCGTCGATGCCTTCATTAGCCAGAAAATCAATCATGAAACGGCGCGCTTCATGGCCTTCAGCAGCAATCTTCACCGCACGCTCCAAGCCGAACTTGCGCACCAGTGTCTTATCGTCGGGACGAATATTGCCACTGGTAAAGCCGCCGTTGCGGCTCGAAGCACCAAACCCCAGTTGTTCCCGCTCGAAAACCTGAACCTTTCGCCCTGCGCGCGCCAGATGAAGAGCAGCGCAAAGTCCCGCATAACCCGCACCAACAATGGCAACGTCGCAATCCCGCTCGATCTCGTGGTTCTCGTTGCTGCGCGGCGGAGCGGCTTCCCACCAGTAAGGTGTATCCTTGTAAGCCATGTCCGATATGTCCCCTCCATGTTTTGGATGGATTTTGTTTTTAGTTTATTGAACGTGGATCAAATATGAAGCAGAATAGTGAAAACTAATCAACCCCGATTCAATCCTGTTCGTAGCGAGAGCCATCAAAGGATGCCAAAAGTGAACAAGGTAGAAATATCCCCGACCGCCCCAACCAGGGAGCCTGCTCCCAACGATGCAGGGGATATCGGAGCGCGTATTCGCTTGCGACGGCAGACGCTGGGCCTCACGCTCGGTTACCTGTCGGAAGTCTCTGGTCTTTCGACAGGAGCCTTGTCACAGATTGAGCGCGGCCTGGTGTCGCCGACTGTGCGTACCCTTTATACGATTGCCGAAGTGCTCTCCATGAGCCCGGCCCAGCTCATCGACCCGCAAGGCTTCGCGGCGGCCGCACGTGCTAATCCTTATGTATTGCGTGCCGGTGAACAGCCAGAAGTGCTGAACGCTGGCGGCGTCATCAAGCACCGCGCTTCGCCTGAACTCATCGAGACGATGAAATCCTTCGCCGTGCGGATCATTCCGGGCGGGAGTTCCGGTGATGAGTGCTACACGCATTCCGGCGAGGAACTGGGTTATGTCATTTCGGGCAGTTTCACGCTGCAGATTGAAGACGCACAGTACCTGCTTTCAGCAGGCGACGGATTTGCACTGCCTTCAACGACCCGCCACAGATTCTTCAATAATGGTGAAGCCGAAGCTTTCGTGCTCTGGGTGAACAAACCAGAGTGAAATTGCCCGGCAGGCAAAAAAACACTGGAGAAAGATGAAAATGGCAAGCAGCCCTGATAGCTTCTCACGCTCATTATGGTGGAACGTGGCTGGGGAGGCAAAGCCTGACCATCCCAAACTGAATGGCGTACACGAGGCGGATGTCGTTATTGTTGGTGGCGGCTTTACGGGAATTTCCAGCGCATTGTTCCTCGCCGAACGCGGAAAGACTGTAGTGGTCCTTGAGGCGCGCCATGTCGGCTTCGGCGCATCAGGACGTAACGGCGGACAGGTGATCCCCGGACTGAAGCATGATCCCGAAGATCTGCTTGCGAACTATGGGCCAGAGCAAGGCAGGCGCATGATCGATCTCGTGGGCGGTGTAGGCGATCTTGTCTTCGGCCTTGTGCGCGAACATGAAATCCAGTGCTCTCCTGTTCGAGCCGGATGGATACAGGCCGCCCATTCCCAGCTTGCAACCGCTGCCGTCCATAAGCGTGCCCGGCAATGGCAGACTCAAGGCGTCGAAGTCGAGATCCTGGATCGCGCGCAGATTGCAAAGCTTTCCGGCACAGAGCGCTATTTCGGCGGATGGCGCGATCCGCGCGCGGGCGCCCTGCAACCGCTGGATTATGTCCGTGGGCTTGCCCGTGCCGCCACGGCGCGCGGCGTTCAGATTTTTGAAGATTCCTCAGTTACTTCTCTGACGCCGGAGAATGGCGACTGGATCGCAAAAACCACAAATGGGTCGGTTCGCGCACGTGAAGCACTTGTCGCTACCAACGCATATACAGGTAATCTCATACCGGGTCTCTCTCAAAGCATTCTTCCAGTGCAAAGCATGCTCATTGCAACAGAGCCTCTTTCGGAGAAGCAGCGAAGTGAGATCATGCCAGGCGGCGTTGTCCTGTCCGAGACGCGCAAAATTGCTTTTTATATGCGCCAGTCAGAAGACGGGCGTTTTCTTATCGGCGGGCGCGGCGCTGTCGGGATGAACGAAAAGAAAGCACTGATGGAAGCGCTGAAGGCTGGAATGGTGAGACTGTTTCCACAGCTGGAAGGTGTCGGCATCGATTATCACTGGTCCGGCCATGTGGCGCTGACCATGGATGGCCTGCCACATCTTCACAATCCTGCCCCGGGCTTGCATGCCATGCTTGGCTATAATGGCCGGGGCGTGGCCATGGCCACCGCTTTTGGCAAGATGTATGCCGAATACATCGCCGAAGGCCGCCCCATGGTTTATCCGACCACCAATATACCGCGCCTTGCGTGGCATGCCATCCGCAAGCCTGTCATGGACCTCGGAATCCGCTGGTACTGGATCAAGGACAGCCTTGGTTTTGCATCAAAATAATCCCATACAGAAAGAACCTGAAATGCTGAGAAACGTAATCAATCTGGGCGTTTCGCCTCCTTGCGCCTCCGACCTGGAAGAAGCTTTCCGAGCCATAAGCCTGGATGGTCAGTCGACGGAGCCTTTCGGCTTTGGACGCGCGATCCTTTCTGGCGAAGGAACAGGGGTAAATAGCCCGTTTTCCTCCTTCATAATGCTGTGTGATGGTGCTTTGACGATCCAGGACGGTAATGGTCTCGAAATCGCGTTGACCAAAGGCGAGGTCGGGAGCCTGCCCGCAGACATATTCTCATGGCGCGCAAATGCGGCAGATTGTGTGATCCTCACGATACATCAGGAGTGCCCAGGCGCATCCTTCACCAAACTTGATTTGGACCATCCCATGTCATCCGGCGGAGCGCCCAATCCTGCGCTTCTGACCACACCTGCACCAACGACATCCCGTCACGAGTTCCAAAGTGACGATCCACTTGCCTGGGGCATCTGGGCCACTACACCTTATGCTCGCCATCCGATCACCTATTCTTTCTCGGAATTGATGATGCTGCGGAAGGGCAAGGTGACACTTTCCAACCCTGAAGAGGGATGCGTGACATTTACGGCGGGCGATATCTTCCTCGTTCGTCCCGGTGCCGTAGCAGCATGGGACAATCCGAGCGATCTTGAAAAATTCTGGATCATTCACAGCCCCAACTAGGCCATTTCCAGTAAACGGGCGAAGCGCCTAACAAAGCAGATCAGTCCGATGGACTGATCTGCTTTGCCTGACTATTCCCTCATGGCAAGACCGGGTCTCAACCGCCTGTGCATGCAGAAGGCATGGCGCGGCCCACGCCCCACGATAATCGACCCTGTATGATGGTCAGCGTTTGTCGGCCGTTTGAATAGGTCGTACCTTCTTTGCCGATAGAAGGTAAATCAATCGCCGTTTCGCCATTAACGGAGACGGAAGCACGATCACCGAACAGGCGTACCGCCAACTGGGTGCCGTCCTCGCACTTGTAGTGGCCAACGGGATAGGGATTGCCTGCACCGATAGACGCACCGGTTGCGGACAGGTTGAAAGCCCCAAGTAGCAGGACGCAAAATACTGCGATTAATGAACTATTCAACGCAACAATCCTCCGGGTTGGGAGCTGACCAGCGAAAAGTATACGAGATTATATGGCTGCGGAAGTACACTTAATCATCATAACGACACCGTTCACGGACAGCGGGATGCACGGAATGAAACCAAAACTAACTGGATTTCGCTGTAAAACTACCCAGAAATAAAACCCGCGTAACCGTCGTCCAATGTCTTGTGCAGAATTGCCGAATATCCCGCAAAGGGCACGTCGCCGGGTCGTAAACGCCCAAATGACGGATCGGCGAACTGCCTCATGGGCACGAGCGCGAGCGGCGCTGAAACTGGTGTCAGGTGTGCACCCTGCCCGGCGCGCAATGTCGTCAGGATGCCAAACATCTCGCCTGTAATGCTTGGGCGGGAGAGCACGGCCATGCGGTATTGGCCGGATGTATTCGTGACGAGATAGATGTGTCCCGAAAGGTGTGGAACGGAGACAGCTCCCTGTTGCGAGAACGAAACGTCGGACCGTTCACGCTCACGAAAATTGAGATGCCCGGCATCGAAATCCCAGCCGATTTCCGTGATGTAAGCGAAGATAGCCTTGTCCTCGCCGAAGGACGGACGCAAGGTGAGGTAATCGCCTTCGAGCCATGAAACCGATGCGCGAGAATAGGCGCCCAGTTCTTGCCCTGCGTGGCTGTTGCCATTCCTGGCCAACGGTGCGGGAGCTTCACCTGCCTGTTCACGCAGGGCGACACCCGTTGCCTGTTCGAGCCGGATGATGGTTGCGAGCGTGAAGGGTCTGTGGCCCGACAGTGCTTTCTCCAAAGTCGAAAGACTGATCCGCGCTTCGTCGGCCAAAAGCTGGCGCGAAATTCGCCGTCGGGCAATTTCCTCACGAACCCGTACGGCAACGCGGGCATTGAGCTGGTCGGGAAGGTGAGAGTCCTGATCGGACATAGCTTATCCTGAATTGCGTACTTTTCTGCACAATTCCACACATATGCGTAACCGGCAAGGTGGTTTGCGGAAAGTGACGGCTGAAACTTGGCAAAGCTTACGCTGGAGTGGAAACAATAGCTCCGGCGACAATGGCTCCAGTTCTTCGAGGTGAACAAGGAGCACATCATGTCACCCGCGATAAGTCTTCCAAATCATAACAAAAGAGGCTGGATACTCTCCCGCTTGTGTTCGTTCGTCTGGTTCTGCAACATGGTGTTGCTGCCGATGCTGGCTGTCATTTTCTGTCTGTTGCAGATCGTGCAGGCCCGCGCTGAAACACCCGCTCTGGTCACGCCGAGCGAGGTTCAATCCGGCAGTCTTTTGCTTGAGACAAGCGAACCCGGGCGTTATATCGAAGCGCCTCGGCTAGCGACGGACGTCAACCTCGATGTGAATGGCCCCACGGTCCGGGCCCGGCTGACGCAGGTATTCGAGAACCAGACCGACGGTTTCGTTGAAGCCCTGTATGTCTTCCCATTGCCGGAAGAAAGTGCGGTCTATTCGCTGAAGATGGTCATTGGCGATCGCGTGATTGTCGCTGACATCAAGGAGAAGCAGGCAGCCCGTGAAATATATGAACAGGCGAAAAGCGAAGGTAAAAAAGCAACGCTGATCGAACAGCAGCGACCCAACGTGTTTACCAATGCGGTTGCCAATATCGGCCCGCATGAGAAAGTCGTCATCCAGATTGAGTATCAGCAGGCGGTGCGGCTTTCCGATGAGCGTTTCTCGCTGCGTGTGCCGTTGGTCGTCGCACCACGTTACAATCCGGACAATGCCTCACCGGTTGTCCAGGAAGTCGAAATGAAGAACGGCTGGGGCAAGTCGAGCGATGCGGGCAAACCTGATACTTACAATGCACCTCTTGTAACGCCTTTGGCCCCACCGGCTGCCCTGCGAACCAATCCTGTGAGCATCTCGATCAAACTGAAGGCAGGCTTCCCCCTTGGAGAGGTTGAGAGCCTTTACCACAAGGTCAGCATCGACACGATGAACAGCGCGACACGGGAAATCACGCTGGACGAAACTGCTGGTGCAGATCGCGATTTCGTTCTTGAATGGAGCGCGGTCGCAAGCGACGCACCGCAGGTCGGGCTGTTCCGCGAACATATCGGCAAAGACAATTATGTACTTGCCTATGTTACGCCACCGGCAGTTGCCAGCGCAAAAAGGGCCCAGCGTGAAGTCATCTTCGTGATCGATAATTCCGGATCGATGGGCGGTACTTCCATCGAACAGGCAAAGGCCAGCCTGGATTATGCACTGTCGCAACTTCAGCCCGGAGATCGTTTCAACGTGATCCGCTTCGATGACACATTGACCAAATTCTTCGAAGATTCAGTTGATGCTAATCAGGAGAATATCGCGTCCGCCCGCCGTTTCGTGACGAGCCTTGAAGGGCAAGGCGGCACCGAAATGTTGCCTGCCCTTCATGCCGCACTTGATGACAGCAATCAGGGCAATGGATTGCGCCAGATCGTGTTTCTTACCGACGGCGAGATCAGCAATGAGCAGCAATTGTTAGATGCTGTTGCAGCACGTCGGGGGCGCTCGCGTATTTTCATGGTCGGTATCGGTTCTGCCCCGAATTCCTATCTGATGAACCGTGCGGCAGAACTTGGACGCGGAACCTTCACCCATATCGGGTCGGCGGCTGAAGTGGACGAACGCATGCGGGCTCTGTTCGACAAGCTTGAAAACCCGGCTGTTACCGATCTGAAGGCCAATTTCTCGGAAAAGAATGTGAGCGTGACTCCCTCCCTTCTACCCGATCTCTATCGTGGTGAACCACTTGTCATCGCCGCGCGAATGGGAAACGCAACCGGAGGACTTGTTATTGAGGGCCAGATGGACGGTCGTCCATGGACGGTCAATCTGCCGCTTGATCAGGCAATGAATGCCGAAGGCATTTCAAAACTGTGGGCACGTCGCAAGATTGACGACGCCGAAGTGGAACTTACCCTTGGGAAAATTTCCCAGAACGCCGCTGATGCGCGCATTCTTCGCCTCGCACTGGAGCATCATCTGGTCAGTCGGCTGACGAGCCTTGTGGCTGTCGACAAGACACCGTCCCGACCGGCAAATGCGCCGCTGACCCGCGCCGATATTCCACTGCAACTGCCTGCTGGCTGGGATTTTGACAAGCTGTTCGGCATTCGTGCGGATCGCACCGTCGGGGATCACGCAAGCATGGACATGAATAAGGCAAGCGACGCTGCCCGCAGCCATGAACGCCCTGCCTCGCCTTCATCGCCATCGCCGTCAATTCCGTTGCCGCAGACGGCAACGCCAGCGACACTGCTGCTTATGCAAGGCTTGGGTTTGATGCTGATTGGACTGTTCGTCTTCTGGTTCTTCCGCCGCAAGGAGAATGTGTGATGCCTATCAATCAGGTTGTTACAGGGAACGCGCTGAAGCGTTCCCTACTCCCTGCGGTGGGCATGCTGCTAATTGCGCTGGGGATGATAATTGCCAGTCAGGGAATCTGGATCCATGCGAAGGCATTTGTGGCACAGATCCTCCTCGAACGAGCTTTTGCGGAAAGCATTGAAGCTGGCGCACCAGTCAAACCCTGGAGCTGGGCCGATACATGGCCGGTTGCCCGTATTAAAGCGCCACGACTTAATGAATCAGCCATCGCTCTGAAAGGCGCCAGCGGGCAAGCATTGGCTTTCGGCCCCGGTCATCTGGACAATACGCCGATGGCTGGGGAACGGGGAACAGCCGTCTATGCTGCGCATCGCGACACACATTTCGCTTTTCTGAAGAATGTCGAAAAGAACGACCAGATACTCGTCACCCGCAGCGACGGAAAGACGATTTCCTATCGTGTCAGTCATATGGCCGTCGCGCGTTGGGATGAAGCAAAGATCCCCGAAAATGGCGAAGGTCGGCATCTTATACTGGCGACATGTTATCCGTTCGATGCTATCACGCCTGGGCCGCTTCGCTATCTGGTTTATGCGGATATGGAAGAACTACAGTAACCCAGCACGAACTATCGGCTTTCACGAAAACAGATGGCATGATCAAAGCCCGGATAAGCTCTCTTCCTGAAACTGAATGTTGCAAAAAGGCCCAATCCCAGAATTGCGAAAACACCCCCCACGACCAACACGACAGATGTCGTCGCCGATATAAAACTGCCGAATATCAACACCGTTGCCATCGAAGCTATGGCTATCGCCCACTCAACCTTGCGGGGTTTTGGCATTAGATGCCATGTCTCGGGATCAATACCAGCTTCAACGAAAATATCCGGGTCGAAAAGCAAATTCGAGCGAGCTGCCATATTGTGTAGCAGAGCGATACGCAGGGCGTCAGCATTGACGAACCAAATACATTGCATGCCACGTTCCCGCAATGTCATTGGAAGCGAACGCTCGCTCTGCGTTCCGTCGTGCATCTTATACCCGAATGCTATCCGGGGCTCCCGAACAGGCCCTTTCAAAATGAGACGCACGTCATATCGTGCCATCTGATCGGACGCTATGCGCGCCCATTCGATCTTGGTGCCTTGCTTCTCCACAATTCCATTACCTGCGCCATATTCGACGCTCTGCGGTGTAATGGTGATCCAGGCGCCGGCCAATAAACCAGCGCGCGTAAACATGAAGGCCGGAACAAGCAGCATTGCCGCCAAGAGTGTCGCTACAATCAGGGCTACCGGATCTTGGTCAGGGCTGGGTCGGATGAGAATCGTGAGTGCAGGAAGCATCAACGCAACACACGACAAGAGTATCGCAATGCCAAAGCACATACATCGTGTCGCAGTGATATCAGGGATACCGGTAAGCGAGCGGTCCTGTCGGTCAATTGAATTGAACGCAATGATCCGCATAACCGAATCTTGATGCCGCGTTGCTGGATTGACATGCGAGCGTGATACTGACACCCGCTGCTTTGTCAGTTTCGGTTTCATCTTTCGTTTTGCAGTCTGTTTCACCCTTATTGCCGTACCTGTTGCTTCATGTCCCCTCACATACCATCCAAGCGTTGCCCGCAACTTAATGTGGCGCCGCCTGGCAAATGCGTTAACCTCAACGGGCCAGCAAGCTTTATAACCAGGGAAGACGACTCCCGAAAGCAACTTTGCTGTATCCAGAGCATTGCTTCGCCGGACAACAAATCCTGTCCAGCCTTGACCTCAGCTGCACCTTCGCCTTTTCGTTATGCACTCAACGAATACGCCGTAAGAGCCTTTCACGGTAGGTATCGACAATCACAGCCAGGATGATCACGGTACCGATTATGATTGGCTTGTAATTATCGCCGATACCTAGCAATTGCAGCCCCGTCGCCAGCACTTGCAAAATACAGGCGCCAGCCAATGTGCCGACGATTGAGCCCTTGCCGCCGAAAAGGCTTGTCCCGCCGATGATGACGGCAGCAATCGCGTTGAGTTCATAACCAACACCCGCAATCGGACTCCCGATATTCAGACGCAGGAGATAGACAATCGCGGCAATACCAGCGGTGACGCCAGAAATGACAAACGCGGCGATTTTATAGGCGTCGGGGTTGTGTCCCGACAGACGTACAGCCTCGTCATTAGCTCCGACCGCGTAGATCATGCGACCGAAGACGGTAAAACGCAAAACGAACCAGCCGACGGCAATCACGGCCACTGCGATGAGGAAAATGGACGGCAGAAAACCACCGACTATCAGATTGCCGAAATCAACAAAACCCTGAGGAAGACCGGTAATGGTTGAGTTGTTGGAAACCACCCGAGCCGCTCCGGCGGCGATGTTCAGCATGCCCAGCGTGACAATAAACGAGGGGATTTTCCAGTAGGTCGATACCTTGCCGTTGATAAACCCGCAAAGCCCTCCAACGGCAATACATGCCAGAACCGCCAGCGGGATTGACAAGGCAGGCTCCAGACCGGATGTCATGATAAGAGCGCCGACGACTGTGCATAAGGCAAGCACCGAGCCGACCGAGAGGTCGATTCCACCCGTCAGAATGACAAAGGTCATACCTGCCGCAAGGACCGTGTTGATCGCAATCTGAACGAAAATCTTCAGCGCGTTGCCCGAAGTTGCGAAATAGGGTGCGGTTACGGAAAATACCAGCGTTATCAGGATCAACGCCAAAAATACGCCAGCATCACGCAACAGGAAGCGCTTCAGTTTCTGGCGATCGACAGCGCCGGGGTGTTGGGTGGATGGAGAAATGGGTTCCGTCATGCGTGAACATGCTCCTGATAAGCGAGCGAAAGAATACGCTCCTGATCGAATTGCGACCGGTCCAGTTCTCCCACGAGCTTGCCGTTCGAGAACACAATGATACGATGACACATGCCGATCAGTTCGGGCAGATCCGAGGAAATCATGATAATGGCCTTCTGGTTCTCGGCCAGCATCCAGAGAAGTTGATAAATCTCGCGTCTCGCGCCAACGTCAACCCCGCGCGTCGGTTCATCCAGTATCAATAAGGACGAACCGCGAAATAACCATTTTGCCAGAACCACCTTTTGCTGATTGCCGCCGGAGAGATTACGCACCGGCGTATCGATAGACGCCGTCTTGACGCGCAGCCGCTCGACCAGCTCACTTACAGCGCCTTTCTCCATCCGGCCATCCAGCAGGCCACCGTGCGAGATTTTCTTCAAGTCAGTGATCGTGGTGTTGATCGACACAGGCATGTCAAGCAGCAGCCCCTGGCTCTTGCGGTCTTCTGTCAGAAAACCCAGACCATTACGCACGGCATCGCGCGGGTCACGGATAGTTATCGGCCTGCCGTCGACGTTGATTTCCCCTGCCGATCTGGAATCCGCGCCGAAAATTGCGCGCATCACTTCAGTGCGGCCCGATCCGACCAGACCCGCGACACCAAGAATTTCTCCATGACGCACCGAGAAGGAAACCGGCGGGGCGCCGCTGTTACGCTTCACATTCCTCACTTCCAGCGCCACCGAACCGAGCTTGATATCGGCATTGAAGCCATACTCATCCGCAATGTCGCGACCGATCATCATGCGTACCAGATGCGGAACGCTCAACCCCCGCAAATCACGTGTCTCAACCAGACGACCATTGCGAAGCACGGTCACACGATCACCGATCTCGAAGACCTCATGCAGGCGGTGAGAGATGTAGATGATCGTGACACCCTTCGCCTTCAGCCGCTTGATGATCGCAAATAGCCGTTCGATTTCCGGCGGCGTCAACGTCGCCGTCGGCTCGTCCAGAACCAGTAGTTTGCTGTCATAACCAAGCGCCTTGGCGATCTCGACCAGCTGCATTTGCGCAACGCCCAGCTCTGAAACCGGCATTCGCGGGTCGACCGCCAGACCGACTTCGGCCAAAAGCTCTTCGGCACGGCGGTTCAGTGTCGCCCGGTCCATGATGCCAAAACGTCTCGGCAGGCTTTCCAGCATCAGGTTTTCGGCAATGGAAAGATGCGACAGCAGGTTGAGTTCCTGATGAACGATGCGGATACCCTGAACCTGCGCATCATGTGGAGTTTTTGGCTTATAGGGCTGGCCGTTCAGAAAAATCTCACCGTTGTCGGGCTGGTATATGCCAGCTAGAAGCTTGATAAGGGTCGATTTACCCGCACCGTTTTCGCCCAGGATTATATGCGTCTCGCCGCGTTGTAGCTCCAGCGTGACATCGTTTAGCGCAACCACCCCCGGAAAGGTCTTGCCGACATTGTCCAATCTCAAAATGGCGTCGGCTGACTGCATGCTTGTTCCTGCCTGCCGGGTGAAAGGGAAGCGGCGCGCGGAGCGCCGCCCCATAATTGGCGATGTTTGGACGATCCCGGTTTTCAGAGATCCTGGGCCGTGATGAGCTTGATGTCCGTCTTGACCCAACCGGAGAACTTTTCGCCTGCCAATTCCTTGAGGCCGTAATCAATGCCCATGGCCGCCATCTGCGCGCCGAACTGATCAACCGTGGCCAACATCTTGCCATCCTTGATCAAAGGCTGGACAGCAGGAATGTTGTCGAAGCCCACGACCTTGATCTGGCCCGATTTTCCGGCGGCATCCAGCGCCTTCACGACGCCGAGCGCCATGGAATCGTTGGCCGCCATAACACCCTGAATGTCCTGATACTGGGTCAGGAAATTGGTCATCAGCGTGTTGGCTTCTTCCGTTTCCCAATGGGCAGTCTTGGAATCGAGCAGTGTCAAACCGCCTTCAGCCACGGCATCGTCAAAGCCCTTTTTGCGTTCCTTGGCATTGTCTGCCTCAGGATTGCCTTCAAGGATAACCACCTTGCCGCCCTTACCCAATTCCTTGGCAAGTGCCATGCCGGCGAGCTTTGCGCCCTCGCGATTGTCCGGACCGAAAAAGGCGAGATCGACACCCGCCTGCTTTTTCGCCTCTTCATCAAGCGCCACATCAATATTAATAACCTTGATGCCGGCCTCCAGAGCCTTTTTAACCGGCGTTACCATCGCCTTGGAGTCTGCTGGGGCCAGCACGATCACATTGAACTGCTGCGTGATGAAGTTCTCTACAGCATCGACCTGAGCCGCAAAATCACGTTCGTCCTTCATGCCGACAGCGGCAAAGGAGAACTTGTCGGTGTTTTTGGCGGCATAGTCCTCGGCACCTGCCTGCATCTGCTTGAAGAACTCGTTGGCGAGCGATTTCATGACGAGACCGACTTTAGGCTGGTCTGCTGCAAAAGACGGCAGGGACGGTAGAAGCAGAGCACCGGCGCCCAGTGCACTCGATGTCATAAACTGGCGTCGTGAAATCGAAACCCGACCCAGCCCTGTAATGATTGAACTTTTAGTCATGAATTCCTCCCCTCACTTCAGTAAAAATCTGCCGTGTTACTGTAGCGTAGTGCCGTCGATAGAATACTGTCAAGACGGCAACATAAAGGGAGACGTTCACGGTTTCCGTGCTGCATGACGGATACCGTGTGACACGAACCGGATCGCTATCAGACGGGACTGGAGCTCCAATCCTTATCCTATAAAGGATCAGGCAAGCCGCCCATACAGGCGCAGCACAGCACGAAGACGTTCGTGATCTATGGCCTGAACCAGCAGCCGATCATAGGCCGTTCCACCCGTATCCTCAGCCGCGATCATCGCGTTTACGACTGCCTCCTCCACGCCATCGACCGCCGCCAGATAGACGGGATCGAGCGGCTCATCATTCACCATCTCCACGTCCAGAAAGGGCGTGGAACGATGCTGCATAGGTCGCTGGTTGGCGGTGGAGAAAGCGATAAAAATATCGCCCGAATTGTTGCCGCCCGGCGTTCCGTTACGGCCGATGCCGATGCTTGCGCGACGCGCAAGGCGCTTCAACTGGTGCGGCATCAGTGGCAGATCGGTCGCCAGCACAACGATAATCGAGCCGCGCTCCTGCAACTGGCTCTGCGGCGTGCCATCCCGCATATGCCGCCCCACCGGCACACCGGCAATGGTCAGCCAATCGCGCTGCCCGTGATTGGCCTGCACCAGCGCACCGATGGTGAAACTGCGACCGCCGAACTCCACGACGCGCGATGCCGTGCCCGTCCCGCCCTTGAAGCCATAGGTGATCATACCAGTGCCGCCGCCGCAATTGCCTTCCTGCACCGGGCCAGACACAACACTATCGAGTGCCTTGCGCACATCGGTTTCCGTCACAGGAAAGCCGTTGATGTCGTTGAGTGCACCGTCATAGGTTTCTGCGATGACCGGCATAATCCAGAGGAAATCGTCGGTCTGGTAGGTCGAGGCATAGCGGTCGACCATCCAGCGTACTGTCGCATGATGTGCCATGCCGATAGCGTGCGTGTTGGTAATAACGACGGGGCCGAGGAAGTAGCCGCCATCTTCGATCCAATGCGTGCCGGTCATTTCACCATTGCCATTAAAGCGATGGACGCCTGCATAGACCGGCACTGGAGTTTCAGACTGCATATGCGGCAGAATGGCAGTCACTCCGCTGCGCGCCGGACGCTTGCGACCGGGGCGCGGCTCGTTCTCGATAATGGTCTGAAAGCCGACCCCAACTCCATTGACATCGGTGATCGCATTGTACGGACCAGTCACGCCAGTGAAAGGAAGCCCCAGATCGCGAGCGCGCGGTTTACGTGTAGGTGTTTGTGAAGTCATATTATTTCTGCCGAGAACGAAGATAAAGTCCAAGCGAAGCCACAACGAATGAGAAGGTCAGCATCATCACGGCAATCGCATTGATTTCCGGTTTGATGCCGCGACGCAGCATTGCGAAGATGAACATCGGCAGGGTCGTAACATCGACGCCCGCGATAAAATAGGTGATGACGAGGTCATCCATTGAAATGATGAAGGCAAGCAGTGCACCACCGAGAATGCCGGGCATGAGCTGGGGCATGACGACCTTGCGGAATGTCACCCATTCATTGGCGCCAAGATCGGCCGATGCATGTTCCAGCGTGCGGTCCATGCCGGCCAGCCGGGCCGAAACGACAATGAAGACATAAGAGATCAGAAAAGTGCATTGGCCGATGATGATCGTGGTCAGCCCCAGATGAATACCCGCATTGACAAAGAAAATCAGGAGAGCAATGCCCAGCACGATATCGGGCATCAACATGGGCATGAAAAGTGTCACCTGATAGAAGCGCTTTCCCAGAAAATTGTAGCGATGCATGGCCAGCGCCAGCCCCGTTCCGAGAACGGTCGATATGAGTGTCGTTGAAGTCGCAATCTTCAGGCTGTTGAACACGGCTGCCACAAGCTGATCCGTCGATTCAATATAGAGTGCGCTTTCCGAAACCACTGTCTTGAAGCCCAGAACCTGCGCATACCAGTCGGTCGTAAAGCCGCTCCACACCATCATGTTCACCGGATTGGCGTTGAACGAATAGGCGATGACAAGCGCCAGCGGGATATAGATGAAAGCGAAGAACAGCGCGACGTAAAGCAGCAATCCGCCATTGAAGAGAGAACGGGTAATTTTCATTGTTGCGCCTCCCTTACCGCGACAGCGTTTCGGCGGCATTACGCCGGTTCGTAAAGAGTACATAGCCAGACAGCAGCAGCAACATGACGGCCATCACCATCATCGCGAGCGCCGACCCGAACGGCCAATTGCGGGCAGACAGGAACTGTCCTTCAATCAAATTGCCAAGCATCATCACCTTGGCTCCGCCCAGCACTGCAGGCACAACAAAATTTCCGAGCGCAGGAATGAAGACAATTACCGAACCGGCAGCAATGCCGGGCGTGGTCAGCGGCAAGACAATTCGAAAAAAAGTCCGCACCGGACCTGCCCCCAAATCAAGCGACGCCTGCACCAAACGCCAGTCCAGCTTTTCAATGCTTGCATAGACAGGCATGAACATGAACGGCAGGAACACATAGACCATGCCCAGCACGATGGCGCCGTCGGTATAGATCATGTCCAGCGGACGTGAGATGATACCGAGCGACATCAAGGTCTCGTTGAGCAACCCTGTCGGGCGCAGAATCATCACCCATACGAACAGCCGCACAATCAGGCTGGCGAAGAATGGCAAGGTAATGAGGAATATGCAGAAGTTCTTCCACCTGTCGGGAAGCCTGCTGATATAAAAGGCAGCCGGATAAGCGACCAGCAATGCGACAATGACCGTCACGATGGCGATCCTTACCGAGCGGAAGAAAATCGCCAGATAGATCGGGTCGAATTCCTCAAATGCCGGATCCGCAAAACCGAGGATACGCCCGAAATTATGAGGATAAAACTCCCATTCGACACCACCATAAAGTCCAGGCGCGAGAAAGCTCGTCACCACCATGATCGCGAGCGGAATGGCGAAGAAGACAATCAGAAACAACGTCGCCGGTCCGAGAAGAACTGCCAGCTGAAGACGCCGTAAGCTCGCCAGGTTCATCACGCAGCTTCCCCTTCGCAAAGTAGGTGGACTGTAGCCGGATCGTAATACCAGCGCGCGGCCAGCCCTGGCTGCAGATCATTGACCGAGTTTCGGTCCACAGCCGGAATCTGCGCCGTCAGCTTGCGCCCGGAAGCGAGCCGTCCGAGCAATTCGAAAGACGAACCGACAAAGGCAATCTGGTCGAGCGTTACATCGAGCACCCCATATTTTTCATTGCGCGCGATAAGCGAGAAATTTTCTGGACGCAGAAGTGCGGTGCCCTTGCCTTTGGCTTTGCCTCCAACATCGTGCTGCAGCACCGTTCCGTCCGTTAGCACGAAGCCGTTGGCGTCGACTTGTCCTTCCAGAAGATTGCTCGCGCCAACGAAATTGGCGACAAAGGCATTGACCGGGCGATCATACACAACCCGCGGCGCATCCAGTTGCTGGATGCGCCCATTCGAGAGCACCGCCACGCGATCCGACATGGTCAGCGCTTCCTGCTGGTCGTGCGTGACAAAGATGAAGGTAATGCCCAGTTCGTGCTGCAAGGTTTTCAGTTCGAACTGCATCGCCTCGCGCAGGTTCTTATCAAGTGCGGACAATGGCTCGTCGAGCAACAACACCTTCGGACGGGCCACGATGGCCCGGGCCAGAGCCACACGTTGCTGTTGCCCACCCGAGAGCTGCCGCGGCAGGCGAGCCTCCAAACCAGCCAGCCCCACCATCTGCAAAACGGCCCTGACGCGCTCCATGCGCTCCGCCTTGCCGACGCCGGCGACTTCCAGAGCATATCCGGTGTTCTGCCCCACACTCATATGCGGAAACAGCGCATAGTTCTGAAAAACCGTATTGACCGGGCGGCGATAAGGTGGACGGTCCGTCATGTCGACGCTGTCGATCTCGATCCGCCCCGCATCCAACGCAGCGAACCCGCTGATCGCCTGTAGCAAAGTAGTCTTGCCACAGCCCGAAGGGCCTAGCAAGGTAATGAATTCATTACGACCGATATCCAGATCGATACCGTCCAGTGCCTTGACCTCACCGCCCTCTGGACTCGCAAAGGTTTTGGCCGCGGAAACCAGCCGCACAATCGCATCCCGCATTTTCGTTCCCCGAAATGTTATTTAATTAACTCTTGCGTGATTTGGTTATGTTGATATCATTTTCCAGTGCAAGTCAACGCCTCGAAGACCGTACTTTGCATCCTTGCCAAGGCAGGGAAATGAAAACGGGCTGCGGGGAAAAATATGACAAGGGGAACTACAATGACGATCTTCAATGGTGCTGTTCAGCGCCTTGGATTGATTGCGCTCACCGTTCTGGGCATGTCTGCAGGCAAAAGCTTCGCAGATGAATTGAACATCTATAACTGGGGCGAATACATCAATCCTGCAGTACTTCAGAAATTCGAAGAAGAGACAAAGGTCAAGGTCAATCTATCGACCTATTCCTCCAATGAGGAAATGCTGGCCAAGATTCAGGGCGGTGCCAGCGGTTACGATATCGTGTTTCCGTCCGTGCATATGCAAGACATCATGGCTAAGCTCGATCTGCTCGCGAAAACCGATATCAATACATATGAAGGCTTCAAGAACATCGACCCGCGCTTTCTGCGCGCCAAAAGTGATCCCAACGGAGAATATTGCCTGCCTTACGCCTTCGGCACGGTGGGCATTCTCTATAACCGGCGCGTGCTCGGCAAGGATGTGACCGGCTGGAAGGATCTGCTTGCGACGATCAAGGAAAAGGGTCTCAAGATCACACTTCTCGATGACATGCGTGAAGTGCTGGGTGTCGGGCTTATTCTCAACGGAAACTCTGTAAACTCCACAGACCCGAAGCAGCTTCAGCAGGCCGCGGACACCATCATCGAAATGAAGCCGTATGTGGCTGCTTTCACCTATGATTCCCGTCCGATGGTCGGCGCAGGCGACGTTGCTGCTGCGCATTATTTTATCGGCAGCATGGTGGATGTTTTAGGCAATCCGAAAGATTTGGGTTACGTCATTCCGGAAGAAGGCGCGACCATGTACCAGGAAGATATGTGCATTCTCAAAACAGCTCCGAACAAGGACAGTGCAGTGAAGTTCATGCAGTTTTACACGCGCCCCGAAATCGCCGCGCTCAATGTTGCGCAACAGACGAACGGAACGCCCAATGTGCCGGCACGTCAGTTGACACCTGACAACATCAAGAACAGCACGGAAATCAATCCGACCGACGAAACGATGAAACGGCTCCAGATTTTCGAGGATCTGGGTTCCGGCGTTCGCCAGCTCGACCGGGCATGGACAAAGGTAAAAACAGCGCAATAGGCTGTTTTGCTGGCTCCGGTCTCCATTACCAGGACCGGAGCCAAAACGGGAGGGGTAAGTTTGTCTAAAGAAATTCTCATACGTCTCCAAAATGCGGAATTACGCAAATCCAAGGCCGACAAGCTGATCGCAGGCTATATCGAGCGTAATCTGGCGGAACTGCCATTCGAAACGGCAAAGTCCATCGCGGAGCGTCTTGGTATTTCTCAGATGACGGTCGGTCGCTATTTGCGACGGCTCGGTTTTGATGGGCTGGAGGAGTTAAAAACAGCATTAAGGCGCGGCCGCTCCAATCCTGCGTGGCAGGTTAAGGGGCCGGTTGCCCGGCTCCAGCAAGATTTTCGAGAAGGCAAGCTGCTCGCCGGTCTGGTGCAACAACAGATCGAAAATCTCGGCGCCATCTACGAGCTGACTACCCGTCCTGAATGGCAGGAGACGATCGACGCACTGATCGGGGCAAGCGAGGTTTATGTTGCAGCCTATCAGAATGTACGCGGCATAGCGCAATATTTCGCGTCACAGCTGTCCTATTCGCGCCCGGGGGTGTCCTTCATGGATGGGCTGAACGGTACCTATGCAGAAGTCCTGGATGGCTCAAGGGAAAACCGTGTTCTGTTTTTGCACGATGTCCGCCGCTTCGCATCAAAAGCCCGCCCCTTGGCCATCGAGGCCCGTCGAATGGGCGTAAAAGTGATACTTCTTACCGATGAATTCTGTCCATGGGCAAGCGAGGTGGCCGATATTGCCCTGATCGTACCCGGTTCTCACGGGCCACTTTGGGATGGTGCCGCAACGATGACTGCCATCATGGATCTTATGCTTTCGCATATCATCATACAGCTCGGTAGTCAGGTGGATGAAAGAGTGCAGAGCCTTACCCGTCTCCAGGATATTTTCGGCGATTTTGAAAGTTAGAGCATGCCCAGCAAAAGTGCGAAGCGGCTTTGTTTAGAATAATGCGAAGAAACAAATACCTAGCGCTACTTCAGCTACTCCGTTTTAACTGGAACCGCCCTGGCGAAAAGTTGCTCTTCAAAAGTCTGCAAAGCTTGCAAAGACCCGTTTTAGAAGCCAGTTCCCAACGTTGAACATCCGATACCCTTAACTGCGTCAGAAGAGACGAGCATACGTGTCTTCATCGCCTCCGCGTGAAGACATATTGACATCGCACGGCCCATCTTTTAATTGTTCAACAATATTATTGAACAAAAAAGGGAACGATATGCCTGCTCCGACAATCTCAATACGCGTGACTGAACTGAAATCAGCCTTGCTGGCCGCCGCTTTTGCCGTCGTCGCGTTGGTGCCGCATGGAGCCGCAGCCGCACCTCAGACCGTGAAGGAAAACACGCTGTCGGTTGGTTCCGATCTGACATATCCCCCCTTCGTGTACATGAAAGAAGGCAAACCGGCCGGGTTCGACGTTGAACTGATGGAAGGCATCGCAAAGCAACTCGGGCTTGCTGCAGAGTTCAAGGACACGCGCTTCACCAGCCTCATCACCGGTGCACGCGCCAACCATTTCGACGTCATCGCATCGGCGCTTTATGTGACACCGGAGCGGCAGAAGATTCTCAATTTCATCCCGTACATCAAGGCCGGGTCTTCCCTGCTCGTACTGAAAGACGCCAAATATCGCCCTTCGAATGAAAAAGAGCTTTGCGGCAAGGTCATCGGATCGATGCAGGGCGCGTCGTGGCTTCCGAAGTTGAAGGCACTCTCGGAAGATTACTGCGTCAAGAATAATCTCGGCGCCATCGAGACCCGGGAGTTCGACACGGATGCCCAGGTCACACAGGCATTGCGCAGCGGCTCGGTCGACGTAGAATTCATGGATAATGTTGTCGCCGCCGAACTGCTGAAAAAGTTTCCTGACGAATATGCCGTTACGTCCGGGGCGCTCATCTATCCGATCATGGTGGGCATCGCTACCACACCCCAGAACAAAGAGCTTTTCAATGCCATGAACGATGCTTTCGCCCAGATGCGAAAGAATGGTTCTTATGACGCGCTCGTCAAAGCCTATCGCATGGAACCCGTCACCGACGATGAGATCAAAGAAGTCGTTTCCACAGCTCGATAAACCGGGATTGGGGCGGACCGGACTGGCCCCATTTCCCTCTGCATTGCCGAAACGGGAGGCTTCGCTTGAACTACGATTGGCATTACGCGCTCGGTCTGCTTGCAGACCGGGATTTCTGGGAGGCGAGCTGGGTTGTGATCAAGCTCAGCCTGCTGAGCTGGCTTCTGGCGGCGATTGCTGGCTTCGGTCTGGCACTGGCAAAGCAATCATCCTGGTCGGTGATCAACGGTCCCGCGCGGGCCTATATCTGGTTCTTCCGCAGCCTTCCGCTTCTGGTGCTGCTGATTTTCATCTACAGCCTGCCGCAGGTCTTTCCGGTTCTTCGCACGCTCCTGTCAAATGCTTTCGCGGCTGGCCTGATCGCACTTGTCATCAGTGAAACCGCCTATATGGCAGAAATCCATCGGGGTGGATTGCTCGCTATTCACAAAGGCCAGATCGAGGCCGGGCGTGCGCTGGGTCTGAGCTTCTTTGGCATTCAGCGTCTGATCGTCATTCCACAGGCAATCCGGGTTTCCTTGCCCGCAATGTCGAACGAACTTGTCACTATCGTCAAACTCACTTCTCTGGTTTCGGTCATCTCGCTTGCCGAAATCCTGCTTGTTGGCCAGCGGCTCTATACGCAGAATTTTCTGGTCCTCGAGACGCTCACCGTTGTTGCCTTCTTCTACGTCCTCGTCGTCACGCTGTTCGATCGCGGTCTTACTTTGCTGGAGCGGCGCTCGGATGTGATACGACGCGGTCAGAAGGCACGCACCTTGTCGCCGCAGGAGGTTTCGGCAAAACTGTCCGGCACTGAAGCTCCCGTTGATCGCGCCCAAGGCAAATCCCAGCAATCCGACACCGTTGCCCTGGAAGCAACCGGACTGCGCAAGGCCTATGGTTCGCATGAGGTGTTGAAGGGCGTCAGCCTGACGGTGAAATCCGGTGAGGTGATCTCCATCATCGGTCGTTCTGGCTCAGGCAAGACGACCTTCATTCGCCTGCTCAACGGACTGGAACGTCTCGATGCCGGTAAAGTAAAACTGCACGGCTCGCCCTTCATCTCGGCAGAAGTGACACAATCAGGCAAACATGTCTTCCGGGAAGATGTCTCGCTAATCCGCGATGTCGGCATGGTGTTCCAGAGCTTCAATCTTTTCAATCACAAGACTGTGCTTGAAAACATGCTCCTCGCGCCTTTGTATCACAAGATCGGTGCGCGAGCCGACCTTGAGCGGCAAGCGTTTCATTATCTGAGCAAGGTGGGCATGGCAGCTCACGCGGGAAAATATCCGCACCAGCTTTCCGGTGGCCAGCAGCAGCGAGTTGCAATTGCTCGCGCCCTGATGATGTCGCCGAGTATCGTTTTGTTCGATGAACCCACTTCGGCGCTGGACCCAGAAACCGTTGAAGAAGTACTGGGCGTTATCCGGTCTCTTGCAAGCGAAGGCGTGACGATGGTCATCGTCACCCACGAAATGAACTTTGCTTTCGAGGTCTCCGACAGAATTCTCTTTATGGACGCGGGCAAGGTCGTCTGCGACGATACGCCGGATAAACTCAAATCCGGAATCTATCCGCAGTTGAAACCTTTCCTGAAGAATATGACGGTCTGACACATGAACCAGCCAGCCACCCTTCGCGATCCCGCATTCATTCGTGTGGCCAATGCCATACGCGACGACATTCTCAAAGGCCGTCTGTTGAGCGGCACGAGCCTGATCGAAGCCGAACTTATCAATGTCTACGACGTCTCGCGCAACACCTTGCGCGAAGCCATGCAGCTTCTACGCCAGCAAGGACTGGTTTCGCAGGAGCCGAACAAGAGCGTCCGTGTGAAAAGGCTGACGGAAAAGGACATTGGCGACATCTTCGTGGTGCGTCGGGTCGTTGAACTTGGTGCGCTCCGGGGGCGAACCTCGGTTCCTTCGCACTGGCTGGAAAGGCTCAACGAGGTGATCCACAACGAGAGTGATGCGACCGCCCGCGCAGACTGGACGGCGGTAGCCCGCCAGAGCCTTCTCTTTCACCAGGAAATAGTGTCGTTGCATGGGAGCCCTATCTTCGATCAGATGTTCTCTCTGCTTGTGACCCAGCTGCGTCTGGTTTTCGTCACCGGCAACGAACAGGCTTTTCATGAGCCATGGTTGAAAAGAGAAGCCGAAATCTGTCGCCTCATTGCAGTGGGGAACTGCGAAGCCGCGGCCGACCAGCTTGAGAACTATCTGGCGAATTCAGAAAAAATGCTGACGGCACTGGTCCGGAACTGATCACAGCCGATTGCACCAACGGGACACGCTTTATGAAACACGATCCGCAAGACAAATCCGGATTGGGGAATGCCATGCCTTGCAACTGGGTTGAAAAGCTTGACCTGGCGCTGGCCGACTATGCGGCGCGTGACTGGGATGCACGAGAGATTTTTCTCAACCGGCGGTTCGAGGCGGCTCGCATTGAGCTCAGCCATTGGCAGGAACTTAGCGAAAGTAATCATGAACTCGCACCTCTCGCTGGTCTGACGATGACGGTCAAGGCCTGCTTCGACACAGAAGGCTGGGTGACAAGCTGCGGTTCGAAAGCGCTGCAAGGGGCTGTTCCCGCTCTCACAAGCGCTGTTCTGGTGCGCAGGCTCCGTATGGGCGGTGCGACATTGCTCGCCCAGACAAACATGACCGAATTTGCTTATGGCGCGCTGGGGGTCAACACGCATTTCGGGACGCCGCGCACACCGCTCGACCCTACCCAGGAAGCAATCGCTGGCGGCTCTAGTTCCGGTGCAGCGGTGGCAGTCGCACTAGGATATAGCGATTTCGCCGTCTGCTCCGATACCAGCGGCTCAGCGCGCATTCCCGCGGCTTTCTGTGGCGTGGTGGGCTTCAAACCAAGCCGCGGACGCTACGAAACCAGCGGAATGCACTGGTTGTCTACAAGCTTTGATGTGCCGGGGATCATCAGCACCTCGGTCGCCCATTGTCGCCTGATCGACGATGTAGCAACCAGCATCCCAGCAAGGAAACTTCCACGCTCAAAGCGGATAAGACTGGCAATTCCCCGTCTGCTTTCGGAAGCCCCCCTCGACGGAACTATCGAGAAGCTTTTCGGTGCCTGCCGGTCCGCTCTGGAAGCGGCAGAAATTGTCATCCGGGATATCGAACTTCCAAGCCTGATCGAGAGTGCTAGGATTGCCGTCGATGGCGGGATGATCGGCGCCGAGGCTTATGCGCTTCATCGCGAGCGGCTCGCCTTCGATTTCGACAGTTACGATCCCTTGGTCGGAACGCGCATTCAAAAAGGTCGAGAAAACCCCGCCTATCTCTATGTGAATGCATTGAACGCCCTTACTGCCTGCCGTGAGCAGTTCGACGCGGAAATCGAAGGTTTTGATGGTTTCATTCTGCCGACCGTTCCCATGCTACCGCCCGCTTTGGTCACGCTTGCAGACGAGGAAACCTATCTGGCGCTCAACCGGCGCGCATTCTCGCTGACGGAATTCGCCAATCGTCTTGATCTGCCCAGCATCTCGCTGCCGATGGGCAAACACCCCGCCGGTCTCATGCTGACCGGACTGCGCGGCGAAGACGAGACGCTGCTTGCCATCGCAGAAGTACTCGAGCCGCTGGCCGCCAAGTTTTAATAGCCTTTCTGACCCTGACATGAGGAGAATAACATGATTGTCGTGACATCCGACGAAATCGCCGGTACCGCGCGTGACGCTTCTGGACCCGGCTGGGAAAGCCGCCGCATGATCGTGCGTGACGACGGTATGGGCCATTCGGTCCACGAAACCCGCGTCAAGGAAGGTGCAGAGCTGCACCTGCATTACAAAAACCACTTCGAAACCAATTATTGCATTTCGGGCGAAGGCGAAGTCGAGCACAAGCAGAGTGGCGACGTGTTTCCAATCCGCCCCGGTACGATCTATGCCCTGAACGAAAACGACCCGCACATCCTGCGCGCCACCAAGGGCGACCTCGTGCTGGTCTGCGTTTTCACGCCACCGCTGGCAGGCAATGAGGTGCACCGAGAAGATGGGAGCTATGCTCCTGCCGACTGAAAAATCGGGTTGTCGGCAATCGAAAGAAGACGCCGCGATTGATCGCGGCGTTTTTTTGTTGGTCTTTTCCCAACTTAGAGACCGTGCGTCCGATCATATCCGTTGGGAGCAGGCGGTGCCCAGCCTTCAGGCAGACGCTCCGGCTTGTAAACCTCCACCACCATTGGATGACAGGTAGCAGCATCGGAAGAATGTTCCGCAGAACAGTCGCCTCCCGGACAGGCCGACAGACAGCCAAGAAGATTGATCTCGGCAAAGAACTCCAGATAGTCGCCCGGTCGGACAGGGCTTGCCTTCATGAAATATTGTCCCGTATCCCGGGTGAAGCCCGTGCACATGAACACGTTGAGCACGTCGTGAATATAGGTTTCGGCCTCGTGCAGCGGCTTGCCTGTCTGGTTCGCAAAAGCGCGCGTGAGATTGGAGTGGCAGCAATGATGGTACTGCCCGCCATGGCTCAGAAGATTATTGGTATAAGGATCGCAACGCGTACCGATCACATCATGCACCGCGCCGCCAAATTCGTCGAAACCATACCAGTCGAGACTGTCGTGAGTGATGGTGGCCATCGGACGCAAGTAAGGAAAACTGGAGAACAGCTGGTCTCCCAGCCCCACATGGGTTCCGTTGAGCGCGCGCGTCTTGCCGCTATAGAATTTCTCGTTGAGATCGTCCGCATTGAACAGATTGAGGTCCCCGACCTGCGGCCCCTCGCTGCACAGAATACGGCAAAAATGGCCGGCAGGAACGGACCAACACTCCGCATCCCTCGGCTGCACGGTGATGCGTTCGACAAGAACAAGTTTGTCACGAAGGCAGCGATAAGCATCGAGATCAGGGGGCGGCAGCGTATCGACCGGATAACAGATCACTGGTTTAACGGCCATGCGAGCAGCGGCATCGGCGGGCCGCGGCGTGATCGAATTTATCTTCATGAAGCGCTCTGTCGTTCTCTTGCGTTTGGATCGTCACGATACGCGACCGCGTGTTCCATGACGGACAAGTTCTAACATGGAATATATCGTTCAACAATATTGATGAATGATCGTAGACGCTTCCATATTTTATGTCAGCCTTGTTTGACGAGCTTCAAGTTTGAATAGCGACGGAACAATACATCTGCGGTGCGAAATAGAACGCCGATCTGATTGAATCAGATCGGCGTTCTAACTGTTTGTCTTGGCGTGCATCTTGTTCCGAAAAATGCTCACACTTTTCGAGATGCCCTCTAATGAGCTATCATGACATGACGCACGGTCGTGTAATCTTCCAGTGCGTAAATCGACATGTCCTTGCCGTAGCCCGATTGTTTCAGGCCGCCATGTGGCATCTCGTTTGTCAGCATGAAATGGGTGTTGATCCACGTACAGCCATATTGCAGACGGGCGGCGGTCTGCATTCCCTTGCTGACATCCTTGGTCCAGACTGACGAGGCAAGGCCGTAATCACTGTCGTTGGCCCATTGCACAGCTTCATCGACATCGCTGAAGCGCGTCACCGATACGACTGGTCCGAATACCTCGCGTCGCACGATTTCGTCTTCCTGCAATGCACCTGCAATGACGGTCGGTTCGAAGAAGAAGCCATTGGCACCAGACGTATTACCACCCGCGGTCACCTCGATATGCTTATGCTCGCGAGCGCGGGCCACAAAACTTTCAACGCGGTCACGCTGTCGGCGGGAAATGAGCGGTCCGATCTCATTCTGGCTGTCATCGTCCAGATTGTAGCGGATGCTGGAAACGGCAGATGACAAGTCAGCGACGAAACGGTCGTAGATGCGTGCATCGGCATAGATGCGGCAGGCAGCTGTGCAGTCCTGTCCGGCATTGTAATAGCCGAAAGTGCGAATACCGTTGACGACAGCTTCGATGTCCGCATCGTCGAAAACAATGACCGGCGCCTTGCCGCCAAGCTCCAGATGAGTGCGCTTCACGGTCTTGGCCGCGGCCTGCAAGACCTTCTTGCCGGTGGCGACATCACCGGTGATCGACACCATGTCGATACGTGGATGGTTGATCAGCGCGTTGCCGACGGTTTCGCCTCGCCCCAGAACGACATTGACGACGCCCTCCGGCAGAATTTCCGCCAACAGCTTGGCCATTTTCAGCGCGGTCAGCGGTGTCTGTTCCGACGGTTTGAAAACCACCGTATTGCCGCCCGCAATGGCCGGTGCCAGTTTCCATGCCATCATCATCAAAGGATAATTCCAAGGAGCGATGGAGCCGACAATGCCGACCGGATCACGACGGATCATCGATGTGTGGTTCGGGATATATTCGGCGGCAAGCGGTCCATGAAGATTACGCACCGCGCCTGCAAAGAAGCGATAACAATCCACGATGGCCGGGATCTCGTCATTGATGACAGCATTGATCGGCTTGCCGCAATTGAGCGCTTCCAGCGTGGCAAACGCTTCCGCGTCCCGCTCAATCGCATCGGCAATTTTGAGAAGATGATTGGAACGTTCGGCGGGTGTGGTGCGTGACCAGGCCTTGAATGCCTTGTCCGCGGCGGTGACTGCGGCGTCGATCTGTCCTAACGAGGCCTCGGGCAGCTTGAGAACTGTCTCGCCGGTCTTGGGATTAAGGACTTTTTCCTCTGTCTCCGTGCCAGCTTCAAAGCGCGAGCCAATCAGCATTTCGGTGTTCATGACGTTCTCCCTTTTGTCATTTCCCATGACCGGCGACCTGATCGCCATCGCGGGTGAGATAGTAGGCGACGAGGATGGGCAGGAAGGTCACCAGAACCACCACCATGGCCACCACATTGGTGACGGGGCGTTGGCGTGGCCGGATCAGTTCCTGAAGCATCCAGATCGGCAGGGTCATCTGCTGGCCGCCGGTAAATGTGGTGACGATCACCTCGTCGAAGGAAAGTGCGAATGCGAGCATGCCGCCTGCAAGCAAAGCTGTTCCGATATTCGGCAGGATCACATAGCGGAACGTCTGGAACCCGTTGGCGCCAAGGTCCATCGAGGCTTCGATCAGCGAACCGGAAGTGCGTCGGAAGCGGGCCACGGCATTGTTGTAGACGACCACCACGCAGAAGGTTGCGTGACCGAGCACGATGGTCCACATCGAAAAAGGAATATCGAATAGCGAAAAGGCCGAGCGCAATGCGATGCCGGTTACAACACCGGGCAGTGCGATAGGCAGGATGACCAACAGCGAAATGCTTTCACGCCCAAAGAAATGCGTCCGACTGACAGCTGCTGCGCACAGCGTTCCGAGCACCAGCGCGATCAAGGTCGCAATTGTGGCGACCTGCAAAGAGAGCGCAAGCGACGACCACACATCGGCACGATTCCATGTCACTGCGAACCATTGCAGCGTAAAGCCCGGCGGCGGCCATTGATAGCTCTTCTCTTCCGTCGTGAAGGCATAGACGAAGATGAGCAAGATCGGCAGATGCAGGAAGGCGAGGCCCAGTCCGGCAGCAAGCTTCAATCCGAAGGAAGCGCGGTTGTTGCGATCAGAGCGCATCGAAAGCCCCCTGTTTCTTGGCGATCCACAAATAGATGGCCATGATGACGATCGGCACGACGGAGAAGGCAGCCGCCAGCGGCACATTGCCTGCCGTTCCCTGCTGTGTATAGACGGCCTGTCCGATGAACAGGCGCGACGAACCAATGATCTGCGGAATGATGTAGTCGCCGAGCGTCAGCGAAAAGGTGAAGATCGATCCTGCAATGATGCCCGGCATGGCGAGCGGCATGAGCACGGTTCGGAAAGTCTGCGCCGACGTTGCACCGAGATCGGAGGAAGCTTCCACCAGATTGCCCAGCACACGCTCCAGCGCGGCCTGTGTCGGCAAGATCATATAGGGCAGCCAGATATAGACGAAGACGATGAACGTGCCGAGATAGCTGACCGACAGTGAATTACCGCCTATGACCGGCACGGACAGAATGCCGTCGAGTAGCCAGGACAAATGCAGCTTTGCGAATATCCAGGTCAGGATGCCTTCCTTGGCGAGGATCAGCTTCCACGCATAGACCTTGACCAGATAGCTCGACCAGAGCGGCAACATGATGCCGAGATAGAACAGCGCCTTCCAGCGTCCGCGTGCATAGCGGGCGGCATAATAGGCGATGGGAAAGGCGACGAATGCCGAGGCGACCGTGACCAGCGCAGCCATGAGGACGGTGCGGATGATGATGTCGAGATTGGCAGAATTTAGCAGCTGAGCATAAGTGGCGAGCGTGAAATTATAGTCGATCAGACCGGAGAAATCATCGACCGAAAAGAAGCTCTGCAAGAGAAGCGCTATCAGCGAGCCTATATAGATGATGCCCAGCCACAGAAGCGGCGGCGTGATCATGAGAAACAGGAGCAGCCCCGGACGACGCCAGAAAAGGTCCGAGAGGCGACCAAACATCCCACCGCGCTGCGGCAAGATGGACGCCGGATTTGACCCGGAGTTTGCGAGTGTGGAAGCCTGCGCGCCAGTCATGCTGTCTGATCCATGTAATGAACGTCACCCGGAGTCCACACGATGCGGATATCCGATCCGGTCTCGGGGACAGTTGCGCCGGCAGGCAGCATGACGTGCAGCCTGGCGCCTTCGGCTTCCACACCGAGACGTGTAGCGGACCCAAGGAAGCTGGCGGTTTCGATCCGCGCTGCTACTCCGACCTTGTCGTTCTTGTCTGCAATGCGAATGGATTCCGGCCGAAGGCTTGCCCAACGCCGTTCCCCGCCGAATGCGGCCATAACTTCAGGCGCAACGACATTGGAAGAGCCGACAAAATCGGCGACAAACCGGGTTTGCGGGCGGTTATATATTTCCTGCGGTGTTCCGGCTTGAACGATACGACCATTGTTGAAGACAGCAATACGGTCCGCCATGGACAGCGCCTCGCCCTGATCGTGGGTCACGAAAACAAAGGTGATACCAAGCGCCTTTTGCAGGCTCTTCAGCTCTTCTTGCATCTGTTCGCGCAGTTTGAGGTCGAGGGCGCCGAGTGGCTCGTCGAGGAGCAGCACTTTGGGTCTATTGACGAGGGCGCGAGCCAGCGCGACACGCTGACGTTGTCCACCGGAAAGCTGGCTGGGCTTGCGTGCGCCATAGCCGGGCAGCTTGACCAGCTCCAGCATTTCTTCGGCTTCGCGATGTCGTTCGGCCTTTCCGGCGCCCCGCACCATCAACCCATAGGCCACATTGTCAAGAATGCTGAGATGCGGAAACAGCGCATAGTCCTGAAAGACCGTGTTGACGTTCCGACGATAGGGCGGCACGCCGCCGGCACTTTCGCCGAAAATCTCTATTCTACCATCGGTCGGCTGTTCAAAACCTGCGATCAACCGCAAGCAGGTTGTCTTGCCGGAACCGGAAGGGCCGAGCATGGCAAAGAATTCACCGGACGCGATGGCCAGATTGACGTGATCGACGGCACGGACCTCGCCGAAGTAACGGCTCACATTTTCAAAACGAACTGCTGCTGTCATGGTTCTATCCATCATGCGGAGCGGATACGTCTTCCCGATCCCTTCCTTCAACCGAAGGAAAGGCGATCTTTGAGCTTACGATGGTCAATGTCAGCGACCGCCGATGACGCCGATATAATCGGATACCCAGCGATGATAGGGCACGCATTCCCCCTGGCTTTCGCATTTGGCTGTCGGCGTACGCCAAAAGCTGATCTTCGCGAAATTGTCGAAGCCATTGGTCGCGCAGCCTGCATCGGTCAGGAGCGCATTACCCTTGCAAGCTGCCGGAACGGACGGTACAGCGCCGAACCAGGCTGCGGCATCGCCCTGAACTTTCGGTTTTAGCGAATGCTCGAACCACTTATAGGCACAATTGGGGTGCTCGCTGTCTACGTGCAGCATGGTGGTGTCGGCCCAGCCGGTCGCACCTTCCTCCGGAAACGTCGAGCCGATCTTGGCGTTTTCCGACTTCAACAGGTTGACCTGAAATGGCCATGAGCCGGAAGCCACCACGCCTTCATTCTTGAAATCGTCGATCTGTATCATGGCGTCATGCCAATAACGGCTGACGAGCTTCCGCTGTCCACGCAGGAGGTCGAGCGCAGCCTTGTACTGGTCTTCGTTAAGCTCGTAAGGATTCTTGATACCGAGTTCCGGCTTGTGCTTCATGAGATAAAGGGCAGCGTCAGCGATATAGATCGGCCCATCATAAGCCTGCACCCGGCCCTTGTTGGACTTGCCATCCGGCAGGGTCTGTTCCTCGAACACCACGTTCCAGCTCTTCGGCGCTTCGTCCTTGAAAACATCGGTGTTATACATCAGCACATTCGGCCCCCAGAGATAGGGCACGCCGTAGTGCACGTCCTTGACGGTAAACCACGGCGCATTTTGCAGCCGTTCGTCTACCGTCTTCCAGCTTGGGATAAGGTCGGTATTGATCGGCTGCACACGCTTTCCAGCCACGAGACGAAGCGAGGCGTCGCCGGAAGCGGTGACCAGGTCGAAGCCGCCTTCATTCATCAGCGCCACCATTTCATCGGAAGTGGCGGCGGTCTTCACACTGACCTTGCAGCCGGTTTCCTTCTCGAAATCCGTAACCCAGTCGTAGTTCTTGTCGGTCTCGCCGCGTTCAATATAGCCTGCCCAGGCCACGATACTCAGCGCACCTTCACCTTCGCCGATCGCTTTCAGCGGTTCGGCGGCGATGGCCTGCGTCGCAAAGCTCGCAACAGCCATCAAAGCGGTACAGGATTGCAGAATCTTTTTCATCGACCACTCCCGTTTTTTCACATTCAGTGATTTTGTTCCCAGAGCGGATGGTGTGCTTAAACCTCGCCTTTCGCAAATTCATTTATCGAAAAGCTGATATCGGTTTTTCCGATATCGAAGACTAGCGCAATCTGCCGGAACGGGCAGCTTCGGCAATGCCGATAAAGTCTCGTGCGGATTGTGGCAGGCTCGATCCCTTGCGCCAAGCCATGCCGATCTGCACGACAGGCAGTGATCCGGAGACATCACGGCTTTCAATCCGGTCACCTTCCAGCGACCATGGGCGATAGACCAGATCGGGGAGGAGCGCCACGCCTGCGCCAGTGGCGACAAGGCTGCGGACAGCCTCTACGGAGCGCGTCCGGAAAGCCACATGTGGCCGGGCACCTAGAGCGGCAAGTAGCTTGCCGGTATTTTCCTCGATTTCATCCACTGTCAGCATGATCAGCGGCTCTTTCGCGATGTCGCTTACCGAAATGCTGTCCGTCGGGACAAGCGGATGGCCGAGCGGCAACCACAATCGATAAGGCGAAGTTTCGAGAATTTCCGCGTGCAAGGCCATCCGGTCGCGAAGATTGGAGATAACCATCACGGCGACGTCCAGTTCACCACCGACCAGAAGATGTTCAAGATAGGAACCATTATCCTCGATGGCGCTGATTTCAACGCTGGGAAAAGCCCGGCGATAGCGGGCAAGCAGTTCCGACAGCACATAACCCGCGACGAGCGAGGTGACGCCGAGATTGAGTTTACCCTTTTCCTGAATGCGATTGTCCGTGAAGGAGCGGCGGGCGTCCGATACATCTGCCAGAATTTTCGTCGCGTGGCGCAAAAACTGATGACCGTTATGCGTGACGGTTAGGCCGCGAGGGTGTCGTTCGAAAAGCTCGACATTCAGGTCCGTCTCAAGTTCTTTGACGGCTTCCGTGACGGATGACTGGGAAATGGATAGCTTCTGCGCCGCACGGGTCACAGACCCCTGTTCGGCCACAGCGATGAAGTATTGTAACTGCCGCAGGGTAAACGCCATTTTTGCAATTAAGCAAGCGCGTGCTGCTATTGCAATAGGGACTGAGTACGAAGCCTAATCGTACCGTCCAACATCGGGCAGTTACGGTCGAGGAAGCATCCATCCGGATGAAAGTAATCGAACTTCTCTTGGATAAGAACATCGACTCTCCACAAAATATACTTAAAAGTTACTAAGGTAACCCGAATAATATACTATTTACAATTAAATTATTTTGATAATCAAAATAGTTTTGAATGTAATATTATCTTATTTAAGAGCCTGAATCATAATGAACGTAACGATATCAGGCTCTTGCGATCCTTCGGGTGAGGAAGCGGATATTTGCGATGTAGATCCACGCTTCAGAGGAAGCGATGGTTTTCTCGAAGTCCTTGGTCAGTCTGCGACACCGTCCCAGCCATGCAAATGTGCGTTCGACAACCCATCGACGCGGGAGTAGTTGGAAACCTTCAGCGCGATCAGACCGCTTGACGATTTCCAGTGTAAACCTCCCGACCTTTTCCAGCCTGCCTTTGAGCTTTGGTCCTGCGTATCCGCCGTCAGCAAAGATATGCCGCAACCACGGCCAACGTTTGAGAATGGTTTTCAAGACATCCGGCGCGCCGTCTCTGTCCTGAATGCCCGCAGAATGGATCACGAGACCAACCATCAGGCCGAGAGTATCAACCACAATATGACGTTTGCGACCGTTGATCTTCTTCCCCGCATCAAAACCTCGTATTCCGCCGCTTTCCGTGGTTTTCACCGACTGGCTATCGATCACACCAGCCGTGGGGCTGGGCTGCTTGTCGGCCTGTTCACGCGCAATCATCACAAGTGTGTTGTTGATGGTCCGCAGCATGCCATCATCTCTCCAGCGGTAGAAATATTTCTGCACCGTGGAGAATGGTGGGAATTCAGTAGGCAAAAGCCGCCACGCACCGCCCGAAGAAGCTATATAAAGAAGCGCGTTCACCACTTCTCGCAGGTTTGTCTTTCGAGGGCGACCGAGATGTCGTGGCAAAGGCATCAGCGGTTCGAGCACAGACCATTCCGCATCCGTTAAATCGCTTGCATAACGCGAATTGCGACGCTCATACTGTCGGCGAGCGGTTTCAGTCCAGGCCATCGTGATCTCCATCGTATGTCAGAAATCCGATTGAATCATAACCTGC
>NZ_JBCAUP010000036.1:0-50789 GCF_038433355.1 Brucella cytisi
ACGGTTATAGCGATCATGTGGAGGACATCGTCAGCGCTGCACCCGCGTGAGAGGTCATTAGCGGGTTTGGCGAGGCCCTGAAGCACAGGGCCTATGGCCTGCGCCCCACCAATACGCTGGGCGATCTTGTAGCCGATATTGGCGGCTTCGAGATTGGGGAACACAAAGACGTTGGCATTGCCCTTGAGCGGTGAATCCGGCGATTTGGCATGGCTGATTGCCTCGACGAATGCCGTGTCGAACTGTAATTCTCCATCGATGCACAGAGCAGGCTTGCGCTCCCGCACCGTCCGGGTTGCCTGAACGACCTTTGATACGCGCTCATGCGCAGCACTGCCGCCGGTGGAGAAGGACAACATGGCAACGGCCGCATCTTTTTCCGTGAGCTGGCGATATGAATCGGCCGACTGTATGGCGATATCGGCAAGTTGCGCGGAATCCGGTTCCACCACGAGGCCGCAATCGGCAAAGACGAAAGCGCCTTTCTTCTGATGATGAGACTGGCACAGCAGCATCAGGAAGAAGCTTGAGACGAGTGATGCGCCTTCGGCCTTACCAATGATCTGCAGGGCATGACGCACCACATCGGCAGTCGTTGCAACTGCGCCAGCCACCGTCCCGTCCGAATCGCCTTCGCGTACCATCATGGCGGCGAAGCCGAGTGGCGTCTTCACGATTGCCTCAGCCTGCTCTTCCGTCATGCCTTTGGCCTGACGCAGCCGATAGAGTTTTTGCGCATAATCCGCGCTTTTGTCCGATACTACTGGATTTATGATCGCGATCTTTGAGCCGTCAATCTGCCTGCTGATGACGCTTTCGGAGCCCAGAAGCGTAATGCGGGCAATGGCTTCACGTTCGGCACGCAGCGCCGCATCGATGATACGCGGATCTTCGCCCTCGGCCAGCACGATGTGACGTGGCCTCGAACGGGCTTTCTCAAAAATCTTTTCCAACGGCAGCATGGCGCAATCTCTTCAAAAGGCCGGGAGTTGCGCTCCCGGCCTGATCACTGACGGACTGGTTCAGACGGGCATTTGCTGGCACATGTCGGCCTTGTCGATGCCGGCCACGACAACGGGCTTCTTCATCGCATCACGGCGGAATGGTTCGCCCAGTTCCTGATTGAGCACGACTTCGATGAAGGTGGTCACCCCCTTGGCCTGCTCGTCGATTGCCGTCTGCAAGGCTTCGGTCAGCGCCTGCTGGCTATCGACGGTCACGCCTTTCAGGCCGCAGCCATCCGCCACCTTGGCGTAGCTCAGGTTCGGATTGAGCTCGGTGCCGACGAAGTTGTTGTCGTACCACAGTGTCGTGTTGCGCTTTTCGGCACCCCACTGATAGTTGCGGAAGATGACCATGGTGATCGCAGGCCAGCCCTTGCGACCGATGGAGGTCATCTCGTTCATGGATATGCCGAACGCGCCGTCGCCTGCAAAGCCGACCACTGGCGTGTCAGGCTGGCCGATCTTGGCGCCGACGATGGACGGGAAGCCATAACCGCAGGGGCCGAACATGCCCGGTGCCAGATATTTGCGTCCGTGTTCGAAGCTTGGATAGGCGTTCCCGATGGCGCAGTTATTGCCGATGTCGGTGGACATGATGGCGTTCTTCGGCATTCCAGCCTGTATGGCACGCCATGCCTGCCGCGGCGACATGCGGTCCTTCTCGCGCTCGCGCGCACCGGCATTCCAATGCGTGCCCGGATCGTCATCCTCATGATCCATCGAGGAAAGCTGCTGCAACCAGGCGGATTTGCGCTGATGGATGAGCTGCTTGCGCTCGTCGCGACCGGCATTGCCCGCATTGGCTCCCATCTGGTCGAGAATCTGCTGCGCAACCTGCCTGGCATCGCCGCAAATGCCGACCGATATCTTCTTGGTGAGGCCGATACGATCAGGATTGATGTCGACCTGAATGATCTTTGCATCCTTCGGCCAATAATCGATGCCATAGCCGGGCAGGGTCGAGAACGGATTGAGACGGGTACCGAGCGCCAGGACCACATCGGCCCTGGAGATCAGCTCCATCGCGGCCTTGGAGCCATTGTAGCCGAGTGGACCGGCGGACAGTGGATGGGTACCGGGAAAGGCATCATTATGCTGATAGCCGCAGCAGACCGGCGCATCGAGCCTTTCGGCAAGCGCGATGGATTCAGGGATCGCACCGCCGATAACGACACCGGCCCCGTTAAGGATGACCGGGAATTTCGCATTGGTGAGAAGCTTTGCAGCCTCGGCAATGGCATCGCGTCCGCCGCTCGGGCGTTCCAGCCGGACGATCTGTGGCAGGTCGACGTCGATGACCTGAGTCCAGAAGTCACGGGGAACGTTGATCTGTGCCGGTGCACAGCCGCGCCATGCCTTCTCGATCACGCGGTTCAGCACTTCGGGAATGCGGGTCGCATCGCGCACTTCTTCCTGATAGCAGACCATCTCTTCGAACAGCGACATCTGGTCAACTTCCTGAAAACCGCCCTGACCGATGGTCTTGTTGGCAGCCTGTGGAGAGACAAGCAGCATCGGCGTGTGGTTCCAGTAAGCAGTCTTGATGGCAGTCACGAAGCCGGTTACGCCGGGCCCGTTCTGAGCAATCGCCATACCCATCTTGCCCGTCACGCGGGTATAACCGTCGCAGATCAGCGCCGCATTCGTCTCATGGGCGCAATCCCAGAAGGTAATGCCCGCCTTCGGAAACAAATCCGATACCGGCATCATCGCGGAGCCGATGATCCCGAATGCATGTTCTATCCCATGCATCTGCAAAACCTTAACAAATGCTTCTTCCGTCGTCATTTTCATGGCAGTGAATTCTCCTAAGCTACTTTCTCATAGGTTGGCGCGGTGGCGTTTTGGGCCGTTAGCGCGTTTTTCCTGTCTTCAAGGACCATCTGGGCGAGCTTTGCGCCGATCATCATCGCCGGTGCATTTGTGTTCCCGGAGACGATTTCCGGCATGATCGAGCAGTCCGCGACGCGCAAACCTTCAATGCCGCGCACACGCAGTCGATTGTCCACAACGGCGCGTTCATCGATGCCCATCCGGCAGGTGCCGGTCGGATGGTAGATCGTGGTGGAATTGTTTCGCGCCCAATCGAGCAATTCGTCATCGCCATCGAGATCGGCTGCCGGTCTGAACTCCTGCGAAATTGCAGACTGGAGAGGTTCAGTCCGGGCGATGCGGCGTGCAATGCGTATTCCCTCAACCAATGTCTGCTGGTCATTTCTTGTCGCCAGGTAGTTGGGTTGAATGACTGGATGGTCGAACGGATTACCGGAACGCAAAGTGATCGTTCCACGACTTTCCGGTCGTAACTGGCACACCGATTGGGTGAAAGCGGAGAAGGGATGCACACCTTCGCCAGGGCTATCTGCCGACCATGGCTGGATGTGAAACTGAATATCTGGCGTGGCGAGCTCCGGTCGCGTCTTGACGAAACCGAAGACCAGGCTGGCGGCCATCGTCATGGGGCCGGTTCGGAACAACGCATATTCGAGACCTATGGCGGCCTTCCTGAAGAGACTGCGAACTTCATCGTTCAGTGTCGGTTCGTTGCATTTGAAGACCAGTCGGGCCTGTAAATGATCTTGCAGGTTCTGGCCCACTTCCGGCGCGTCACAATGCACAGAAATGCCGTGAGCGGCCAGTTCTTCAGCCGGACCGATGCCTGACAGCATGAGTATCTGTGGCGAGCCGATTGCTCCTGCGCACAAGATTACCTCATGCCTGGCTTGGATCGTACGACGTGTGCCGTCCGGGCGCTGATATTCCACGCCAGTCGCCCGACCATTCTGGATGACGACACGCATGATATGGGCATCGGTTTCAACATTCAGATTCTGTCGGTGACGAACCGGGCGCAAGAATGCGGCTGCAGACGAGCATCTGCGTCCTTTGTGCATAGTCAATTGAAAATGCCCCACGCCCTCCTGTGTTGCCCCGTTATAGTCCGGGTTGTAATCGTAGCCATTCGCACGGGCTGCCTCGATCCACTTTTCGCAGATTGCCCGCTTCAGGCGTGGATCCGATACTTGCAATTCACCCGCGGTCCCGCGGTCTGCGGTCGCCGGACGATGGAATGTTTCGAAGCTCTCGAAAATGGAGCCCACATCCTGCCAGGACCAGCCGGAATTGCCAAACTGCGCCCAGCGATCATAGTCTTCTTTCTGCCCGCGCACATAAAGAAGACCGTTGAGCGACGATGAGCCGCCGAGCACTTTGCCACGTGGCCAGTTCAGGCTGCGTCCGTTCAAACCTGAATCGGGCTCTGTCTGATAACACCAGTCATAGTCGGGGTTGTGCATTGTGCGAAAATAGCCAACCGGAACATGGATCCACGGATTGCTATCCTTATGACCGGCTTCCAGCAGGTGAACAGTGACCGAAGGGTCTGTGCTGATCCTGTTGGCCGCAATACAACCCGCCGAACCAGCGCCAACTATGATGTAATCTGCTATTTCATTCATAAAGAACTTCCTCCTGACAGGATCCGTATCGCGGACGGAAACGGATTCCCTGTCTTGCACCTGCCTCAACCCGTGTGTTCTGCCAGTGGTTTGAATTTGACGTTTGATACCCGTCCGAAATGGAGCTTGTTTCAAACGTCAAATCCGAAAAATCCAATTGATCGTAGATTCTGACATTTGCCCGGCGCGAATATACCAAAGGTGCAAACGTCAGGTTCAGACCACTAGATCCGTTTTCGCCTGCGCTCGATTGCAACAGCGGAAGCCAACGACACCGCAGCGGCAAACACTACGTAGACACATACCCAGAAAGGATCGTTGTTATTGATGGACATCAGATAGGTGGCGATCATTGGTGTCAGACCGGACGCAATGATGCCTGAAAACTGATAGACGAAGGATATGCCGGTATATCTGACGGTCGGATCGAACAGATCTGCAAACAGGGCGGCTTCTGGCCCGTAACACATCGGATATATGATACCGAAAGGCAGTACGATACCCAGAACGATCAGTACCGGCTCGCCTGTCGACATGAGCCAGAAAGCGGGAAATACGCTCAAACCCAGCAGGAGAGATCCCCATGCGTAGGTGACAGGTCGTCCGATCCGGTCCGACAGGCGCCCGAACAGCGGAATGAATACGATCATAACCACAGCGGCGGCGCAGACCGTCCACAACGCAGCCGTACGATCAAGCCCTGCAAAACGGGTCAGATACAGGATCGAGAAAACGGCAAAGATGTTGAAGAACACGCCATCTATATAACGGGCACCCATGCCGAGAATGACATTACCCGGGTAACGTTTGATCATTGTCGTAAAGGGGATCCCCTGGTCTCGACCGCGAGACGCCGCCTTGGCCTTTTCGAATTCCGGGCTTTCATGGATGTTCGAGCGAATCCACGTACCCAGAAAGACCAGGACGATCGATCCGATAAAGGCTGCACGCCAGCCCCATGCCATGAACTGCTCATCCGGCAGAAGCGACAGAAGCGCCATGACGCCTGACGACAGGAACAAGCCAAGAGACAGGCCGATCTGTGGCAGGGAAGCGTAGAAGCCACGCTTGTCCTTCGGCGCATATTCGTAAGCCATCAGCACCGCACCGCCCCATTCGCCCCCGATACCGATACCTTGAAGTATACGAAGGAACAAAAGAGCCACGGGCGCCATCAGACCGATAGATTGATACCCGGGCAAGAGCCCGATGGCGACAGTAGCGCCACCCATCATCAGCAAGCTGATGATCAGCATTGCCTTCCGACCGATACGGTCGCCGAAATGCCCGAAGACAAGCCCGCCCAACGGTCGAGCGACAAATCCTACCGCAAAGGTCGCGTAGGCCAGCATGATGGAAACTGTTTCGTTATCCGATGGGAAGTAAAGGTGGTTGAAGACGATGCCTGCCACCACGCCATATAGAAAAAAATCGTACCACTCGACGGTCGAGCCGATCAGGCTGGCAATGACGACTTTCCTAACATCATTCGTCTGGCTGCTGCTCCTCACAGCATCCATTGTTGTATCCGACATGACGCCCTCCTGCGTTTTGACGGTTATGGTCCGATCCACACTCCTCCTGCGGATCGCGACGCCTTTAGCCTTCGTTCAAAACGTATGAGAGTCAATCATTTTTTGAGACGTTATGTCTCAAAAAATATCAACCTGTTGAATTTGCCGGATATAAATTCACTTGGTTACGTCTTCCGGCTGGGTTAAACCACTAGGAAGCCCCACTGTGACGTAGTGTTTTCATGAAGAATGATCCCAATAATCTGATTGCCAGCCCAAGTATAAGAAACCTGCAGATTCTTGAGTTGCTGGGCCGTCAAAGACGCGCAATGACACCCGTAGAAATTATTGAAGAACTCAAGCTTCCCAAGCCGACCGTGCACCGTTTGCTGGCCTATCTGGAAGAGCAGGGATTTATCGCCAGGAATATTGATGGGAAGAGTTATTTGCCCGGTGCTCGGTTTCGCGAGATGGCAATCGGTGCCATGCATGCTTCGCTGAGCAGCCTTCCGAGCAGAAACGTTCTGATTTGGCTCAATCAACAGATCGGCGAAACATGCAATCTGGCGGTTCCCGACAATGATGCGATGATTTATGTTGATCGCGTGGAAACGCAGTGGCCGCTACGTATAGCTCTTCATATCGGTTCCCGTGTGCCGCTCCATGCCACTGCGGCCGGAAAAATCACACTCAGCCTGCTTTCAGAGGAAGCGTTCGAACGTTATCTCCTTACTGGAGACAAGCAGTCCTTTACCAACAAAACCATTATCGACGCAACGATGCTTCGAGAGGAAATAGAGCGTGTCAGGGCGCGTGAGTTCGCAACAGATCAGGAAGAGCTTGTTGATGGCATGATTGCGGTTGCGGTACCGGTCATGGATGCGCGGGGAAATTTTTGCGCGACCCTGTCGTTCCACGCGCCCACCCAACGGTTATCTCTGGAACAGGGGCTTACTCATCTTGATGAGCTTCGACAAGCAGCGGAAAAGCTCGGCAAGTTTATTTGAGTTATCGCCGTCGTGTAATCCCGCGCAAGATTCGTTTCCGCTCTGTCAGGTGTGATGAGGAGTTGTTCTTCGATCAGGCGGATATCACTCGGCTGAAAGTGCCTTCGACCAGATCGGCGGAGACCGTCATCCCGCCGGTCTGAGGATGGGGGACTGCTTTTTCCTACGCTGTCGCCACCGTCAACAAGGCGCCCCTTATGTTCATGAGGCCGGATTTCGGGATGCCATCAATCTTCAGACGCATTGGGATGACAACAGTTCAATTCCTGGGTTCGTAACCAGTCGAGCAACTTCTGCAATCGTTCTTTCGCTGGATGGCTGGTCAGAAATACCGCCCAATAGGTTGGACCGGGCAAGGATATATCGGATAGCAAAACCAGCGTACCTGCATCTAGTTGATCAGCAACAAGAAGCTCAGAGGCGAGCACCGCTCCCTGACCCGCTACAGCAGCTTCGAGCGCGTGGACTTCCTCCGAAAATATCTGGGCGATGTGCGGTCGGTTACCATCCACTTGTGCAAGAGATTGCCATCGTTCCCAGTTTGGAGCATTGGCCGATGCGGATTTCCAGCGGTAGTGCATTAAAGGCAATGTGAGTATCCGGTCCGGAGAGAGCATTTTCTGGTCTGCCAGCAGCGAAGGGGCACATACCGGCACGATCCGGTCCTGAAAAAGCCGATGCCATTCGCCGTCCGCTCCCGGTTGTTCTGCGTATCGGACAGCCATATCGATATGTGAGGCGTGCAGATCCGCTACATCATCATCTGCTTCAACGGCAACGCCGAACCCGATCTGCTCGCGTATTTGCGGAAGTCGCCGCATAAGCCACCGGCTGGCAAAGGCCATGGTGACTGAAATATTCAGCGGCCGGTCGTGGTCTTCGAATAGCTGATCCAGAGCAGCTGCGATCTGGTCGAGTGAATCGCGAAGCGCCGGAAACAATTTTTCTCCTGCCGGCGAAAGTCTGATCGGACGCGGGTAACGCTGAAACAGCTCCACCCCGAGTATTTCTTCCAATTGTCTTATCTGATGACTGATCGCCGTCGGAGTTAGATGTAGTTCTTCAGCCGCACGCGTGAAATGCAGATGACGGGCAGCGGCTTCAAAAGCCCGCAAGCTGTGAAGTGGCGGAAGCTTTCGCAAGTGCACACCCTCCGTACGTTCAGATTGGCTATGATGAATCTAATTCATCCAGCCCCTGAGATATACGCTTTCGCCAGATCTTCCCACAGCTGATACTTCAACTGTCAACAGGCATCTACACCTTCGGAGGCACGCAATGTCCAGTGGCGTTAACCCGAAAGCGGACCAGAGCGGTCACCCAACAGGCAAACGCCTGTCTCTGGAAAAACCATGAAAGGTAAAACTGATGAGTTGGCTATATCTTGGAATTGCCGTGATCCTGGAGATCACGGTTGCAATGAGTGCGGGCAAGGCAAAGGGTTTCACTGACCCTGGATGGACTGCGATGACACTTGTCAGTGGTGCCGTCGCAACGTTCTTTCTGAGCCTCGCGCTCCTGACCTTTGACGTCGGTGTCGGCTACGCCATCTGGACATCGGCTGCTGGCGTCGGAATCGTTGTTCTGGGAGTATTGTTCTTCGGCCAAACTCTCAACTGGAAAAAATCTCTCGGCATTCTCCTCGTAGTTGGGGGTGTCGTTGGCCTTCGCCTGAGCGGCGCGGCGTGAAGTTCCACTGATCGCTTTTCCTCGATCCATTCATCCTGAAAGGATTATCTAATGACAATGACAGACCAGAAAAATACCGGTAGCGCCCGGGCATGGATAAGCTTGCTTCTCGCCGGAGCTTTCGAGATTGGATACGCGCTGAGCGTTGGTGGCAGTCAGGCATTTACCATCATGGGCTGGTCGATAGCAGCGCTCCTGTTCTTCCTGTTGACGCTATATTTTCTCAGCGTTGCCTTACGAACGATAGATGTGGGGATCGGTTATGCCGTGTGGGCTGGCATCGGTTCTGTTGGCGCGGCCCTTTTTGGCAGTATCCTGCTCAACCAGTCCCTCACCCTGATCCAGGCCTTCTGGCTTGCAGTCATAATTAGTGGCGTCATCTGGCTGAAGCTTGCCGACAGTGCAAAGCTTCAAGAGCAGTGCTGATGGATAACCTGATCGGCTTTGATTTCAAGAAACTCATGGAAGAGGCCGTTGCCTTCTCCGAAAACATGCTTTTCGGAGAAGGCATTCCATTTACCACCTTTGTAGCAGGCAGAAATGACATTGCTCCCGGAAGCATTATGACCGGGTCCAGGAGCTCCATGATCCGACCGCGCATTACAAAAATTGAGGCTATGAGCAAAGGCCAGGTCTGGGGCACATCACAAATCTTCGTCAGAAACAGTACTTCTGGCTTCAGGCAAAGCTTGTACTCTGTGCTGTATGAGCGTGCGGCTCGCAGGCATCTGGCAAATGTTCCCTGCAGCAGATCGCGACGAAGCAGCAGGGGATGGCATCCAGCAGGCAACCGGATGCTCCGTACGTTTTTAGGCTAGATCTTGCAATGGCGTGCCATCATTTCGGCCAGCTCGTACCGTCCTTCGTCCCTAAGCTTACTGATAGCTGCTTTCATGTCTGTCGATCTCTCATCCTGACCGAGTTTGAACTTGATCTCCATGTTTTCAACCGGCATTTCGTAACCGACAATGTTGGGCAGGCGCCGCTCCAGGCCGCCGGGGCCGAGTTCTTTCATCTGCCATGGCTTGTCACGTTCCTTTTCCATATGCTTGACGAGTTCATGGAGGTGTTTCGCCGTCGCTGCTTCCGACAGTATATTCGGAACACCGTGGATATGAGCCACCATGAAGCTCCAGGTCGGCGCGCTGTCTCTGTGTGGATAGCCCGGATACCAGGATGAAGACACATAATGACCAGCATCCATCAGAATTGCGATCGATGGCAAGCCGCGCCTGAGAAAATCGGCGTGATTGTTAGCTGAAGCCACGTGCGAGACCAGCGTGCCGTTCGTGCCTCGTGTTCGATCGATCATGAAGACAGGATGAGAGATTGCAATGCCACCCTCATGGCTGGTGAGCAGGGTACCGAGCACCGTCCTGTCAACCAGATCAAAGACTTCTGTCATGTCGGACGGTTGGAAATAAGGTTTTGTATAGAGCATAGGACATCTCGTGGATTCAGGAATGTATCGGGGGCAAGCGATCAGACCATGGGCATTTGGCTTCCAGCTGGCCTGCGAGTTCGAACAGCAGATTCTCGGCCCCATAGGGGCCAATGAACTGGCTACCAATCGGGAAGCCATCAGACGTTTCGTGAAGTGGAACGCTCATCGCAGGCAAGCCGGCAGCGTTGACCGGATGGGTGAAAGCGGTCAGAGCCAGAAACTGCCGGGCAAAGCTCTTCCAGTCGGGCGAACGCACATCGAGCAATCCGAGTGAAAATGATCCAACCGGCATAACCGGGCATAGCACCACATCGCATTCTTCAAAAAGACGACCAAAACTGCGCGCCGTGCTGTTGGCCGTCAACCGGGCCTGAATAACCTCCGTCGCGGCCAAACCATCGCCGTAGGCGGCCAGCCCCAGATTTGAAGGCTCAAAATAGAGATCATTGGCAGGTTTTGCCATTGTCGCGGCAACATCAGCCACTTCAATTGCCGTGTAAACGGCAATCAGTTTTTGCACGGCATCCGCCAGCTCAACACCGTCAAAATCAGGCTTCACCGAAACAACGCTATGTCCCAGCCGTTCGCATAGTGCAATCGTCGCCTCAAGTGCCATCACTGTCTGCTCATCCAGATCATTGTGAAGATCAGACCGCTTCCAGACGCCGATACGAAGCTTCCGCGGTGCCGTTCTGACACTGTTGACGAAAAGGTCCGTCTTTGCGGGAGCTGCATAAAGCGAACCCGGTTCAAGCGCATCTGTCAGATCAAGCATAATCGCGGAATCGCGAACCGAACGGGTCAATACATGATGGCTAACCATTCCGCCCCAGTTTTCTGTCGAGACCGGACCGCACGGGACACGCCCGCGCGACGGACGCAGCCCGAAAAGCCCTCCACAAGATGCTGGAATGCGGATTGAGCCTGCACCGTCATTGCCATAAGCCACAGGCACCATACGTGCAGCGACGGCTGCCGCTGCACCGCCAGAAGAACCACCGATGCTGCGCGTCACATCCCAAGGGTTGAGAGCCGCACCATGCAGCGAGGATTCCGTCGCGATATTGCAGGAAAACTCAGGCAGGTTGGTCTTGCCCACCACCACAAGCCCCGCGGACTTGTACCGTTTGACGAGTTCATGATCGCGCTTTGAGATACTGCCATATGCCGCACGGCATCCGAAGGACATGGCCGCACTGGCATAGGAAGGACAGTCATCCTTCAGCAAAACAGGAACACCGCTCAGCGGACCCTCTGGCAGCGTCTGGAGTTGTTCCTCCGCTTGATCGCGCATCTCATGAATAACCGCATTCAGTTCAGGATTGCACCGATCAATCGCTGCAAATGCTTCCTGGACAGCCTCACGCGGCGACAGAATTTTTTCACGAATGGCCTCTCCCAGACCGACCGCGTCAGTCCGGGTGTAGTCAAAGGATATAGACGTCATGGGTTATCCCAATGCCAAGCTTACAAAATGAATCGTTCTACTGTGTCTTGCTGACCGTCCAGAAACGGTGCGTGTCGCCAGCCCATCCTTGATAATCATTCACTTTTGGGCCGATGGCGGTGATTGACGGGAGGTTCACCAGACCGAGGATCGGTACTTCCTCGCCCATCAGCTTGTTGAGTTCGTTGAAGAGCTTCTTGCGTTCTTCGACATCGCTGGTAGCTGAAACCTGTTTGAGAAGATCTTCCGCCCTGGCATCATCCCACTGGCGCGCAGCATCGGCCTTCTTGTCTCCAATCATCGACTGGAAAGACAACAACGGATCAAGGCGTGCTGAATACGCGAAAACTGCAAGTTCATATGCTCCACGGCGATACTGATCGAGCTGGGTCGCCCAGTCACGCACTTCGAGTTGCGCATTAATGCCGGAAGCCGCAAGGAATGCCTGAATGATTGTGGCAACCTGCACACGGTTCTGGCGATTGGCAACCAGAAGACTGATCGGCTCGCCCTTGTATCCAGCCCTGGTCAGCAGTTCCTGCGCTTTTGCTGGATCGTAAGCAGGCCATGCGGCTGCCTGATTATCTGAATAGATGGTGTTTGGTGCGATGACTGACGGGTTCGGTTTGTACATGCCTTCGCCAATCGCCACAGCCAATTGGTCAAGATCGATCGCGTGAGCAATCGCCTGGCGCATCTGCGGATTTTTCAGTTTATCGGATGCTGACTGAATCTGAAGGACCATCCATGCGGGTGTCTGCTGCACTTTGACCTTCATGCCCTTCGCTTCCAGATCCTTGACGCCAGTTGGCTCCACTTCATCGATGAAGTCAATTTCACCGGAAAGCAGACCATTGGTGCGCGTGCTTGAATCGGGAACAGTCATGAACTGAATAGTCTTTACATGACCCTTCTTGTTGCCAACCAGTCCGTCGGCATCGCCGGGCAGAGCCACATATTGATCGAAACGGATCAGGTCCAGATAACGACCACGCTCCCATTTGGAAAAAGTATAGGGACCGGTGCCAATCGGCTTCACAAACTTGCCATCTGCATCAACGGAATCCGGGCTCAATATCCATGGGGTACATTGGATCGTAGCCATGGTGATGACGAAGTTTGGTGCCGGTGCTGCAAAGCTGAAACGTACCGTGCTGTCATCGACAGCCTCGACCGACTTCAGTTCGGAATCGACCTTGCCATTGTAACGATTGACGCATTGAAACGCCGTGTCCGGCCTGAGATAGCGCTCGAAATTCCATACTACATCCCTGGCGGTCAACTCTTTGCCATTCTGGAACTTGATGCCTTTGCGCAGTTTGAAGTCATAGACTGTATGATCGGTATTTGCGGTCCAGCTCTCCGCAAGCATTGGCTTGACGGCGAGATCATCGCCATAAGCGACCAGACCTTCAGCAATATGCGCCACAACCATATCAGCGTTGGCATCACGATTGACGCCCGGATTGATGCTCGCAACATCGGAATGAATGGCGACGCGCAAGATCCCGTCTTCTGCGGCATGAGCCTGGAAGGATGTGGCGCTGAGACCAAGAAGCGCGATGCCAAATGCAGCGCCTGGTGAAATTCGATAGGTCATTTTGGTTTCCCCTTTTGTTTTTGATTTTGCGGTATGGTCAGCTTTGTGACCTCAGAACATCCGCGAAAAATGCTTCGACGGGCTCAAGCACTTTGAATGGCTCGTGAGCCACACCCGGCACCCTGTCCCTGCGAACGGCGATGCCTTGCATTTCAAAAGACTTTGCCAGAGCTTCAATGCGGTCGATGCGGCAATCGCCCTGAAGATCCGCGCCCTCCATCCAGAAGGCGCTGCCACGTGGGATGGCTATCTCCCAGGTCGCGGTGTCCTCCTCTCCGATCACCGTATGAACTGTAACGGCCTTCATCGCTTCAAGATCAATGTGGCAGCCAAAACGCGTTTCAACATCGCGGACACCAACCCACCAGTCATAATCGGGATCCAGCAGGGTTACGACGCCTGGCGCCCCGATGGATACAGCCTTGAGCCTGTGAGGATGCAGCATGAAAAAGCGCTGGCAGAACTGACCGCCGCCCGAAAAGCCGTACATAATGGCACGACTGCTTTTAAGGCGATATTTGGCCGCCACTTCGTCGATCATCGACAGCAGAATATGGTCAAAGCGAATGCCGTGGAACTCGATGCGTTTGTAGTTGGCAAGATCTTCCTGCACGACGATGCCTGCAGGGAACAGCGGTGCCAGCACGATGCAGCGGCGCTCTCTCGCAAAATTTGCGAAGTAATCCCGGTATTGTGCTGCTGTCCGTCCTGTGCCGTGCACGATGACGATCAGTTCATGCGTTTCGGTGCCGTCCTCATCATAGTCTTCGGGGACGAAGAGGCAGTAGCTGAAACGCTGATCGAACTGGCTAGCAAAGAACGTGGTTGCCCCGAAATCGTAGAAGCTGAGTTTTTTGCCATGGCCCTGCCGCCTGGTGACTGGATTCTCGTCAGTGATGGACATGACCGCCCTCCTCTCCGGAATTCGTATTTGCATTCTCACCGCGCCATTTGAGTTTGACACCGCCCTCGCCCGTCAGTTCGAGCATCGGAATGGCTGACAAAAGACGGCGGGTATAATCGTTCTTCGGCGCGTCAAAAATTTCATCGCGCGTTCCTTGCTCGATAATGCGACCGTCGTTCATGACGACCACACGATCGGCAATCTGTTCGACCACACCCAGATCGTGGGTAATGAACAGGCAGCCAAAGCCATAGCTCTTCTGCAGCTTTGCGAAGAGGTCGAGAACCTGCGCCCGCACAGTCACGTCAAGTGCCGAAACTGCTTCATCGGCAATGACAAATGCCGGTCGGCGCACGAGAGCACGCGCAATCGCCACGCGTTGACGCTGGCCACCCGACATTTCATGAGCATAGCGATTGGCATAATCTCCACCCAGGCCGACATCCTCCAGTGTTTCGCGAACACGGTCCACTTTCTGGCCGGACGAAAGCTCTTTCGAGAAGCGCAGCGCCTCACCGACCAGCTCGCCTACTTTCATACGCGGGTCGAGCGATGAATAAGGGTCCTGAAACACCATCTGCGTGTGATATCGATAATCCTGATAACGGGATGAACGTCTTTCAACAGGTTGCCCCTTGAACAGCAGCTTACCTTCGTTCGGCCTGATCAGCCCGGCCATCACACGAGCAGCTGTGGTCTTGCCCGAACCGGAGCCGCCAACCACGGCAACAACCTCGTTCGGCAGAACCTCAATCGTAACCCCATGCAGGGCTCGCTTGCCGCCAGCTTTCCTGAACCAGCCTCCCCGGCCCTCAAAATCAACAACAACATCGCGCACGCTGATCAGTGGATCAGCCTTTGGAACTGTGCGCGCAGGCCCACGAACCGGCAATGTCGAGAGCAGTTTGCGTGTGTAGTCATGGCGAGGTTTTGCGAGCACATCAGCGGTATCACCTGTTTCAACCACTTCACCATTGCGCATGACAACCACACGACTGGAATAGCGCGCAATCATTGGAAGATCGTGGCTGATCAGCAAGACAGTCGTGCCACGCTCCTGCGTGAGACCAACCAGCAGCTCCATTACTTCGCGCTGGATAACCGCATCAAGCGCCGTGGTCGGCTCATCCGCGATCAGCAGATCAGGCTTCATCAGCATCGCACAGGCGATCATGATGCGCTGACGCATTCCGCCTGAGAACTCATGTGGAAATGCCTGTATCGCCCGTTCGGGATCGGCAATACCGACACGCAACAACATGGCTCTGATCCAGGCGGCATGTTGCATTTTCTCTGCTGGAAAATGCAGTTCAAGGCCTTCTTCAAGCTGGCGCCCGATGGTCAATGACGGTGTAAGCGAGGTCATCGGCTCCTGAAAGATCATGGCAATGCCATCGCCGCGAAGCCCGCGCAACGCAGTCGGCGACATTGTTGATACGTTCTGTCCCTTGAAGCGGATCGAACCATGGCCTGTTTTGATGGACGCCGGAACCAGCCCCATAATCGCCCGCGCGAGCATGGTTTTGCCGGAGCCGGATTCGCCAACGATACCGAGAATTTCGCCAGCGCGTATGGAGAAGGAAGCGCGCTTTACGATCTCCAGCGCACTATCACCGACACGCAGGCTGACATCGTCGATTTCAAGCAGGGGTGCAGAAGTCATGAGCGCTTCCTCATGCGTGGGTCGAGGCGGTCGCGCAACGCGTCACCAAGAAGATTTATGCCAAGCAGCGACAGCGAGATTGCAAGACCGGGGAAGATACCAAGCCAGACGGCCTGCTCAATGAAATTGCGGCTTCCGGCCAGCATGTTACCCCACGTCGGCGCTGGCGGCGGCACACCCAGGCCCAGAAAGCTGAGAGAGCTTTCTGCCAGAATTGCCCAACCGCACATTGAGGTCGCCATGACCAGAACCGGCGCCAGACAGTTCGGCAGAATATGACGCACCATGGTATAGATTTCCGAGTTTCCCATGACGCGGGAGGCCTCAACGAACTCTCGTTCACGCAGGCTCAAAACCGTACCACGAACCACCCGGATGACCGACGACATATAGGCCAGAGCGAGCGCGAGGATGATGCCATTCTTGTTAGCTCCAAAGACAGCCAGCAAACCGAGCGCCATCAATATCCCCGGGAATGCCAGCAGCGCATCATTGACCATCATCAGTAACCGGTCGAACCAGCCTCGCAGAAAGCCACTGATAGCCCCGATCAGCACACCGCCGAGCGTTGCGAGGAAGACCGTGAAAACGCTGATTGAAACACTGGCGGATGCGCCTTGCATCAGTCGGCTCAGCTGGTCACGTCCGAATTCATCTGTGCCCAGCCAGTGTGCAGCATTTGGCGGAGCAAGACGGGCAGCAAAGTCGAGGCTCAGTGGATTGTAAGGCGTCCAGAAGGAACCCACGACCGCCACCGTGAGAAGCGTTGCAGTCAGGGTTCCGCCAATCAGCGCGTTGAGAGAGAGATTTTTCATTTCGCCGTCACCTTCGGGTCGAAGAACGGATACAGAAGATCCACGATCAGATTGACCAGCACATAAACGCAGGCTGTGAACAGCAGACAGCCCTGAATGACGGGATAATCGCGGGCAAAGATCGCATCGACGAGAAGCCTGCCAAGTCCAGGAATTGTAAAAACCGTTTCCACAACAGCGATACCGCCAAGCAGATTGCCAAGGATCAGCCCCAATAATGTCCAGGTCGGGCCGAATGCGTTGCGAAAAGCATGGCGCCACATCACCGTTGCTTCAGACAGTCCCTTGGCGCGTGCATGGGTAATATAATCGAGGTTCAAAACTTCGAGCGTCGAGGCGCGGGCCATACGCAGGATGACGCCGATCTCATGCAAAAATAGTGTGGTGACCGGCAAAACCAGATAGAGAAACGCTTTCCATGGGTTCTCACCGAAGCTGACATAACCCACAATTGGTAACCAGCCGAGCTTGAGGCCAAATGCAAGCAACAACAACAAGCCCATCCAGAACGCCGGAACCGAAAGCAGCAAGGTTGCACAGGTCACAAGCGTGAGATCAGTCAGACTGTTCTGCTTCCACGCCGCGATCATTCCGAGCGGAACAGCGACGAACGTAGAAAGCACCACTGCCGACAAGACGATACGCGCACTTACCGAAAAGCGCTCCAGAACCAATGCCAGAACCGGTTGCTGGTTGGCAATGGATACACCAAGATCGCCATGCAGAACATTACCGCCCCAGATCAGAAACTGGGTGAAGATACTGTGATTGAGGCCCAGCTGCTCGCGCAGTGCGGCCAGCGTCGCAGCATCCGCAGAATCGCCCAGCATCAGGGCTGCAGGATCGCCCGGTATCAACCGGACAATCACAAACACAGCCACTGCCACAATCAGCAATGTTGGAATGGCCATGCCTATTCTGGAGAGCGCAAAGCGCAGCATTTCGTTAGCCTTCAATAAAGAGGGATTTTGCGCGAGGCGCGGCGTCAGACGGTAGCGGCGTATAATCGTGCAGACAGTAGGTCGCAAACTGGCGGTTCAAGGCGGGCAGCGGTGCGATTTCCATTATGCCAAGCGCAGCTTCCATCACCACCATGGCGACTGTAGCCGTGATATTGTCGTGATTGCCGGGACGCGGTGGACGGCAGACTGCATAAGGCGTCAGGAAGTCGTCAAACAACGCTTCTTTCATCTCCTTGCGACCGATTTTCCCATCGTGCGCTTCCAAAGACTTCCGCACGCGCCAGTCACGGTAAAAGCTCTCGGGTACAAACGGGATGCCAGTGTCGCGCAGCTTGGTCAGCGCAATCGGGTTGACCCAGTGATTGGCGTGAACGATGAGATCATTTTCCGGCAAGATCGGGAAGGATTCATCCGGAGCGCATTCAAAATCGATACCGAAGCCTGCACTGGTCGCAATCATGATATTGTTTGAGCAGGATTTTGGCGTTGAGGCCACAGCCTTGATGGCTTTGGCAAAATGCTCCTGCTCCAACACTTTGCGACGCACAAGACCGAGCGGAACGCCCAGTTTCTTGTAGTCGCGTTCGCATTCCAGGTAGTTTGCGGTAATCGAGATGCCCGCTTCGTTAAAGCCACTGCGCGCCAAACCTCCCGCCTCGACAAAGGTTACGAAATCTGGACCGCAGTTATTGCGAACACGCAGCACAATGCCGGTTTCTGCACATTCTGAACGCCAGTCCCAGTTCTGGCCGTGCACGAGATTACCCGATGCGCTTTTCGCGGGCATGATGAGAGCGCCAGTACAGCCATCATCCTGCTCTTCCGGATCGGCCGAACCCGTCTCCGCACGCGCCATCGCAACTACTTCTGTGCGTGCATTGATCATAACGATATGTTCGAACGGCACATCTGCGCCTTTGGCGATACCACGCATTTCCTCGACATAGGAGGCGTCAAATTCTTCAATCCGGCCTGCAAACTCCTCGATGAGACTTTGCCTCCGCGCTGGCGAGAGCCCGAAAGTGTCGAGCGTTCCAGAGTAAAGACCAGCGCTACGCCGGATGCGCTCTCCGGCGAGAACCCCGTATTGGCGTCCGCGCTCTTCGGGTACACCCGAAACTGTGATGAATGGAAACGGGGCTATTGGCATACTCAATCCATATTTTGTATTTTATATCCTCGTAATACAATTCTCACTCCCCCATTGCGGAGTCAATAGTTTTTTATTAGAATAGGAAACAATTCAATTGTGACTTTGCCGGCAAGGGTGTGACCCGGCCCGGATGTTAACGTCGCCATGGGAAAGAAAAGATCTATTGCGAAATTTCGCCAATTCTCCAGGTTTGCGGTTGATGGGAGACGCACATTCAAAAGGCGGCACACGTGACTATGAACAGTAGGAGATCAACGGAACACGCACCCAATCTGAGCAGCCTTCAGGCAGAAGTTGCGCATAAGATGGTCTCCCTTATATCTGCTGCGCGCTGGAATATTGGTGACAGACTGTCGGATGCTGCGATTGCAAAAGAGCTTAGGGTGTCTCGCTCCCCCGTTCGTCAGGTTCTCAATCTTCTTGTATTGCAGGGTATTGTCAGCCAGACACCAAATCGCGGGTATCAATTGCATCGACTTCCCGAAGCAGACGAGCTCAACGACAAGCTTATTCCTCCTGCCGAAGCAGAAGAGCTGTATCGCCGGCTCATGAGCTCTCGCGCTTCAGGCGCGATTGAGGATGAAGTGTCGGAGGCGGAACTCGCGGATCAGCTTGGAGCAACGCGCGGTGCCATACGGCGAGTGCTTATGCGGTTTGCGACGGAAGGACTTGCGGAACGACTTCCCGGGCATGGCTGGCGCTTTGCCGAGACACTCGACAATGAGCGCGCCGTGAACGAAAGCTACGCCTTTCGCCTTGTGATTGAATGCGGAGCGCTTGCGCAAACGGATTATACCCCTGATCTCCATCAACTGGCGGCATTGAAGCGGGAGCAACGGGACATACTTGTTCTGCCGCTCGAAAAGCTCACGAGAGATCTGTGGTTCAATGCCAATGCGAATTTTCACGAAACCATTGTTTCATGGGGAAATAACCGCTTTTTCACGCAATCCGTACGCTGGCAAAATCGCTTAAGGCGCATGACAGAATATTCCGATTTCGATCGATTGGGTGAAGATCGCATCCGAAAGGCTTGCAAAGATCATCTTGGTATACTGGAAGCCATCGAGAACAGGGAATTCGAATTTGCGGCTGCATTGTTGAAACTTCATATTAGCCGTTCTGGTTCCGATGAGGTTTAATGCTAGCGTTGGCATTCTGAGGTGATCATCCCGACACTAATCTCACCGGAAGCACGGTATTAGTGCGGATCTGCGGCGACACACACGGCATCTGCAACCTCTTCTACCTTGCTCATATCGAGTATGCTCGTAGCGATGCGAACAGAGCTGGTCGGATTGATTGAAAATTTGGCACCTGGCGCCACTGCGATATGTCGCGCGGCCAGCGTCACCATGGCATAGGGTTCGGACGTTACCGGAACGAAACAACACAACCCGTCACCACCCGGCATTGTGATACCGCGTGTGGCCAATGCGTCGGAGAACTTTCGTGCTCGATCCTGATAGATCTGTTTTGTTTGATTTAATCCCGACTGTGTTTTCTCGTCGGTCAGCAACCATGCGACGGCTGCCTGTAGAATACGACTGGTCCATCCCGCGCTGAAACTGCGATATCCCTGTATCTGCTCAACGATCGCCCTCGAGCTGGAAAGTACAGCAAGGCGCAGGTCCGGTCCGAGTGACTTGGAGTAAGACAGGATATGGATGACACGCCCGGGAAAGCGGGTACCAAGGGTCTGCGGCGACCTGAACGCTATATCTCCGACGCCATCATCTTCGATAATGAGTGCGTCACTCGTTTCAAGGATGTCGCCCAGAATTGCCATGCGCTCACGGGTAACGCAGCAACTCGTGACCGAATGCGTTCGCGGCTGGAACAGGAAAGCTGATGGTTTGCGCTCCAGGGCGGCGGCAAGAGAATCTGGCAAGGGCCCATCGCGATCACAGGCAACTGAAATGATCGGAACGCCCAGATCCTCGAGAATATCGAGAAGGCGCATTGCAGTCGGATCTTCGATCGCGACCGGCGCGTCAGGCGGCAAAAGCGCGTGCAAAATTGTGTAGACGGCATTGTATCCGCCATTTGTGGCCAGAAAGGCTTCCGGCTCATAAGGCCAGGTGAGGCGTGCAGCTGCCTCCAGTTCCGGCAGAATAAGTGTCCTGTCGTAACTGTTCAGGTTCTCCGCACGCGCGCCATGTAGCAGCGCGCCATCAAGGGAAGGCAAAAGCTTCGGGTCGGGAACGGCCTTGGAGAGGTCCAGAACATCAGGACCGTAGTCGCCGAAGCTGGCCAGACGTTCCGGTCTCGCCACAAAACTGTCACCACTGACCCACGTTCCATTTCGCCCGCGTCCGGTAATGATCTTCTGCTTGCGCAATTCGCTCCATGCTTCGGAGATCGTCGCCGGGCTGATTCCGAGCGTATAGGCGAGATCTCGCACGGGGGGCAATTTGGTTCCGACCGGGAGAATACCTTTACGAATAATATCTGCAGTGTCGCGCGCTATTCCGCGCGTCGTCCTGTTCTTCAACTTCTGGGAAAACCAGTCTGGCGTGAAATTCTGCGGCATGAATCTCATTTCGTTTAATGTTCAGTAACGTAATAGCATTTGATCAGCAAAAACTGAACATTTAATGTCGTCCCCATAATGAAAATTCTGAAGGACGGAAAATGTCGATCACGCTGAGGCTGGCTGTAAGGGACTGGGACTATCTGACGCCGTTGGCGCTTGGCGACGTGCGCTCATCAAGGATAAATGTCATTCTTGATCGTGTTGGCACGCTCGTATCACATCCTGGCCTTGATGAAGCTCATGACGCGGCTGAAATGTCCTTTAGCCGTTATGCGTCAATGCGCTTTGAGGGCGATGACCGCATCGTCGGCATTCCGAACTTCATTATGCGAGGCTTCCGCCATCGGTGTGTCATCACCCGTCGCGACTGCCACGTTCGTAATTTCGCGGATTTGTCGGGTAAGAAAATTGGTGTCACGGGATGGCGTGATTCCGGCAATATCTGGACGCGTGCCGCGCTGCGGCTTGAAGGGGTGGGAGTTGACGATGCCCGTTGGTATGCGGGACGTCTCACCGGGGCCCACCCCATTACCGATCGCCTTGATGGCTTCGGACGTCCTGGCCACATCGAAGCCATGCCGGGAGAAAAACCGATGATGGAAATGCTTCGTGATGGCTTTCTTGATGCGGTTTTCACGCCATTCATGCCTGACGGATTTTTCGGCAAGGAACCCGGTTTTCGTCAGTTGCTCGACGATTTCCGTGGTGCTGAACGCACCTATTTCGATCAGGTCGGCTATGTCCCTGGCATGCATCTGATTGGTATCAAGCCAAAGGTCCTGAGCGATAATCCATGGGTAGCAGACGAATTGAGTGCGCTTCTGGATGAAAGCCAGCGCGTCTGGACGGCGAAGCGGCGCAAATACGGGGATACAACGCCGTGGATGATCGACGAATTGCTCAAGGTCGCCCGCGATCTGCCCGAAAACTGGAGCGAAAGCGGACTGACAGCCAATGAGGCAATGATCGACGATTTTGCTGAAGAACTACACGTGCAGGGCATATTGCCACGCAAGCTCACGATAAACGAACTGTTTCCGTTTCACGCAAGCGGAAACTAAGCCCACATTTCATCTTTCGGGAGGTTGATATGAAAATGACTATGATAGCAGCGGTCGTTCTGGGTAGCTTGTCTGCGCATGCGGCGGTCGCCGGGGAAGCGATCCCGCAGCAGACTTTGAACGAAGCACTTCGAGCACGCTTGCCACAAGATCTGGTTACAGCTGGCAAGATGGTTGCTGTCAACAGCGGTTCCTTTCCCCCTTACGAAATCATTGACGGGGCAAACATGTCGGGCGCGAGCGCCGATATGTCAGAAGCACTTGGTCAGCTTCTCGGCATCAGGATCGAACATGCAACGGTTGGCGGACTGCCCGCCTTGCTGAGCGGTATCAACGCGGGAAGATATCAATTCGGCTTCGGTCCCGTGGGAGATTTTCCTTCTCGCCAGGAGGCCAATGATTTCGTCGACTGGGTGCGCGAGTACGTGGTCTTCGCTGTGAAGGCAGGCAATCCTGAGGGAATAACATCCCTGGATACAGCATGTGGCAAGCGCGTTGCGGTAATGGCAGGCGGTTCCGCTGAGAAAGTCATCAAGGAACAGACGCAGAAATGCACTTCCGATGGAAAAGAAGCCATTCAGGTGCAGTCCTATACCGATCAGCCCACATCGATCCTTGCCGTTCGCTCAAATCGAGCTGATGCATTCTTTTCCTCACAAGCGCCGCTAAGCTACTTCATTCAGCAGTCAAATGGACAACTGGAATTGTCTGCTGTTGGACAGAAGAACGGCTTCGATGATCTTTTTCAGGGAGCAGTGGTTCCAAAGGGATCGCCAATTGCCGAAGTATTGCGTGACGGCCTTCAGATGTTGATCGAGAACGGTACCTATGCCGCGATCATGAAGAAGTGGGGTCTCGAAAAGAACATGATCAATGACGCTGGTATTAACCTTGCCGGAAAGGCCACACAATGAGCACGGCTCATTTTGCTGCGGGCGACGTCAAATTACATGACGTTGCCCGCGCTCATCAGCCATTTCCCGTAGGACGAGTACTGCTATGGAGCGTCGTGGTCGCGGTGGCGATGAATTTTGCCTATATTGTTGCGGTCAATCCGAACTTCGGTTGGCCGATCGTCGCAGCCTATTTCTTCGACCCGACAGTAATGAGCGGGCTCTCCATTACCCTCGGCCTGACCATAGTAGCCATGATTATCGGTGTAGCGCTTGGTCTTGTACTGGCTGTCGCGCGTATGTCAGATGACAAGCTGGCCAGTTCGCTCGCCGGCCTGTTTATCTGGTTCTTTCGCGGCACTCCACTGCTGGTACAACTCATCTTCTGGTACAACATGTCGACGTTGTTCCCGAAGATTTCCATCGGCATTCCCTTTGGCCCAACGTTCGCAAGCTGGAACACCAACGATCTGATCACACCGGTTACCGCTGCAATTGTCGGCCTCGCCCTTAATGAGGCAGCTTATATGGCCGAGATTATCCGTGGCGGCCTTTTGTCGGTCGATAAAGGACAGGCCGAGACCGCTGCCGCCTTCGGCATGACCCGCATGCGGGCCCTGCGCCGTATTGTCATTCCACAGGCCATGCGTTCGATTGTGCCGCCAACCGGCAATCAGCTGATCAGCATGATCAAGGCGACCTCGCTGGTGAGTGTCATCGCGATGGCCGACCTGCTGTATTCGGTTCAGTCTATCTACAATCGTACCTTTGAAGTGATGCCAATGCTGTTGGTAGCGGTTCTCTGGTATCTCCTGATCACCTCGGTTCTTAACGTCGGGCAAAATGCAATTGAACGCCATTACAATCGGGGTGAACGCGGTGAGCCGACAGGAAAAGACGATAGTCCTGCAATTCAGCCAGCGCAGGAGAATACATGATGATCGCGTCGCACAGTACTCAAGAACAAAAGCCCGTTGTAAGCGCCAATGACGTCCATAAGGCTTTTCATAATGTCGAGGTGCTAAAGGGAATTAATCTTAGCGTGTCGGCGGGTGAAGTTGTGGTTATACTGGGGCCGTCCGGTTCCGGAAAGTCCACTTTCCTGCGCTGCATCAACAGGCTCGAAACGATCGACCGCGGTTCAATCTTTGTCGGTGACGAGCAGATCGGCTATCGACTGCACAAGGACCGTCTGACGGCGCTATCCCACAAGGCGATTGCGGCACAACGCAGCAGCATCGGCATGGTCTTTCAACAATTCAATCTATATCCGCACATGACGGTACTGCAGAATGTAATCGAAGCACCGATTGGTGTTCACGGTCATAATCGCGGGGAAGCGATCGCAACAGCGAAAGACCTCCTGGCGAAAGTGGGCATGTCACACAAGCTGAACGCCTATCCGCGGCAATTGTCCGGCGGCCAACAACAGCGTGTCGCAATTGCCCGCGCGTTAGCGATCCGTCCAAAGCTGATGTTGTTCGATGAACCCACGTCGGCTCTCGACCCCGAACTGGTGGGCGAAGTGCTATCGACAATGCGTTCACTTGCAGACCAGGGACTGACAATGATCGTCGTTACCCATGAAATCGGCTTTGCGCGTGAAGCCGCGGATCGGGTCGTTTTCATGGATGGCGGCAAGGTTGTAGAGGAAGGTCCGCCGCAGCAGGTTCTCGAAAATCCTCAGCATCCACGAACGCGCAGTTTCCTGAGCCGCTTTATCTGACGGACATTCACGCGGCGGGCTGGGTCCCTGCCGTGTGGACAATTAACCCTTTCCCTACTCAACCGGAATAACAGGAGGCCTTGCATTCCATTTGGCGAGGCAAACGATATGACACAGTCGCGACAATTTGCGGAAATCAGGGATTTCACACCAAATACCGGAACATTTCTCAAGATCCGTCATCATCTGCACGCAAATCCGGAACTGTCGTTCGAGGAAGAAAAGACGGCCGCTTTTGTCGCAGAAAAACTGGAAAGCTGGGGGTTTGACGTCACCCGCAATGTGGGTGGCCACGGCGTTGTTGGCAGACTAAGCGCCGGTGAAGGTAACCGCAGTATCGCAATTCGGGCAGACATGGACGCGCTTCCGATCACCGAGGCGACCGGGTTGACATATGCCAGTCGCGCACCTGGCAAGATGCATGCGTGCGGTCACGATGGTCACACCACAATGCTGCTGGGAGCTGCTGAGTACCTGGCTCGCACGCGCAACTTTAGTGGAACCATCAATCTGATTTTCCAGCCCGCCGAAGAAGCCGGCGAAGTGAGTGGCGCACAGGCCATGATCGCCGACGGACTGTTTGAACGCTTTCCATGCGACGCAATTTTCGGGCTCCACAATCATCCAGGAGCACCCGAGGGCACATTTCTGACCCGCTCGGGCCCGCTGATGGCTGCAGCCGATACGGCCTTCATCAAGGTTTTGGGTAAAGGGGGGCATGCATCACGTCCACACCTTACCGTCGACCCCGTTATGGTCGCGTCGAGCCTGGTTATGGCTTTGCAGACAGTAGTATCACGTAATATCGACCCGACAGAAACGGCAGTAGTTACGGTTGGCACCATACATGGCGGTGAGGCAACGAATGTAATTTCCGAAAGCGTAACGCTTGGTTTGAGCATCCGCTCGTTTGCACCACGGATTCGCGATCTGCTTGAGACCCGTATTCGATCTCTGGTTGAGAGCCACGTCGCGGCTTATGGCGCAACGGCGGAAATCGAATATCAACGAGGCTATCCGGTCGTCGTGAACTCCGAACCCGAAACAGAATTCGCAACCGAAGTTGTGAGGGAACTGGTAGGTGAAAACAACGTGACCGTCTGCCCGCTCATTCCCGGCAGCGAGGACTTTGCCTACTTTCTGGAGAAAAAGCCGGGTTGTTTTCTGCGCCTCGGCAACGGTGTCAATTCCGCGTTTCTACACAATCCAAAATTCGACTTCAACGATGACAATCTTCCGGTAGGTGCAGCACTTTGGGCACGGCTTGCCGAGCGTTTTCTTAGTTCTGGTTCGTGCACAGCTGCTTAGCATGTCAAACCCGAAACCACAAAAATCCGGATCAATGTACTAATAAGGAAATTGCGAACAAAGTCGCGAGAGAACCTGACGGGATACGGACACTACCGCTCCAAAAAGAGGCACATATGTTGCGCCCCGAACTGGATCAGGAACCCATGCGCAACTTTCATCCATGCATTTCGCGTTGGGGTCCATTGTTTGCATCTGCCGAGTGTCGAAGTCGCGTAGAGGTTGCTCTCAGAGTACGGCTTGCCCGCACCGGACGTATCGGGCGTGATCGATCACCTGTTCGAACAGTTTCCGGATCCTTGCCTGCCTGTTCCACGAGTGCGTCGATGGTTCTGGCTTCGAACCCTTCTGCACGAGCAAGCGCATAGGTCGACGGGCCAATGACACACCCCTGGGTGGCAAAAAATCAACCAGTGCGTCCCCCCGCTGCCTTGCACAGTCAGCAGCGCTGCGGCAGCAAGTCCTCGCAACAACGTGCGGTTTAGGGTTCGACTGACGCCAAAGATCAGCATGAACGCTTCTCCAGCGCCGCGCGCCATGCGATAAAATGTTCTGGTGCAAGGATTTGAACCGAACCGGAGACAGATGTGCTGGAAATTATGCCCGGATACTTGCCGGCATCTTTAGCATCGATCAAGATCGTCTCCAGTCGGCCTGGTATCAGCGCGGTCTCGATACCGAGCGCCTCTACGGACCAGTCGTATAATTTGTCATCAGACGTGGAAACGATTTGAAGTTGCCCGCCTTGAGGCATGGTGATGTCGCCTGTATCCGGGCAAGTCTCCTGCGTGATGTCCTCGAATCTGTAGCGCCAGCCCTGCGCACCGAGCGATACCCGTACCGTTGTTACAGACATGCCGCCTGATGGCTCCTCAAGCAAAAGCTTTCTTGCCTCTTCGCACGCCGTTCCCATAATACCCTGCGCGTCGTTGCAAGGATTTTCCGGTTGCTCCGGTGCCGCGAGCGCCGAACTGTTGGCGGATAGAAGACAGAGCACAGTGAGCACCGACAAGTATCTGATGATATGCTGGTTCATTAGTTGGTATCCTCCTGTGTCGGGATGCCCGAATGGCGGGGAAATATTGATTATGGAGTCGTGCTCACATTACCGAGGCCCGCGAGGCGCTGCGCAATCCCTGCCATCATCATTGGAGAAATCTCATCATGCAGTTGAGCGAGAAAACGCATGGCCTGGCGATAGTCGCCTTTAACCGCCAGTTTGTCGGCGGCCATGATGAGAGCCATGTCGCGACGGCCCTCATCAACCTTAATCGCCAGATCGTAAGCGATGTCCGGCTTTCCAAGCAGTGCGAACTGGGCTGGCACAGCGCTCACATAATGTTTGAGCATCGCGCCCTGCATGCCCGGCTCGTCACCCAGCCCAAGGATATCGTTCAGGAGCTTTTCTGACTTCGCGCTTTCTCCCGCACCGGTAAGGGCCTCGGCAAGGACCAAGAAGGTTTGCGCCTTTTCTAGTGGTGTTGTAAGTGCGGATGCCTCTGCAGCGGCATCGTCCAGCATGGCGACCGCCTCCCCCACCTTTCCATTTTTCTTAAGGACCAAGGCAAGCTTGGGTACGAGCTGAAGCACAAAGGCGCGCTCGGGAGCTTCTTTCATGGACCGGCGAGCGTTTATATCGGCGGTCGCGCGTTCGTCGGACGAAGAAAGACCCACCGACAGGCCCGTCCAGATCGCAAATTCAAATGCCGAGGGTCCTTGCACTGCGAGCGCATCCACGAGATCCTTCGCAGCTGTGGCCGCTGCTTTCGGGTCGATCTGCGACCACGCCTCGAATACCTGGAAGACCTGTTCCGGCGTCAGGCTCACCTCTTGATCGAGAGCCTTGTCGAAGGCTTGCCTGAGATAAAGGGCTGCATCGTCACTGAATCCGATCGCGGCCTGCGATTTTGCGACTTGCACCATCAGTGTGAGCAGCATGGGATTCATGGGAATGCGATTGCGATATTCGGCAATCCCGGCCAGGATGGCGCGTCCTTCGTCGGGGGAACCGGCATCGGCAAAGGCTTTGGCGATCGACATACTGTGCGACGTCATATCGAGACGACCGACAGGGTTTTGTTTGTCGGTGAGCAATGCGTCAGCCTCACGCAGCGACTTCAGAGCGTCGTCCTTGTCCCCCTTAAGTATCAGCGTCCTGGCATAGGAGATCAGGAATTCCGCCTTTCCCGATACCGCCGACAGTTGCCGGTATGAGGCCATCGCCTGGTCCACATCGCCATCGAAAAGCTGTGTGCTGGCCAGCGCCTGCATGACGCGTTCCCGACGGAACTGATCCTGACCTGACACGAGATAGGTCTGGATTGATTCGACCAGACAGTCCGTATTGACCGCCTCGGCACACCGCCCCATCACAGTAGCGCGGTCCGCAGAAAGCTTGGGCGGTATAGTATCCGCTGAGGCAGGCGAAGGTTGAAAAAGTATTGCGAAAAGGAGAGGCAAGAATCTGTTCATAGTTCCGGCATGCACTTCCAATTGTCTGCGGCTCTTCCCTTGGGACGCGCCGTGCGTTGATCAGGCAGGAAAGAACCCGGATCAGTTGGTTACTGACTGTCCGGGTCCTTCATCTGCGAGAAAGGAACGTGCTCTAAGCCCGCTTCCACTCGAAAAACCAATGTACCGCAGTCCATCATGGTGTTCAAATGTTCCCCCGCTTGCCTGCCCAAATGACGGTGATCTGATCGGGCCGGCCTCATGATCACCCCAGAATGTCGTGGTCTGGTTATTAAGCGATCTGACCTAAACTTTATACTGGTGTGCCGCATTGCAGCAGACTGCATTGCTCAATATCGACCTGTTTCGTTTTCCCTGTGACGCGATACGTTCCGGTGCCAGAGACCATTTCAAGGTCCCATGCGGAAAATAACCCTGATTGTGACGCTTCCATATACAAGCTATGTGCAAATGGGCCCATGTAGCCTTCAAGACGCCGAAAAAAGCCCATACGACGACGAGAGGTTTCGAGGTCATGCGCCTTTTGCGCAAACAGGTCGTCTGCGACAGCAGCAGATACTGGATAGCAGGAGCCTTCCCCTTGTCGATTTAACTTCTGGAACTAATTCCATTCCATCGCCGTTTCGTTATCGCAATGCAAAAGGAAACCGAAATGGTTCAGTCAGGCGAAAATGTTTTCGGAACAGATCGGCGCGCTTGGCACGGAGGGCGATAGTTTATCATCCCGCCTATCATGTGCTTTTATTCACATCGCATCAGTAGATGCTTTTACCTGACGCACTATATGCTACTACCACGCCAAGCTTGGAATTTCAGTTAAGTGCCGGTACCGCTACATCTCAGTTTCAGCGAGTTTATTTATCCCAGGTAATGATCTCCATGAGGCAGAACGAATGACGCAAAGCGATCTTTCAGGCAATTCCTCTCAAACGGTTCCCTTGCAAATCCATGACATCAAGGTCATTGACAATGCAAAACTGAAAAAGGCTATCACTGCCGCCGCCTTGGGCAACGCGATGGAGTGGTTTGATTTTGGTGTGTATGGCTTTGTTGCCTACGCGCTGGGCCAGGTATTTTTCCCCAACGCGTCACCAGGAACCCAGACCATTGCCGCTCTGGCCACATTCTCTGTACCGTTTCTCGTACGGCCACTTGGCGGGCTGTTCTTCGGAGTGATGGGCGACCGGTTCGGTCGGCAGAAAGTTCTTTCGCTCACCATCATAATCATGGCCGCGAGTACTTTTTGTATCGGTCTTATTCCGTCCTACACAACCATTGGAATTTGGGCTCCGATACTTCTTCTGATTTGCAAGCTCGCGCAGGGATTTTCTGTCGGCGGCGAATATACGGGAGCAGCGATCTTCGTTGCAGAATATGCGCCTGACAAACGCCGTGGCTTCCTGGGCAGCTGGCTGGATTTCGGGTCTATTGCGGGCTTTGTGCTCGGGGCTGGTTTCGTTGTCTTTCTCAGTATCATGGTTGGTGAGCAGGCTTTTCTGGACTGGGGTTGGCGTGTTCCATTCTACCTGGCAGCTCCGTTGGGACTGATCGGACTTTATCTGCGTCACGCCGCCGAAGAAACACCGGCATTCACCCAGCAACTTGAAGCACTCGAGAAAGAGGATCGTGACGCCATCGAGGATCGACCGATGGTGTCGTTCAGAGAGATCGTCAGGAAGTATTGGCGCGCATTGAGTGTTTGTATCGGAATGGTGCTTGTAACAAACATCACCTATTACATGCTTCTAACCTATATGCCGACCTATCTATCGCAGAGCCTTGGTTATTCAGAGGACCGCGGCGTACTTATCATAATCGTGGTGATGATCGGCATGCTGTTTGTCCAGCCCGTCGTAGGTTTTCTCAGCGACCGGTTCGGACGTCGGCCATTTCTGGTTATTGGGAGCGTTGGGCTTTTGTTGTTTTCCGTTGTTGCTTTTCATCTCATTGCAAGTGGAAAAATCGCGACGATTTTTGCAGGTCTGCTGATCCTTGCAATTCTGCTCAACTGCCTCACGGGGATTATGGCATCGACATTGCCCGCGCTTTTTCCAGCCCGTATTCGCTATAGTGCTCTCGCGGCTGCATTTAATATTTCCATCATAATTGCTGGTTTAACACCTACAGTTGCCGCATGGCTCGTCGAGACGACAGATAATATTTATTTGCCTGCTTACTATTTGATGTGCGCAGCAATCGTCGGACTCGTTACAGCCTTCTTCCTGCCCGAGACGGCAAACCGGCCATTGCGTGGAGACACCCCGAGCGCATCGAATAAAAAAGAGGCCAGATTGCTGCTGCAAGAAGCCTATTCCAATATCGAGCAGCGTGTTGAAGCAATCGACGCGGAAATTCTTGTGCTCGAACAGCAAATCGAGGAACTGCAGTTGCGCAGACAGTCACTGGTCGACCGCCACCCCAAGCTGTCATGATCGATACGGAATTTGTGTTATTGCGCTTGGCACGACTGTCTTTCAGGGCATGTTTTTCATCATTTCATGGGTAACGGGCATCATATTCTCATTGAGGTGGTGCATAACCCAAAGTGAGCCTGCCAATGCGATACCTACAATAATGAGCGTAAATATCAGCGCCATCAGCGTCCAGCCGCCCTCCGAGCTCGGGCTCATATGCAGGAAATAGATCATGTGAACTACGATCTGAACAGCGCCGATGCCCATGACGAGCATGGCGGTCAATTGTTTACTTGCAAAAACGTCACCCATGACCAGCCAAAAGGGGATCGCGGTCAGAATGACGGACAGAATAAAGCCTGTCATGTAACCGCTGAAGGTCGCGTGGACTTCATCTGGTCCGGATGCGTGCGGATCGTGATGGTCTGAGGGTGCCCCGTAATGCTGGTCTTTCACGCTCATCCCAGGACTCCCAATAGATAAACGAAAGAGAAAACGCCGATCCATATCACGTCGAGAAAATGCCAGAACATCGAAAGGCACATAAGACGTCTGCGGTTTTCGACGATCAGCCCGTGACGCATGACCTGCAACATCAGTGTGATCAACCAGATGATACCGAAAGTAACGTGCAGTCCATGCGTGCCGACAAGGGTGAAGAATGAGGACAGAAATGCCGAGCGACCTGGCCCTGCGCCTTCTCGAATGAGATGGCTGAATTCATAAATCTCGATTGCCAGAAATGCCGCACCGAAAATGCCGGTAATGGCCAACCAGAACAATGTTGCAGTTTTTTCATCTCTCTGCATCTGCAACATGGCGAAGCCATATGTAATAGATGAAAGAAGAAGCATTGCCGTATTGATTGCGACCAGATTGAGATCAAACAAATCTGCTGGTGAAGGTCCCGCAGCATAGTTGCGACCGAGCACGCCATAGGTGGCAAAAAGGACAGCAAATATCAGGCAGTCGCTCATCAGATAGAGCCAGAAGCCCAGCGTTGTGCTGTTTTCCGGGTGATGATCTTCCGCCAGATAAAACTGCGGCTTCTCGGCTTGATCTGGATGTATCTCTGTCATCGGCCTATCCCGCGAGAAGTTTTGAACGGGCGTCTTCTGTCGCCGCAACTGTTTCAGCGGGGATATAGAAGTCACGTTGATAGTTGAATGTGTGTCCTATCGCTGCGATCAGCAAAGCGGCAAACGACAATATTGCCAGCCACCAGATGTACCAGATGAGGGCAAAGGCAAGGACTACGCTCAGTGCTGCCAATACGACACCAGCGCCTGTATTGCGCGGCATATGAATGGGGCGGAAGCCAGTCAGCGGTCGTTCATGACCGCGGTTTTTCATGTCATACCAGCTGTCGAGATCATGAACCACAGGCGTAAATGCGAAGTTATATTCAGGCGGCGGTGAAGAGGTCGACCACTCGAGAGTCCGACCACCCCAGGGATCGCCTGTCAGGTCACGCATTTGCTCCCGTTTCATATAGCTCACCACGAGCTGGATGAGAAAGGAAGCTATTCCAAACGCGATCAAGACGGCGCCGAAAGCCGCAATGACGAACCAGATTTGCAATGAAGAATCTTCAAACTGGCTTACCCGCCTGGTAACTCCTTTGAGCCCCAGAACATACAGCGGCATGAAGGCGAAGACGAACCCGATCTGCCAGAACCAGAAGCTCATCTTGCCCCAGAATGGATCAAGCTTATAGCCAAATGCTTTTGGCCACCAGTAAACGAGCCCTGCCATCAGACCGAAGACAACACCGCCGATAATCACATTATGGAAATGCGCGATGAGAAAGAGCGAATTGTGCAGTACGAAATCGGCCGGAGGAATGGCAAGCATCACACCCGTCATGCCGCCGATCACGAATGTCACCATGAAGCCGATCGTCCATAACATGGGTACTTCGTAGCGGATACGTCCGCGATACATTGTGAAAAGCCAGTTGAACATCTTCGCCCCTGTAGGGATGGAGATGATCATTGTCGTGATACCGAAGAACGCATTGACCGAGGCGCCGGACCCCATTGTGAAAAAGTGATGGAGCCACACAATATAGGACAGGATCATGATGACGCAGGTTGCGTAGACCATCGATGCATAGCCGAAAAGACGCTTGCCACAGAAGGTCGCGACCACTTCGGAAAAAATACCGAAAGCTGGCAAAACAAGAATATAGACTTCCGGGTGACCCCATATCCAGATGAGGTTGATATACATCATCGGATTACCACCAAGATCGTTGGTGAAGAAATTCGTTCCCACATAGCGGTCCAGCGAAAGAAGGGCGAGCGTGGCGGTAAGGATCGGGAACGTCGCCACAATGAGCACGTTGGTGCACAGTGAGGTCCAGGTGAAGACCGGCATTTTCATGAAGGACATGCCTGGAGCACGCATCTTGACGATGGTCGCAATCAAGTTGATACCAGACAACGTCGTGCCGACGCCCGCGACCTGCAAGCCCCAGATATAGTAATCGACACCGACGTCGGGACTGTAGTCAATGCCTGACAAGGGTGGATATGCCAGCCAGCCGGTTCGGGCGAACTCTCCCACGAAAAGCGACATCATGATGATGACGGCGCCGCCGGTTGTCATCCAGAACGAGAAATTATTGAGAAACGGGAATGAAACATCACGCGCACCTATCTGCAGCGGGACAACATAGTTCATCAAGCCTGTCACAAATGGCATTGCCATGAAGAAAATCATGATCACGCCATGCGCCGTAAATATCTGGTCGTAATGGTGCGGAGGCAGATAGCCTTCATACCCGTTAAACGCTATTGCCTGTTGGATGCGCATCATGATCGCGTCGGCAAATCCACGCAAAAGCATGATCAATGCGAGAATGACATACATGATGCCGATCTTCTTGTGGTCCACGCTGGTGAACCATTCGTTCCACAGATACCCCCACAACCTGAACCAGGTAATCAACCCTACGACAGCGACCCCCCCAATTGCGACCACTATGAAGGTCACCAGGAGGATTGGTTCGTGATAGGGTATCGCTTCCAGGGAGAGGCGCCCGAAGATCATACTCGTGGAACTGTCACCGCCAATCATGATAGAACATTCCCGAAGTTACTGTTATCCGATTGCAGATTCTTCAATCTTTTGGTCTTGCTCGTACGGTTCGACCCGGCCGCAGAACCAGCATTAACCTCCGCCACGCCATCGGCACAAACCGGCTTCAGGGCATATTGTGCATGTCATGACCTTGCTCCTTGTGAGCGTCGGGTACTGTTTGAATATCAGTTGCGCTGGACTGCGCGGCATCAACATTATGACGATTGTCGTGTTGTAACCGGGCCTTGTTTTCCTGACTATCGAGGCCTGCCCCACCCGTCCGGTCGATATGCATCATTTCACTCATGCACATCTGGCCGGGGCGAACACACATGTTGAGAACGGCTTCGAAAAGTCCGCTTTCAACGGCACCGAAATAACGAACTGGCTCCCGGATGCTCGGCTTTTCGAGCTTCAGATATGTATCCCTGTTCAGGGCGGTTCCATTCTGCTTCACGCGGCTTATCCAATCGTCGAAACCGGATGCGTCCAACCCGTGAAACTGGAAGCGCATATGCGAAAAGCCTTCGCCGCTATAGTTGGATGAAAACCCTTCATACTCACCGGCCTTGTTGATGACTGCATGAAGCCGTGTCTGCATTCCCGGCATCGCATAGATCATGCCGGCGAGTGCTGGAATATAGAAAGAATTCATAACCGACGAAGCCGTGATCTTGAACTCGATAGGTGTGTCAACTGGTGCCGCCATCTCGTTGACAGTGGCGATGCCGTACTCAGGATAAAAGAACAGCCATTTCCAGTCGAGCGCTACAACTTCGACAGTCAGGGGTTTGGTTCCTGCCTCGACGGGTCGTGTGCCATCGATGCGATCCAATGCCCGATAAGGGTCGAGTTTATGTGTATTCACCCAGGTGATCGCGCCCAATGCAATGATAATCAGCAGAGGAGCAGTCCATATGACCACTTCAAGCGCTGTCGAATGATGCCATTCCGGATCGTATCTGGCCGCGCTGTTCGACTGCCTGTACCGCCACGCGAAGAAAAGCGTGAGGAAGATAACCGGGACGATAATGATCAGCATCAGGATCGTCGAAACGACGATGAGATCCCTCTGCTGGGCTGCGATGTCTCCGGAAGGTGACATTACGACCATATTACATCCCCCCAGCCAAAGCAGAAGAACCATGGCTGGTATCGTTTTTCGCGTGAAACTGACGAATGTGTCCATGTAACCCGACCTACATTCTGTTCCTCCATCATGATAAGGCACAATCGCAATTCGGAAAGACCCAATTTTCAGTTTATGTAAATCACGCGCTGAACCCGGCCTTTGAGCAAATATATTCGCTTTTTTTTTGAACCGTTCCTTGATAACCTGTAATTGTGCGACATCATAAAGCACATGATACGTTTCCATTGGAGAGTTTCATGAGTTCGTCCGCCACGCCGACATCATCTGGTCTTGAACAGGACGCACGACGCATCCACAGCGACGGAAAACCTCTGTCGCCGGGAAATGTCGCCATCGGTGTTGTTATTGGCCGAACATCCGAATTTTTTGATTTCTTTGTATATGGGCTCGGTTCCGTTCTGGTTTTCCCCAAGCTGATTTTTCCATTTGCCCCTGACCCGGTAACGGCAACCCTGATGTCATTCGCGATTTTCTCGCTGGCATTCATTGCGCGACCAGTGGGTTCTTTCGTCTTCATGTGGATTGATCGCCATTACGGGCGAGGAACTAAACTCACGCTGGCTCTGCTTATTCTGGGCGGATCAACGGCTTCTATCGCCTTCCTGCCCGGGTTCGAGACGATCGGATACTGGGCCGTGTTTTTGCTCGCCCTGTTCAGACTGGGTCAGGGCTTTGCCCTCGGAGGTGCATGGGACGGACTGGCTTCTCTGCTGAGCCTGAGTGCGCCGACAGGCAAGCGCGGCTGGTATGCGATGATCCCGCAATTGGGCGCACCCATCGGCTTCGCACTGGCAAGTGTTCTCTTCGCCTATTTCGTGCATAATCTCAGCGAAGCAGATTTTCTCACATGGGGTTGGCGCTATCCATTCTTTGTGGCCTTCGCAATTAACGTTGTCGCGCTGTTTGCGCGCCTTCGCATCGTTGCGAGCAGCGAGTTCGGCGCAGCGATGGATGCACAGGAACTGCAGCCACGACCCTTATTTGAAATGCTGAGCAAACACAGCATCGATGTCGTTCTGGGTGCTTTCGTGCCACTGGCAAGCTTTGCGATGTTTCACCTCGTCACGATCTTTCCACTTAGCTGGGTCGTCCTATCTGGCGCACAGCCGGCTGAACGCTTCCTCTGGGTTCAGGTGGCAGGCGCTGCGGTGGGTCTGATCGGCATCATCTTGTCCGGATTTGTTGCTGATCGCATCGGGCGACGTAACGAATTGATGATTGGCGCGATAATTATTGCCCTCTTCAGCTTTTCTGCACCTTTCCTTCTTGATGCGGGCAGCGCGGGTCAGGATGCCTATATTCTGATAGGTTTTGGTGTTCTTGGACTAACATTCGGTCAATCGTCCGGCGCGGTTTCTTCTCGATTCACACAATATTATCGCTATACAGGCGCCGCTTTGACGTCAGATCTTGCCTGGCTTGTGGGCGCGGCTTTCGCGCCGCTCGTGGCACTCGGCCTCGCCAGCAGCCTCGGAATAATTTTCATCGGTGGTTATCTGATATCCGGTGCAATTTGCACACTGGCAGCTCTCAGCTTGTCGCGCGTACTGGACCAGAACTGACGAGAAATCCGGAACGCTCACGCGAAACGAATTCTTGCTGTGATGGCATTATTGTCCCGTGCCGACATTTCAGCCAAATCAGGGATATATTTCAGATCCTCAGGGGAGAAGCTGGAGCAACAAGCCGATTTCGTATCGTTATGCGCTTATGCATGACGTGAGATCACGAAGTTGTTGGCGTGAACTACGCATCCCGCCTGAACCGTCCGGACTTGTATATTTTTGCCTGGTACCAGCGATCGCGACCAGGCAGGAAAGCGATTGGCGGCTTCAATACTGGCTGGCGATTTCCCTGGTCCGTCTCGCATATCAGCCATGCGTTTTTCGAACTTGCAACATTCACGGTCCGAACCTATCTAAGCATTGTTCAGTTTCATTCCTCCTCCCGGAAACTGGACCTTGAGCGCGGCACTCCTCCTCCCAGTCGCGCTTTTCAGATCGGCCCGCTTCGCACTCCTCCTCCTAAACGCGAAGCGGGCTTTTTCGCTTTCAGATTGCATTGCAGATTATTAGCAAGCGTTACATTCTGTTATTTCTAGATATTCGAACGTCGGCTTAGTCTTCAAGGGCACTTCCTGACAAGGAATTGCACCCGCCTCGCGTAAAGCAAAGCCCCCCGCCCAACGTGGGGCGGGTCCTCCAGCCTGCAAGCAAGGGAGGCATTTAACCGGTTTTCCGAAGACCATCCGGTCAGGCGATAACGTCGACGATTCGAACAGATAGCGTGCGCCTCGCCCCGCCATTCAGACAGGCAATAAGGTGTCCGGCTTGACATCTGCGATACTTGTATAGGTGTGTGTTTCCCGCACGCCGGGCAATGGCAAAATAACTCTTTGCAAAAATTCCTGAAAGAGCGACATGTCAGGAATTCTCGCTTTCACCAGATAGTCAAATCCTCCCACGACCATATGGCATTCAAGAACCTCGGGAGCCCTGGCGACCGCTTCCGCAAATCTGTCGAATACATGAGGAGCGGTGTGATCCAGCCTCACCTGAATAAAGACAAGGGTGCCGCGACCGATCTTCTGGGGATCGATAATTGCCCTGACAGCCTTGATAAAACCTTCTTTAAACAGACGTTTGACCCTCTGACTGGCACCCGTTGGCGACAAGCCCACCTGCTCTGCCAGATCCAGGGTCGTTCGACGTCCGTCCTCCTGAAGCAACCGCAGAAGTCTTCGATCTATTTTGTCCAACTCGTCCATTTCTCAATCCACGCAAGCATATGCTATTTTAAGCGAAAAACACTTGTTCTTCGCAATATCAGTGTATTTAGTCACGCCGATTCCCGCAATACCCTCCGCTAATCAAAGTGCGGATGGAGACTGGAACTGATCCACTCCGGGTCACTCAGATACGGAGGGGGAGATGGGTTCTGCCGTCAAAGCAGGAAACAAAAACCGGAAACTCGCGTTCATTGCGGGGTTTTCGATGGTAATCATCACTGCAATACAATTTGTCGCTGCACGGTTCAGCCTGAGGGATCATCTGACAGCCCCCGATATAGTCACACTGCGTTTTGCCGGCGCTGCACTCATCTTCGTTCCGCTGATCCTCAAAACTGGTTTGAGGCAGTTGAAGGAGCTTGGCTGGCAGCGTTCCCTCGTGTTAGCGGCGCTTGTAGGCTTGCCCTATCCGCTTCTCATAAACTGGGGATTGAGCTATGCGCCCGCCGCGCACGCCGCCGCGCTTTGTCCAGCCTCGATCGTCTTCTGTTCGTTTTTGTTATCGATGATAATTCTCAAAGACGCTGTCACGAAAACACAATCGGCAGGTATCACCGCCATTATGATAGGCCTTCTGCTCTTCTTTACAGATTCCGGAGCGGCCAAAAGTTTAACCGGAGATATTCTGTTTGTTTTGTCGGGTGTGATGTTCGCTGTATATGGCATTTGTGTTCGATATTGGGGTGTCGATGCGGTCACATCTACTACCGCCGTTGTACTTTTATCCTGCCTGTCGCTACCCGTGTTTCATTTAGTTGTACCAGGCAAGTTAGCAATGGCACCAATGGCGGAAATTGGCGTACAGATAATTATACAAGGCTTTTTGGCCGGCGCGGCTGCGCTGTTTCTCTACACATACGCAGTGACCCAACTGGGACCACAGGTTTCATCGCTTTTCATGCCTTGCGTTCCCGTTATTACTGCTTTTTTCGGCATGATCTTCCTGGGTGAAGCTCTCGGCTATAATCAAATTCTGGCGATTTTTATTATGATTACCGGCATGGTTCTCCCAGTTGTTTACAAAGGCATATGTCTTCTGCCGCATAAAAATTTCCGGATTTATGACGAGGCGCTCCTCAAGGCGAACCTTGGACCCGTTTATGGGCATTTTTTTCTAAACAGCCGGAAGGACGTTGATGACCAGGTGAACCAGACTACCCCCGGTCGTAGCCGCGCTGCCTTTGTTTCCTCTTTGGACCGAAGAGAGGCGCGACATCGATGCCCATCCCTAACGCGAAAGTAGTGGCAACCTTGAAACAGACAAGACCGCGAACGTTGACGCGACCGTCCTCATACACACTGCAACATTTTTCCGGCGGAGACAGGCAGTAAGCTTGCGATCCACTGACAGGCCACGATGAAGATCTATCAGCAATGAGGTTTCAGTAATGTTTCACCAGGCGGCAAACGCTCGACGGGGAGCCGTCCAGCGCCGGAAGTCCCGGACCAGACAGACTGTCGACCCTGCGTTCAGTCGGGCCACAGTATGACATGACGACTTTCTTTGATCGGCTTCATTAGTGCGTATTCCGGTCGCGGATCGTTCAGTACCTTAAGCAGTACTTCAGCCACGACCTCCGCTTCGCCTTCATGCAGATTGCAGGGGTCCAGAAAAAAGCGACCGAGCTCGACCTCATGATTGCGTACAATGATCGGTGGCTCGGCAAGTGCCAGCGCTTTTGCCAGGCCCGATGCAGTGAAACCAGAGGCAGGCTTCACACGTATCTCAAGCCTCTCAAGCGGATTGCCGGTCGGGTCCGGAACGATTTCGGTAATGATCCCGTTCCTGCGGGCAAGCGAGTCCTGCCAGAGTTTCAAGGCCTCTTTTTCACCCTTACGAATGCCAACGTGGTCCCGGTTTTCCCAAGCCTCCAAAGCAGCAATCACGCCAGCAATGCTTTCCTTGCCGACCTTCATGCCACGGCCGATGCCACGGTTCTGAAGAAATGCTGCACGAACCAGATCCTTCCGCCCGGCAACAATACCGCTGGTCGGTCCACCCAGAAACTTGTGACCACTATAAATCACAACATCGGCGCCTGCCTTGAGAAAGCCTTGCAGATCATACTCAGAGGCAGCATCGACAATGACCGGCACATCCCTGGAATGACATATTTCAACAAACTGCTCCAGGGGTAACGCTCCATACTGCACGGTATGGTGCGAAACGACATAAAGAGCAGCAGCCGTTCTTTCAGTAATAGCATTGGCCAAATGGTAATCATGCGTGATGCTGACAGTGCCCGCCTGAACCACTGTCGCGCCCGTGAGCCGGATCGCCTGATCGATGTTTCCGCCGAAACTCACCAAATGGCCGATTTGCACAATAACTTCATTTTTTGCGTCCGGACTGATGTCCGGCAGTCGTTCTATGGCCAGTAGATCGGTTCCGGTAATGGTGCCAGCCAGTGCCAAGGATATACCGCTGGCACAGGAAGCCGTAATGAAACCAGCTTCTCCGCCAGTCAGACGTGAGACGGTCTTGCTCCCAACACGATGCAGGTCGTCCATTTCGACAAACTGGGGTGCGATCTCTGCCATAGCCCGGATAGCTTCCGGCACCATTATTGAGGCTCCGAGCGCGGTCATCGTGCCGGACACATTTATGACAGGGCGCAATCCCATGCGGTCCCGGACCGTTTGATTGTGACGAAGATACTCCAGGCCGGGCCTGGCGATCGACTTATCCATCAATGTGTCCTTTCGGAAAGATCTCAAAAATCGCTTCCACTTCAACTGTGATGTTGTTTGGCAGGGATGCAACTCCGATCGAGGAGCGCGCATGCACTCCATTTTCACCGAAGACTTCGATAAGAAAATCGGAGCAGCCATTGATAACCTTGGCGTGATCCTCGAAATCATCAACTGCGTTGACAAACCCAAGGAGCTTGACAGCACGCTTCACACGCCCAAGGTCTCCGAGATGGGCCCTCAGCACAGCAACGAGGTTCATACCCACCAGTCGGGCGTGGCCGTTTGCAATTTCAACTGTGACATCGCGACCAACCTTGCCCCTGTGCATGACACCATTGGCCTCCACTGGCCCCTGTCCTGAAATGTAGAGCATGGTGTCCACTTCCAGAACGTTACGGAACGTACCGATGGGTTCAGGTGCAGGAGGAAGCTGTCGTTGCGAGGTGGTGTTCTCTCGGTAGCAAGACATGCAGCACGGATTCCTAGTTGAGTTGAGCTGTTCTGAAACGAGACAGGAATGACTGAAGACGATTATTCTCGTTGGCCTGTTCCAGAAGCTGCAAAGGTGGCCCTTCGGCAGCGATCCGACCGTCGTCCATAAAGACAATGCGATCACTGGCATCGCGAGCGAAGGCAATCTCATGCGTGACCATGAGCATCGTCATTCCTTCCTGTGCCAGCTGGCGCACCACATCAAGGACTTCTCCGACAAGTTCAGGATCCAGGGCCGAAGTGATTTCATCGAGCAACAATATCTTTGGCTCCATTGCGACAGCGCGTGCGATACCCACGCGTTGTTGCTGGCCACCGGAGAGCTCGGATGGCAGTTTATCGATCCTGTGGCCAAGACCGACCCGCTTCAACCAGTGCTCCGCCAGTTCCCGGGCTTCGTCCTTCGGTTTCTTTCGTACCTTTGTCAGACCTAACATGACATTCTGAGCGGCTGTCAGATGCGGAAACAGGTTGAAGCCCTGAAACACCATGCCTGTTTCAGCTCGCATTCTGGCTAGGTCTGTCTCACCACGAAGTCGCTGGTTTTGGGTGTCGGAGTATCCGACCTCCCTTCCATCAATCTGGATCGAACCCTTATTATAAGTCTCCAGGAAATTCACACATCGCAGGAGCGTTGTCTTACCGCTGCCGGATGGACCTATCACTGCTACGACTTCTCCCCTTGTTATCTGCATGTCGATGCCTTTCAGCACGGGGATGTCGCCGAACGATTTCTGCACGTTCTCGATCTTTAGAAGCGGATTTCCGGTTGCATTCATGACTAGTCCCGAATGTAAGCGTAACGCCGCTCAACGGAACGGCTGACCAATGAGAGTGAATAGTTGATGACAAAGTAGAAAAAGGCGCCAAGCAGATAAAGCGGCATCGCTTCATAGGTGCGCCCTATGACTTCGTTGATCGACTGCATCAGATCGACCACTCCTAACAGCGAAATCAGTGCACTACCCTTGACCGCATCGGTAACTCCATTGATCCAAGGCGGCAAAAAACGTCGCACAGCCTGCGGAAAAATCACGTACTGGAGGCGTGGAACGAAAGTAAGCCCAATGGCTTTTGCAGCTTCCATCTGTCCTTTCGGGATAGATGCAATTGCGCCACGGACGTATTCGATGACCTGTGCCGCCTTGAATAGCGTCAATGCGACAACACCTGCCCAGAATGCATTGATTGATATACCCAGTGGTGGAAAGCCGTAATAAACGACGAAGATCAGGACCAAAATCGGGATGCCGCGGATACAGTCACTGAACAGGCGAATAAGCCACTTGAGCGGATCCGGACCGTAGACCAGTCCTACGCCAAGGACCACGCCTGAAACAAGCGAGAATAAAACGACCAGCGCCGACACCCAGAGCGTTATCATAAGGCCGTGGCCGAGAAATGGTAGTGCGTAAATGACCGCAGACATGGCTCACCGCTCCACTTTGAAACGACGTTCCAGCTGGCGAAGACCGAGCAGGATCCCATATCCGGTCACCAGATACATCACGGTGGTCACGATATAAACCTCAACAATCCGGAACGTGTTAAAGTTGATCCACTGCGCACCATAGGTAAGTTCAGGGACCGCGATCACAGAAGCAACGGACGTATCTTTGAACAGGGATATAAACGTATTGGAAAGTGCTGGAAGAGTGATGCGCGTCATTGTCGGCAGGCGAACATGGATCAGTCGCTGCCAGTGTGTCAGACCAATCGCCTTTCCGGCGTCGATCTGACCACGGGGAACTGCCTCTAGTCCGGAACGAAAGACCTCAACCAGATATGCCCCTGCGTAAAGAGACAAGGTGGCGACAAAAGAGACCGTCGGGCTATAGGCGATATCGACGACGGTTGGGATGCCATAAAATACGATGTAGACGAGCAAGATGAGCGGCACATTGCGGACAATCTCGACATATGCGGAAATCAGACTGCGCGCGGCTTTGCCAGCCGACACGTACCAAATGGCCAGAAGAAGGCCGATCACTGCACCTATCAGGATCGAAAGCACCGCGAGTTCGAGACTAAGAACAAGTCCCTGCCAGAGCTTGTCGAAATGCCGCCAGATCAGGTTAAAGTTCATATGATAATTCATGTGCGGGCACGAACCTCCATACACGAAAAGGGCCCGGACACAGATGTGTCCAGGCGTTTCGGTTTCATATGGAAGGAAAGCCCGGCTTACGCTCAGGGGGCTGCAGACCGAAGAAGTCCTTGAAAGCAGCATCGTATAGAGCGTTTTGATGGCCGAACATGGCAATCGAGAAGGCGGTATTAACAAAAGTGAGCCAATCCAGGTCCCCCTGACGTACACCTCCGCCGTAAAGCATGGAGTTCCATTGCTTTCCCGCATCGAAATATCGATCCGGATTTCTGGAAACCAGCCAGCGCACGTTTGACAGATCGACCGCCGACGCATCCGCACGGTTTGAATCCAGCGCCTGGAATACGTTGGCCTGTGTGTCGATCTGCATAACCTGTGCGTCGGGGAGAACGGCATGCACAGTCGTTTCGGCATCAACGTTCTGCAGGATGGCGATGCGCGCATCGCTTCCTTTGGCCTTTAAATCGTCGAAGGTTTTCGCTGCCGATCCCGGTTTCGTCAACAAGGCAACCCCCTCCACATAGTAGGGGCGCGTAAAATTGATCAACTGGGCACGTGCGCCGGAGATAGTCATGAACTGGAGTGTGATATCGACTTTGCCGGTTACGATGTTTGGAATTCGCTGCTGTGCATCCTGTTTTACAAACTCAACCTTGGTCGGGTCATCAAACAATGCCTGAGCGATGATCCGTCCCATGGTGATATCCATACCCACCAGTTCGCCAGCGTCATTTTCGAAATGCCACGGCGCGTTGGTACTGCCTGTGCCCACGACCAAATGCCCGCGATCCAGAACAGTCCGCAACAGACTGTCGCTTGCGGCCTGAGCTGCCGCTTCTCTCACGTTCAGTGTGGTCGCTGCCGCCGCTCCCAGCGCCACTCCCCCTAGTCCGAGTTTCAGGAATTCCCGGCGTTCGTTGCCCGCGGTCATTTTTTCCTCCGCTTTTTTCAGTCGTTCCCTTGTATTCTTTTGTCAGTCTTATATATTGGACTGTATTCTTATATTTAAGACGATATCGCATGACATGAGTTTTGGCAACCTGCGTCAGAACGGAAAGGTTTATATGGCTTCGACACAATCTGGCGCTGCTACACGGGTCATGCGGAAGCCGCGCGAACGGGGAGTGGATCGCATCCTCAAGCTTTTCTCCTATCTGCAAAGCAATGGTGGTCCGGCACGGTTGGCCGCGTTGCCCGAAGCACTCGACGCGCCAAAATCCACGATCTACGATCTCGTCAACATTCTGGGCGAGTCCGGTTTACTGGAGGTTCGGGACGCGCAAGTCTATTTCGGCAAGGTCATGCAGATTTACGGCGCCAGCTATCTGCGAGCCAACGATGTTGTGGCGCGTGGACGAGAAATGGTGGACCATCTGGCCAGGGAGACTGGCGAAACTTGCGAACTATGTATCAGGTTGCGAGGCAAACAGGTCATCGTTCATGCTCGCCCGGGTTCCCGCCCGCTGCGTATCAGCTCTGAAGTCGGGTCGCAGATTCCTATCCCTTGGACAGCGTCGGGCCGGCTCATGTTATCACAGCTGTCGGAGGGGGAAATCGAGACCGTTCTGGAGCCGGAAGACCGGTTACTATCTGACGGCAGCGCTCTGGACGTTGCCGCTTTCATCACTGAGTGCCACGCTCACCATGGCAAGCGGATCGCACGAACCGTCGGTGCGATCAATAATTTTACTCAGTGTCTGGCCGCTCCTCTTATAGATTCAAGGGGATACGTTGAAGCTACCATCTGCTTTGTACTCCCTATTGATATTCCCGAAGCGAGAAGACGGATACTCGAATCCAGGCTTGGCGAAGCAGCAAGCAGCATTTCCTTTGCGACCTCGGGTTAATGAAGCTGTCTCCCGCCTTGTTGATTTCGACGTTAAAACCAACCGACTAACCAGACGCCTTTGCGAGATGACAAATTGCGAGGAGGCGTTATGACATTGTAGGGCCAGAACCGAATTCCGGTCGCGATTCCTATCAATGTCGGGGCCTGTCTCACCCGGAAGGCCAAAGCAACGGATCAAAAGCTACGTGAAGCGGCACGTCCCCTGGAAGCCAGTCGAGGCAAACCCCGCATCGACGCAAAAGGATTGCGGGTCCCAACGGTCAGAACCACGGAAACGGGAGCCGCAATCACATTCGCACGGCGGGTAGCAATAGCGATACGCCCATCCGGTTGACGGACCTTGTGGCCGATATTGACCGGATGACTGGCTTCAGTTTCTTATACGAGCACCTCCAGACCGGTCGGTCACTTTCCGGTCTGCGGGTATTCCATCCGGTCGTATCCGCGACCGCAAAACCTTTCAATCCGGGCTTCCGCACTATACCTGGTTGTCGCCGCCATCATTGATGTGAACACAATCTGCACCGGCCGCGTCAAAGATGCCATGCCCAACACGAGACGGTCATTCCGGATTATCTGCTCTCAAGCCTGTCGCCAAAGGGAGGGAGGACACCTGGTGTAGAAGCGACAGAAATTTGCGACAGATCATGATGGTGTTTGACCACCTTTAGAAACACGATATGTGTTCACTTTTTGTTCAGTTGAATGTATCACTCTGAGTCGAACATTACCCAGTTTGAAAGTGACCGCCCTGATGAATATAGCGGCTCCTGACTACCTGTCCCGTCTGAATTCGCAACAACGCCTTGCTGTAGAGCACGGCGTGAAACAGACCGCGGCTCCGCTCCTTATTATTGCCGGGGCCGGTTCGGGTAAGACGAATACTCTCGCTCACCGCGTTGCTCATCTTATCGTCAATGGCGCGGATCCGCGTCGTATTCTTTTGCTGACGTTTTCGCGACGTGCTGCAAACGAAATGATTAGTCGCGTCGAGAAAATAGCGACAGCAGTAATGGGCAACGAGGGCAGCGTGATGATCGGTGCCCTCCACTGGTCTGGTACCTTTCATGCGATAGGCGCACGGGTATTACGTGAGTACGCACACCAGATCGGTCTTGATCCGTCGTTCACGATACATGATCGTGAAGATTCTGCGGATCTGATGAACCTCATTCGGCATGAGTTGGGTTTTTCCCGCCAGGAAAATCGCTTTCCAACAAAATCCACCTGTCTTTCAATTTACTCGCGGACGGTCAATTCCCAGAAATCGCTAACGAGCGTTCTCAAGGAGGCTTTTCCTTGGTGCAGCAGCTGGGAGGAACAGCTCAAAGAGCTTTTTGCTTCCTATGTTGAAGCCAAGCAGGTTCAGAACGTCCTCGACTATGACGATCTTCTGCTGTACTGGGCCCAAATGACGAGAGAGCCAGAAATTGCGGTCGAGCTTGGTAGTCGTTTCGATCATATTCTGGTGGATGAATATCAGGATACCAACAGTCTTCAGTCTTCTGTTCTTCTCGCACTCAAACCCAACGGCTGCGGATTGACGGTGGTAGGCGATGACGCCCAGGCTATATATTCGTTCCGCGCAGCTACGGTTCGCAACATTCTCGAATTTCCCGGATACTTTCAGCCGTCTGCATCAGTTGTCACTCTTGACCAGAATTACCGCTCGACGCAGCCAATCCTTGAGGCTGCGAATGCGGTGATCGATCTTGCCTCCGAGCGTTTCACGAAAAACCTTTGGTCGGAAAGGCAATCCATCGAAAAGCCAAGACTTGTAACCGTCACAGGTGAAAACGAACAGGCGGCCTATGTAGCGGAACATGTTCTGGCCAATCGCGAATGTGGTATGAAACTGAAATCACAAGCGGTTCTCTTTCGCACGTCTCACCACAGCGGGCCGCTTGAGGTAGAACTTACCCGCCGCAATATTCCGTTCGTGAAATTCGGAGGGCTCAAGTTTCTCGACTCAGCCCACGTAAAGGATGTGTTGGCGGTGCTGCGTTGGGTTGAGAATCCTCGCGACAGGGTTGCCGGTTTCCGCGTTCTTCAGCAATTGCCGGGGATTGGTCCCTCTTCCGCTGCCACCGTTCTCGATCTTGTCGACGGGAGAAGCCTTGATGAGGTCCTCTCAGGCTTTACGCCACCATCGCGTGCAGCAGCTGGCTGGCCAGAGTTATATCAACTGGTGGCCGATCTGACGATTGTGCACGGCGACTGGCCTCTGGACTTCGAACGCGTGCGACTATGGTATGAACCTCACCTCGAACGAAATTACGATGATGCCCCTGCACGCCTTGCAGATCTGGTACAGCTGGAACAGATCGCTGCATCTTACCCCTCTCGAGAGCGGTTTTTGACCGAACTGACGCTCGACCCGCCGAGCGTGACGAGCGATCAGGCGGAAGGAACACACAAGGATGAGGACTATCTTATCCTTTCGACAATACACTCAGCCAAGGGGCAGGAATGGAAAGCAGTTTTTTTGCTCAATGGCGTCGATGGCTGTATCCCGTCGGACCTGGGTATCGGCGTCAAGGACGATATCGAAGAAGAGCGACGCTTGCTCTATGTCGCTATGACCCGCGCTAAAGATCACCTGGATATTATAACACCGCAACGATTTTACACATATGGCCAATCAGCCAAAGGGGATCGACATGTTTATGCGGCGCGTACGCGGTTCATCCCTCATAACATTTTACCTCTTTTCGAACGGACAGTCTGGCCGAAGGCGGCGTCAACAGAGACCCCCAGCAGCGGGCGACCTGGCCAGGGCCTGATCGATCTCCGCAAGTGCATACGCGGTATGTGGAAATAAAAGATCAGCTTTTAAATTCCACCGTAACAACCATACCCAAAGTCTTCCCGATATCCGCCTCTTCTCCTGAATGGCGAAAAAGCTGGAAACGGGGTTAAACGATCTGATGGCGCTGTCATGTCTGGATGGCGCCTGTTTGGCAATGTGATTTTGGTGATGTTTTAGCTTTGCGGGTCGGGTGCAGTCATGTCTCCGGCCTGTTTTTACGGCACGATATGACCGCTGGCCCTGATGTTGTCCGCGAGAACCGATCCCTATCATATTGTCGTGCTGTTGATGCGCAAGACAGCACCGCGGGTTCTTCGACTCGTGCGGTCCGTTCCGCTTTTCTGTCACATCATACCATCATCACTCCGCCAACTGTGGTGCCCCGAAAGGCAAAGCTTCTTCGCTTCTGTATACCTAGACTGAAGCCGGTGCCCGGTGATCAGGCAGAAAGTCCGGCTGGAATTGTATATTCCGCGCCATGATCGCCCAGGCAATGCGGGCAATCTTGTTTGCGAGGGCGACCGCAACGAGTTTGAAGGATTTCTTCGCCAACAGGGTTCGCGCCCAGCCCGCCAATGGAGATTGGGTCTTACCATTCTTCATCCTGTAAAGCGCGGCATGTGCCCCGACCACCTGAAGCTTGCGCATGCGTCTGTTGCCCATTTTGGAAATGGAGCCCAGCCTTGGCTTTCCACCTGTTGAATGCTGTCTGGGAACAAGGCCCAGCCAGGCTGCAAACTCTCGCCGGTCCTCAAACAGCTTTGCGTCCGGCACGCTGGCGGAAAGACAAGCGGCGATGAGGGGCCAATTCCAGGAATTGTCGAAAGCCGGAGACTGACATCGTCGTTGCGATGCGCAGCGAGGATCGCCTTGTCAAGCTTTGCGATCTGCCCTTCGATCTCTATCAAGGTTGTCACTAGCGGTCCGAGAGCAATACGAACGGCTTGCGTGATGTATCGTTCATCATCTTCCAGAATGGCGATTAGCTGTCGTGCGTTGTGAGCCCCCTGTGGTACGACAATGCCAAGTTCGGCAAAATGACCACGCAGGGCATTGACGTGCATAGCGGCAATCTAGGTGAGATTCGTATTGCCTCATCGAAAAATGCTCCCGAACGGATAGCATATTGCCTCACCAGAATGCTCCCTAAGCCCTGCTGAGCGCTGGTAGTTGTTCATCTTCGCCAGACTCGTTTCCGAATATCATTCTATGCGCGCGATCGCGACGCCAGGCTTTCACCCGTCGTTGCACCGTACGGATTAGTGCATCAGGATACTCGCCGGGATAAATGCTTTGAAGTCGCTCCAGTAGCTCCCGGCCGGTTCTCCATGGCTCAGCTTCAAACCAACTGTAAAGATCATTCGTGACGTTAACCAGCGGGTCAGGCCGCCGTCGCTCGCGTTTCAGTTTTGGCTTTGCTTTCGCGGTCGGACGAACTTCGCCCTCCGTCCACGCGATACGCAGGCTTCGCAAAAAGCTCTCGATATCGGGAGCCTCGCTTGAGGGTGCTCCCTGATGCGCAATGTCGGCAAGCCGCTGTTGTCCTGCACGAATGTTTCGGAGGAGCATCACAGGGTCGAGTTGCTCACTCATGCGCACCAAGGGGTCGCGTACCTCGACCGCCGTCCTTGCATCCGACAATAGCCGTTGATGTGGCGTCGCGGGAGAAGAGTAGAGCTTCTTGACCATCGCTCCATTTCGCTGCTTCTCGAGCAATTTAAACGACGGTTGAAAGAAGTTCACGAACAAGCGTACCGAACGATAAAGCTCCGCAAGTGTTGCTGCAGCTTCAACACCCTCATACCGATGATAGCCAACAATTCGGCGGACGACCGATCCGTTTTTCTGCTCCACATAAGCCTGATCATTTTTGCGATATGGCCGACAGCGAGTGAATTCGATATCTGAATGAACGCAATAGTCCCTGAGGGTCTCGTTGATGAATACGCTATCGTTATCCGTATCAAAGCCAAGCAGCGGGAACGGCATCATGCGGCGAAGCTCGGTCAAAACTTCCGTCAAGAGCTTCTGTTCGCGAACAATCAGAGGCGCGCACTCGGTCCAACCGGTCGCAATATCCGTAAGGACAAGAGTATGAATAAAGCTGCCGCGTGCGTTGGGACCGGAGTGCGACACAAGATCGGCCTCGATGAAGCCAGGTGCGGGATCACCCCAGTCGGAGAATTTTCGAATTGGGATACTCCGCTTCAATGCCGATGAAGCAACGGAACGTCGGCGTCGACGGCCGCCTGCTGTTTCTCGCACGCTTTTCAATGCACGGTCGATGGTAGCCGCACTCATCTGTAGCAGAAGTGTGCGGACCTGATCGTCTAACTTCAAATGGCCATGTTGTTCCATCGCCGAGATCAGAATTGGCAGCAAGGGCTTCAATCGTTTGCCGCAGATGCGGTCAGAGGCTTCCCACAGAACAATAAGAGACTGTCGGGTCGCCTCGTTATAAATCTGCGCCCGCGTTCGCGATTGCGGTTGCTTATCTGCCCCCCGCAATAAACGCATCGCGTGTTTTCGATGCATCCCACTGATCGATACGAACTGATCGAGGATCTGCGATTTTTCCTCCCGCTTTCCGGCCGCATAGCGCTTTGCCAGAGCAGCAACCAATTCCTTCTTCGTCGTCACGCTGATCAGCCTCATCTGATTTGCTCCGCACCCACAAATGCTGGGAGCAAATCAGATGAGGCAACGGCCAACAATCAGGGAACATTTCTAGTGAGGCAATGCG
>NZ_JBCAUP010000037.1:0-40000 GCF_038433355.1 Brucella cytisi
TTGTCGCAGTGAAACGGGTTGTCGATTACAACGTAAAGATCCGTGTAAAGGGAGACGGTTCGGGCGTTGAGCTTGCGAACGTCAAGATGTCGATGAACCCTTTCGATGAGATCGCGGTTGAAGAAGCGATCCGTCTGAAGGAAGCGGGCAAGGTGACGGAAATCGTCGCGGTTTCGGTCGGCCCGGCACAGGCACAGGAAACGCTGCGTACCGCACTTGCCATGGGCGCCGATCGTGCGATCCTGGTGAAGTCGGACGAAACGGTTGAGCCGCTTGGCGTTGCCAAGGTTCTCAAGGGCGTGGTCGATGCGGAAAAGCCGGATCTCGTCTTCCTCGGCAAGCAGGCAATCGACGATGATTCCAACCAGACCGGCCAGATGCTTTCGGCCCTTCTCAACTGGAGCCAGGCGACGTTCGCCTCGAAGGTGGAGTTGGGTGACGGTTCGGCCAAGGTAACGCGCGAAGTTGATGGTGGTCTCCAGACCATCGACGTGAAGCTTCCGGCGATTGTCACGGTCGATCTTCGTTTGAACCAGCCGCGTTATGCGTCGCTGCCGAACATCATGAAGGCCAAGAAGAAGCCGCTTGACGAAAAGTCGCCCGCTGATTTCGGTGCCGACATTGCGCCGCGTCTCAAGGTCCTGAAGACTGAAGAGCCGGGTGGCCGCAAGGCTGGCGTGAAGGTCGGTTCAGTCTCTGAACTGGTCGAGAAGCTCAAGGCCGACGGCGTACTCTAAAGAAATCGGAAGGGACGATATAAATGGCTATTCTTCTTATTGCCGAACATGACAATGCAACCCTTTCCGACCAGACGGCGAAAGCGCTGACGGCCGCTGCCCAGATCGGCGGCGACGTGGATGTTCTGGTTGCAGGCAAGGGCGCGAAGGCTGCTGCCGATGCCGCAGCCAAGCTGAAGGGCGTGCGCAAGGTTCTGCTTGCTGAAAGCGATGGACTGGAAAACCGTCTGGCCGAGCCAACGGCCGCTCTCATCGTGGAACTGGCAGGCAATTACGACACGATCATTGCTCCGGCAACGACCTCGGCTAAGAACATCCTGCCGCGCGTTGCAGCGCTTCTCGATGTGATGCAGTTGTCCGAAATCATGGAAGTCGTGTCGGCTGATACGTTCAAGCGTCCGATCTATGCGGGCAATGCGATCCAGACGGTCCAGTCGACCGATGCAAAGAAGGTTATCACCGTGCGTACCGCGTCGTTCCAGGCAACGGGCGAAGGTGGTTCGGCTGCAGTTGAAAGCGTCAATGCAGCAGCCGATCCGGCGCTGTCGAGCTTCGTCGGCAATGCATTGTCGGATTCGGACCGTCCGGAACTGACCTCGGCTAAGATCATCATCTCCGGCGGTCGTGCGCTCGGTTCTGCCGAAAAGTTCCAGGAAGTGATCCTGCCGGTTGCTGACAAGCTCGGTGCAGCGGTCGGCGCAAGCCGTGCCGCAGTCGATGCGGGCTACGCGCCGAACGACTGGCAGGTTGGCCAGACCGGCAAGGTGGTTGCCCCGGATCTCTACATCGCCGTCGGAATCTCTGGTGCGATCCAGCATCTGGCCGGTATGAAAGACAGTCGTGTGATCGTGGCGATCAACAAGGACGAGGAAGCGCCGATCTTCCAGGTGGCCGATTACGGCCTCGTCGGCGATCTCTTTACGATCCTGCCGGAACTGCAAAAAGCGCTTTAATCGATCAGAAAGCGGCGGGCTAGTCCCGCCGCTTTTTCATTTGGAAAGCCTTCAGATACGAAAGAGCTATTTTGCCTTTCTCTGAATGAGGGCTGTATCCGTCTCGGGCAGAATTGGTATAGTGAAGCATTTCCAGCAAAAGTGCGAAGCGGTTTTGCTGGGGGTAATATGTAAGAACAAAAGTTAGAGCATATGCTCTCGGCCTAGGCTCTGTTGTGGAGCGGCTGAATGAAGGAGTTATGACTGTGGCAATCAAGACGGTAGGGGTGGTCGGCGCAGGACAGATGGGCAGCGGTATTGCTCATGTATGCGCGCTGGCCGGGTTCGATGTGCTTCTTCACGATGCGGCAGCGGACCGGCTGGAAAAGGGCATCGCCACCATCAATGGCAACATGGCGCGTCAGGTTGCTTCAGGCAAACTGCTGGAAGATCAACGCGCAGCGGCGATGAAGCTTATCCGTCCGGCAAATTCCATGGAGGATCTGGCGGGTGTCGATCTAGCCATCGAAGCGGCAACGGAAGACGAAACCGTCAAGCGCAAGATTTTTGCGCAGCTTTGCACGGTTCTGAACCCCGAAGCGATTCTCGCAACCAACACGTCGTCGATCTCGATCACGCGTCTCGCATCCACGACCGACCGTCCAGAGCGTTTTATCGGCATTCATTTCATGAATCCCGTTCCTGTAATGAAGCTTGTCGAACTGGTGCGCGGCATCGCAACGGATGAGGAAACCTTCCGCAAGTCGAACGATTTCGTGACCGCGCTTGGCAAGACGGTAACCGTTGCCGAAGATTTTCCGGCCTTTATTGTCAATCGCATTCTGTTGCCGATGATCAACGAGGCCATCTACACTCTTTATGAAGGGGTCGGCAGCGTCGAAGCTATCGATACAGCCATGAAGCTAGGCGCCAACCACCCGATGGGGCCGCTACAGCTCGCCGATTTCATTGGCCTCGATACCTGCCTCTCCATCATGCAGGTTCTGCACGACGGGCTGGCGGATTCCAAGTATCGCCCGTGCCCGCTTCTGGTCAAATATGTCGAAGCAGGCTGGCTGGGACGCAAGACGGGTCGCGGCTTTTACGATTATCGTGGTGAGCATCCAGTTCCGACGCGGTAAGGCGCTTGAACTTTTGAGCATGAAAGGCCGGTTAAAACCGGCCTTTTTTAATTGTGGCGACAATTCGCGGCCTGTGGAAAAGCTCGAACATCCTTACCATTAACTTACCCTTAACCATAAGGGTTCAGAGCTTATTCATCTTTGATTGTTAAAGTTTTCATTAAGATGTTCGGAAATGAACAACGTTTCAGAGCCCGGTTAGTCGGGACAGGACGGGCATCCATTCCGAACAGCATGTTTTTTGACGAAGGTGAAGACGATGAGCATTCTTGTTCAGCTGCGTGACAGCGTTAATGTCATCCGCGAGTTCGTTGCACCGAGCTACAGGCCCGAGCGCCATTATATGCGCGGGCCAGGCCCGGCTTGCGCCGCACGCACGCACCATTGATATGAGCGCTTAAAGCCTCCGTTTGCTTGGCGAACGGACCGGCATTTAAAAAAAGTAAAGCCAGAACGGTCAGCCGCTCTGGCTTTTGTTTTTGGTCACGGCGTGTGAGTGCGGATTATTCCAGACCTTCAAACAATGCCGTCGAAAGATAGCGTTCGGCAAAGGACGGAATGATGATGACGATGTTCTTGCCAGAGTTTTCCGGGCGCTTACCGATTTCAACAGCGGCGGTCAGAGCCGCGCCGGAAGAAATGCCGACGGGAATGCCTTCGAGGCGGGCCAATAGGCGTGCATTGGCAAAAGCGTCTTCGTTGGAGACCTGAACAACCTCATCATAGATGCTGGTATCGAGCGTCTTCGGGGCGAAGCCTGCGCCGATGCCCTGAATTTTGTGCGGGCCGGGTGCGCCACCGGAAAGTACCGGTGAATCCTTCGGTTCCACGGCGATCACCTTGAAGGACGGCTTGCGCCCCTTGATGACCTGACCGACACCGGTAATCGTGCCGCCGGTGCCGATGCCGGAGATCAGGATATCTGCTTCCCCATTGGTGTCGTTCCAGATTTCCTCAGCCGTCGTGAGGCGATGGATTTCCGGGTTGGCCGGATTTTCGAACTGCTGCGGGATGATTGCGTTCGGGTTGCCTTCAGCAATGGCTTCCGCTTCCGCGATAGCGCCCTTCATGCCTTTTGCGCCTTCGGTCAGAACCAGTTCGGCACCGAGAAGCTTCAAAAGCTTGCGGCGTTCCACCGACATGGTTTCCGGCATGGTGAGAACGAGGCGATAACCCTTGGCTGCAGCAGCAAAAGCCAGCGCGATACCGGTATTGCCGGAAGTCGGCTCGACGAAGACTGTCTTGCCCGGTACGGCGCGACCGTCGCGTTCCAGAGCTTCGATCAGCGCCAGACCGATACGGTCCTTCACACTGGCCAGAGGGTTGAAGAACTCCAGCTTGGCCAGAAGATTGGCTTCCACGCCCTTTTCCTTGGCGAACTTGTCAATGCGCACAAGCGGTGTATTGCCGATTGTGTCGAGGATGGAATCGTAAACGCGGCCACGGCCTGCGGTCTTACCAGCTTGTGGTTCGTTCAGGGGCTTGTTCATGGCGTGATCTCCCTATTTGTCGCGCAAAGTTTAAGAGGAAACTGCGCAAAAGCATAGTTGGGTACGTGCGCCCGGCACATCAAGTTTAGAAAATTATTCTTTATAATTGAATAAATTGGAAGTAAATTCCATCATAATTGGGAGGGAGCGTATTAGCTTGGGGTAAAGCTTGATTGATCCGCGTCAATGCGTTGCGACGGGGAGACGCGCATCATCGGGTATCAGGCAGCCAGGAGAACATGAATGTACAAGAACATATTGATCGCAACCGATGGATCGGAACTCGCCGAGAAAGGCGTCGACCAAGGCGTTGCGCTGGCCAAGGAAACAGGCGCAAAGGTTATTTTCGTGTCCGTGACCGAGCTTCTGCCATCCTATGGCATTGTGGTTGCGGCTGAATGGGCGTCGAGCCCGGCGGCATTTCAGGAATATCGCGAGGCTATCACCAAAGCGGCCACCGAAATCCTGTCGAAGGCCAAAGCCAAGGCAATGGAAATCGGCGTTAGTGCTGAGGCCGTGCATGTCGAAAATCAATCTCCGGCGCAGGGCATTGTCGAGGCTGCGAATGCCAAGAATGCCGATCTGATCGTCATCGCATCGCATGGCCGTCGCGGCGTGAACAAATTGTTGCTGGGAAGTCAGGCAGCGGAGGTGCTGTCGCTTAGCACCGTGCCGGTGCTGGTCATCAAGTAATCGACGGCTATGCGCGCCTCTTCCGGCATCGCAGCGATTTCTCTAAAAGGCATAACAACGCAAGAAGATTCCTGAATACCTCTGTTAAGCTCCTCCCGTCCGAATACGGACGGGAGGATTTTCTCAAGGAGGTATTCATGACTGCGCCACGGCCTTCAAAGACCATGTTGGGCAATCATCCGCTTCATCCCGAAACGCAGATGCTCAATTATGGCTACGATCCGGAGCTTTCCGAAGGAGCGGTCAAGCCACCGGTATTCCTGACGTCGACTTTCGTTTTCAAGACTGCCGAAGACGGACGCGATTTCTTCGATTTCGTTTCCGGTCGCAAGGAACCGCCTGCCGGTGTCGGTGCCGGTCTCGTCTATTCCCGTTTCAACCATCCCAACAGCGAGATCGTTGAAGATCGCCTCGCGGTCTATGAAGGCACCGAGAGCTGTGCGCTGTTTTCTTCCGGCATGTCGGCCATTGCCACGACGCTGTTTGCTTTTGCACGCCCGGGCGATGTCATTTTGCACTCGCAACCGCTCTATGGCGGCACGGAAACGCTCCTTGCAAAGACGTTTCTCAATTTCGGCGTTGAAGCCGTTGCTTTCGCCGATGGCGTGCACGAAGCCTCGATAGAACAAGCAGCCGACGAGGCTGTTCGCAAGGGACGTGTTTCGGTGATTCTGATCGAGACGCCTGCCAATCCGACCAACAGCATTGTCGATATTGCCGCCATCCGGCGTGTCGCGGAAAAGATTGAACAAAAGCAGGGGCATCGTCCGATCATTGCCTGCGACAATACCCTGCTCGGCCCGGTCTATCAGAAGCCTCTCGACCACGGTGCTGATCTTTCGGTCTATTCGCTGACCAAATATGTCGGCGGACATTCGGATCTGATCGCCGGGGCAGTGCTGGGTGCCAAGGCTGTTGTAAAGCAGGTCAAGGCATTGCGTGGTGCGATCGGCACGCAGCTTGACCCGCATTCATGCTGGATGCTGGGTCGCTCGCTTGAAACGCTCGGACTTCGCATGGAACGCGCCAACAACAACGCACAGGCAATTGCGGAATTCCTGCGCGATCATCCGAGAGTGGAGAAACTGCATTACCTCCCATTTGAGGATGAGAATTCGGACGTCGGTGCTTTGTTCAAACGCCAGTGCAGTGGTGCGGGGTCGACTTTCTCCTTCGATATCAAAGGCGGACAGGCGGCGGCATTCCGCTTCCTGAATGCGCTTCAGATATTGAAGCTTGCTGTCAGTCTCGGCGGCACGGAATCACTTGCAAGTCATCCTGCCGCGATGACCCATTCGGGCGTTCCCGTCGATGTAAGAGAGCGTATCGGTGTGCTGGAATCAACGATCCGACTTTCCATCGGGATCGAGCATCCCGACGATCTGATTGCCGATCTGGCGCAAGCGCTCGAAGCAGCCTGAAAACCTTATGCGACGGAAAGCAGCGGCCCGTTGTCGGTGCTTTCCGACATTAGAGCGCCGATCTGATTGAATCAGATCGGCGCTCTAACTGTTTGTTTTGACGCGCATCTCATCCGAAAACCGTTTCACACTTTTCGGGATGCGTTCTAACCCACTTAATCCAACTCGGGTTAGTTGGCAGGAATGCTCACTCCTCAGAAGAATGCGCATCTTCATACGCTTTGAACAGAGAAGTCACGAGAACGCCGTTTATCTGCATACCCGTCACGTCAGCATCGATTATATTCGTATATGCCAAGGTGACGCCGCTTATAGTCAGGCCACTCATGTTGGCATTCGTAATGGCTGCGCCGGTCATGTTGACATTATGAAACCGTGCTTCTGCCAGATTGACATCGTCAAAATCAGCGTTGCTCAAATTCGTATCGACAAATTTCGCCTTGGCCAAAACGGCGAAGAACTTTGAACCGGACAGATCTACACCATCGAAATTCGAGCCTGACATATTTGCACGTTCATAATGTGCATTTTGCAACTGAGGCCCTTCGAAGGAGCTTTTCTTCGGTGTGCCATTCATGGTGGGGGTGCCTCCTGCGCCTGTATCCCGGAAGTATTAAAACGGCATCATCGTTGTCGATATGGAGTGAATAAGCAAACAAATGTTAGCAGAACACCAATTTGGTGATCATCTCGCTCGCCATTGTTGAAACTAGCCAGAATGATCTTTCGGGCTAGTACGCGCAGGTGCGCAAGAGGAGAATGATTTCGGGTAATTTTTTGAAGTATGGTGCGGGTGGTCGGAATCGAACCGACACTCCTTTCGGAACCGGATTTTGAGTCCGGCGCGTCTACCAGTTCCACCACACCCGCACATTTCTGCCGAAGCAGTTCGATATGGTCCAAAGGGACAGCGGGTTGGGATATACCGGCTAAACGAAACGAGGTCAATTGCTCAAAAGTGCAGCTTGCACTCCTCTTCAGACAGACGGCTGAAAGGGTAAGAAGTAATGACGTATGATTCAATCAACCGCTCATCGTCACGGCAGCGTTCCAGTCAACAAGCCCGTTCCTGATCGTGTCAGGCGCAGCAGGCTTTATGTGGTTGCGCGGCTTTGAGATAAGCCGCCGTCATCTATCTGCGCAAGTTCGCTTCAACCAGATTCCAGAAAACCAGCAAGGCGATGAAGCCCAGCAGGACGTAATCCAGCGTGCTGACATAGTGAAAATATTCCATAGCGCATCTCCTTCCCCGGGAGGGCGCGATAGCGTTTGAGCCAGACGGAAGCTTTTATAATTATCCGGGCTTCAGACACTTGTTCAAAGTGCCGGATTGCACCGGTGCGGACCTCCTCTTCCGCCTGTCCATGCGCTCTCCCAAGGCAAAGTGTACCACGCTTTGTCGGATGGCTCAAATTATTGGTTTGGCTAATATAATCAGCTATCTGCGCGCGATGCCAAATGTCCTAGTTCGACGTTGCGACATTGGCTTTCCGGCAGTTGGCAAAGCGGTCGAGCGCCTGATCATAGGCTGATGTTTTCACGCCCATCATGCCGATGACCGTGTGGAACAGATTGTCGTGCGAAGAAGGGGCGGCAGCATCCTGTTTGACGCAAGCCGTGTCGAGCCTGGTGGCGTTCCCATAGCCCGGCGAGAACCACGCGACGAATGGGATGTGTGTCTGGACGTCAGGCGCGATGAAATAGGGTGCTGCATGCAGATAAAGATCATCTTCGCCCAGCGATTCGCCATGGTCGGACATATAGATCATGGCCGGAGCAAAACGGTCTTCGCTTGCCTTCAGGACGTTGATGATCTCCGACAATGTATGATCGGTATAGAGGATCGAATTGTCGTAGGCATTGACGATCTGGTCCGTCGTGCAATCGGAAAATTCGCTCGTGCGGCACTCAGGCTTGAACTTGGCGAATTCCGGCGGATAACGCCGATAATAGGACGGTCCGTGACTGCCGGTCATATGCAGGACAATGGTGGCGTTGCCGTTTACGTTCTTCAGGTGGTCACGGAGCTGGTCGACCAGAATTTGGTCGAGACATTCGCCGCCTTCGCAATATTGCGCATTGTTTGAATTCTGCAGGTCGACCGTCGGTATGCGATCCGAAACGCCCTTGCTGCCGGTATTATTCTCGTACCACGCCACCTGCACGCCGGCATGATTGAGGAGGTCCATCAGATTTTCCGAGCTGTGGAACTTGGAGCTCGAATATTCCTCGCGCGGAAAGGGCGAGAACATACATGGCACGGAAACGGAGGTGTCCGTGCCGCAGCTTGTTGTGTTTGGAAAGGTAACGATATCCTGCTGCTTCAGTTCGGGATTGGTCTCACGCGGGTAGCCGTAAAGGCTGAAATTCTGGGCGCGTGCCGTTTCGCCCACCACGATAACGGTCAGGAGTTTCTTGCCCGACGCAATCGGCGGCAACGCCTGTTTTGCATCGAGGCCGAGTGGCTGCATGACGATCTGCCTGTCATTCATGTCACGCACGATATATTGCACGGTGCTCTTGAGCGGTGTGCCGGGCATCAACCGTTCCATGATGTCGGAGCGGTGTTCGCGGTACATCGAAGAGAAGCTGCCGTAATCGGAGCCGATAAGTGCGATCGCGACAGCCAGGCAGACGATGATCGAGACACTATTGACCAGAAGCTTCTGCAGCAAAGGCCGGTGCTTCACACGGACCCAGATGATGAAAAGCGTGGGAACGACAGCATAAAGCAGCATATGCAGCAGAAAGCCCGTCGTTATCAGATGGCCCGACTCTGCCTTTGTCGTTGTGAGCGTTGCCTCGACCACATCGCGATCGATGATCGTGCCGAAAGTATCCGTAAAATAGGACCCACCTGCGGCCATCCATATTGCGAAAATGAGAACAGGCTTGATGACATATTTTGCCGAGAAGGCCATCAGCACGGCGATATGGATGAGAAGGATGGCCGCTGCCCCAACAACCAGCTTTTGCGGATGGTCGGAAAAGTAGGCGATCAGCCGCTGCCAGAAGGAGCTATTTGTGAAAGCGAGGAGATAAAATGCGGTCAGGACGCAAAGCGTGCCGCTGGCGATAGTCGGGCGTGGAAACCGCATTCCTGAACCTTCAAAATTCCGAAGTGGCTGTTGAGGATGGAGCTTCGCAGGGCTTCCGCAAAACTGCAATCGCAACATTCTTGCCGGATAATCCGGCATCGGAGATTCAGGACAGCGATTTCTGGGCTTTTTTAAGGTCGCTTAAACTCGCCCCTATTTCCTCTCGGTGAAGCTGCGGATGCGATTGCGCACAATGCGGGCCAGATTGCGGGTTCGCTGATAAAGATGAATCTGCGAGGCAGCCTGACGGACAAGCTTATCCGTGGATGGGTTGAGGCCAATCACCAGCGTTTCGATTGTCTCGCGCTTGTCGAACAGCCGCATCATGACCGGATGATCGGGGACGGCGCAGGAATCGGTGCGGTTGATGTTCGGATCGTTCAGATGGTTCTTCACGACTTCGATCATGAGAAGTACGCCGGGCGACCAGGCGTTCAGGCTTTCGTCATAAGCTGTTTTCCAGGTCCAGGCTTCTCCTGAAACCGTAAAGACGATCAAAATGGCGATAACCCGTCCGTAGAGCTCAAGCGTGTGCACGCGCACGCAGTCGCGTTCAGCAAGATTGTTGACTGCCTCGCGGGCGAAGGCGGCGCGAAACCGGTCTACGGCCATGGCGGTGCCGCGTTTGCCTTTCCAGCCACTCGCTTCCAGCGTCAGGAAATGTTCGAACGCGTGACGCACATCGTCGGGCGTGCGGGCGACGCGATAGGCAAGCTCGCCCTTTTCGGCTAGCCTGCGCCACAGACGATTGTAATCCCGGCGATGGTGTGCACCGATTGCTTGCTTGATATAGGCGTCGCCGTCCAGATCGCTCTCGAGAAAGGGGCGCTCCTTCTGCTCTATGGCGACCAAAGGCAATTGACGGCCCACCGCCACAGAACGGATCAGTTTTGCCGCCGGGCCGTTAGCCCGCATTTCCGGCAGCACAAGCACATCAGGCAATTTGAGATGCCTGCGTGCGAGAATGTCGAACAGATCGTCCAGCACGCCGACAGGGTCATCGTGATCGATCAGTGGCGTGCCCTGCGGTCCGAATGGTGTCGACCATGCACGGATCACAGGCGTCGATAGCGGCAAGCCGGGACGCTCGATCGTATAGGGCATGACGAAGCGCAGGCGGCTGCGGATTTCGTTTTCGTCGCGCATGACCATGAAGCGAACTTCGCGATCCTCAAGGCGCGGCATGGCTGGCGCCAGAAACCGTGCATTGAAGAACACATTCGGTTCGACGGTCCGGTTGCTCAAGTGATCGAGTTCGTCGCGCAGTTCGAAGCCTGCCGCAGCGCCATAGATTGCCAGCTTGCGCGGTATATCGCGGCTGTGAAGGCTTTCCTCCAGCTTTTTGACAGCTTCGTGCGCCAAACCGCTCTCGGAGAGTTCCGAAACGATGTGAGCTGCATTTCCGCCTGCCGATTCTTCAAGCAAAGGTTTCGCGGCCATTACAAAGTCCCCTCCGAGGTCTTGGTACGGTCTCGTGGAATGAGAATGAACATGGTTATGTGCAAGGTGCGTGATACGGCCGCTGAAAGAAGTGCCGCTTCCATCAGCATGGCAATAGCTGTCGAAATGGCGGCGCCTGTCAGGCCGAAGCGCGGTATCAGAACGAGATTGAGAATAACGTTGACAGCAAGTGTCACGGCATAAAGGAGCGCGCAGATATTCTGCTTTCCCGACATGTTCAGAAGGCTTTCCGCCGGGCCGACGCTGGCACGTGCGATCACCCCGATGATCAGGATGAACAGAAGCGGATAGCCCGCTGTGAAGGCTGGACCGAAAAGCCGCAGGAGCGGATAGCCGGTGAGCAGAATGACTGCGCCGAGGAACAGCGTAGGCCAGAATGTCCAGCGGACGGACGCTTCGGCGAAGCTTGCAAATTCGGCGCGATCACCGCTGTGCAGCAGGTCCGAGTAGCGCTGCGCGACACTGGCTTTCACGGCGAAATAGACGAAATGCGCGAGCGCCATGATCTTCGTTGCCGCAAAATAGATCGCGACATGCTCGGGGTCGAGCGCGTGGCCAACCATCAGAACATCGACATTGATGAGCAGGAAGAAAAAGCCTTCCACGAGGAAAATCGGCAGGGCAACTTTCATCCATTCGCCAAGACGCTGATCACGCGTTGCGGCGGGAATATCTTTTTCCAGCGAGCGGTCGACGGTCAGAAATTGTCCGACGGTGGTCAGCCACGTTGCGGCAATCGATACTGCCAGCGCGATAGTTGCACTGGAAGGTAATCCCGCTTCATGTGCGATGATCATGAACAGGAGAACCAGAAGTGGGCGGACGATATAGCTTGGCGTCAGCGCCATCATCACCCAGGTGCGCGAGCGCGCAATGCCATCCAGCATATTGCCGAGCGTAATCATTGGCAGGCAGATGAAGCCGAGGATGAACGGCACGAGATAATAGCTTGTGACATGGTCTTTGAGTAGGAGCAGCAGGCCCGCACCCAGAAACGCGATGAATGTAGCGGCTGCAAAAGCGAAGACGCGTCCGGTCCGGATGATCCCGCGCACGAGGCCGAACGTCTGGCGCTGCATATATTCCGGTACGAAGCGGATAATCGTGGTGTGCAGTCCGAAACAGGCCAGATCGCCGATAATTATCATGGTCAGCCAGACGAGGACGAAGATGCCGTACTCGAATTCCCCCATCCAGCGGGCGAGAATAACCTGAGACAGGAGGGCAATAGCAGCGCTCGCAACGCGCACGGAAAAGGCGACGAGGGAAGAGCGCTGCGCGCTTGCCTGTGGTCCGCTATCCGTAAGTACGGCATCCAGCCGCTCCGTCACGGGACGAAGCGTGGCTGCGATCCTGCCGGGTAGAAACCGGCTCGCCGTTTCAGCTGCCGAAAACCGCACTGTTTGCCAACCCTGTCTTTGCAAGCCTCTTGGGACCTGCTTGTTTAGCACCGGATAACCCGATTTTCACGCCTATGCTTTGTTGGTTATGAGGCGCATGAAAACCTTAGACAGGAGTTCTTTATAAAGAGAAAAAGAAAAAGTCTAATCTGCCGAAGGTCGCAAGACTTCAAGGAATGGTGAGTATTTTCTAAACGGCATCTATATTTGAAGCATCTAAAATAAAGCAAGTCATACAACTGCTCGCGGTGCATATCGACGTCCATCGTGTGCTAGCGCTCGTGGACAAAGGGTATCCATAGTTTGACTGCAGCGATTGCGACGAAACCGAGGTAGGATTCCTTGGTCTTGTCGTATCGGGTTGCGACCCGTCGCCAGTTCTTGAGCTTGTTGAAGAGGCGCTCGATCTGATTACGCCATTTGTATTTGGCTTTGTCGTGCGGGACTGGTTGGCGTCTGTTGCTCTTTGTCGGAATGACGGCCTCGATGTTGGCGCTGGCGATCTCTTCGCGAATGGCGTCAGCGTCGTACCCCTTGTCGGCGAGGAACGCCTCGATCTGGTCGGAGATCATCCGGAACAACGGCGCGAAGCCTTGCGTATCATGCGTTTGTCCGGGCGTCAGGACGAAGCCTGGCAGTCGGCCTTTCGCATCGCACCGGGCATGGAGCTTGGTTGTGAAACCGCCGCGCGATCGGCCAAGCGCCTCGGTCTCTTGAGTCCCCTTTTTATGCCGACTGCACAATGGTGTGCCCGGACGACGGTACTGTCGATCATGTCGGCACTTCGATCCCGTTCTACCAGTTCGGCCAGTGTCTCAAGCATTGCCTCGAAAACACCGGTCTCGACCCAGCGTCGATATCGGCGGAAGACACTGTTCCACTTGCCGTATTCATCAGGCAGATGCCGCCATTGCGCTTCTGTACGCGCCATCCACAGCATGCCTTCGAAATAACGCCGATTGTCCTGAGCAGGGCGGCATCCACGCCCACTTTCAGCAGGTAGAAGCGGACTGATTACCGACCATTCATCGTCTGTCAAACCTATCCGTTCGCCCAAAGCAGCCTCCAAATGGCAGCCTTGAATCAAAAAACGATTCCGCAGTCAACCTTTGTCCACGAGCGCTAGAAAACACAAACCCCGGCAAATGGCTTGCCGGGGTTTGTTCGATAGATGCGATGATGAGCTCGGCTCACATCACTCGAAAGCGCCGTGGCAGTGCTTGTACTTCTTGCCGGAGCCGCAAGGGCAAGCTTCGTTGCGGCTGACCTTACCCCATGTGCGCGGGTCGGCCGGATCGCGTTCGGCAGCAGGCACATTGCGTTCGTCATGCTGATGGTCGGACCAGCTCGCTTCGTCGAAATCGTTTTCGCCGGTGGTGCTGTCGATATGACGGCCGGTCATCGGTGGCAGTTCCGGTTCCGGCGGTGCTTCGCGAACGATCTCGACGCGCATCAGCTGCGAGATAACGACTTCGCGCAGGTTGGCAAGCATCGACTGGAACAGTTCGAACGCTTCGGTCTTGTATTCGTTCAGCGGATCGCGCTGGGCGTAACCGCGGAAACCGACGACCGAACGCAGATGGTCGAGATTGACCAGATGCTCACGCCAGAGATTGTCCAGCGACTGCATGATCACGGACTTTTCAACGTAAGTCATGATCTGCGGGCCGAAGCGTTCGGCCTTCTCGGCAGCAGCCTTGTCCGCGGCTTCCTTGATGCGGTTCTCGAACTCTTCTTCCGCGATGCCTTCTTCCTTGGCCCAATCCTCGACCGGCAGGTCGAGATTGAGCTTGGAGATGATGTCTTCCTTGAGGCCGGCAATATCCCACTTTTCCGCATAGGCGTCTTTGGGGATGCGCAGCGCGACCATGTCCTCGATGACCTCATGGCGCATTTCGCCAACAGTCTCGGTCAGGTCCTCTTCGTCCATCATTTCCAGACGCTGTTCGAAGATCACCTTGCGCTGATCGTTCATGACATCGTCGTATTTCAGAAGGTTCTTGCGGATTTCGAAGTTGCGGGCTTCAACCTTCTTTTGCGCTTTTTCAAGCGCCTTGTTGATCCACGGATGGACGATGGCTTCGTCTTCCTTGAGGCCGAGCTTCTGCAGCATGCTGTCCATGCGGTCGGAACCGAAGATGCGCATCAGATCGTCCTGCAATGACAGGAAGAACTTCGAACGACCCGGATCGCCCTGACGGCCCGAACGACCGCGCAGCTGGTTGTCGATGCGGCGGCTTTCGTGGCGCTCGGTGGCGAGAACGTAAAGCCCGCCTGCGGCCAGAGCTTTTTCCTTCAGCTGTGCAATGTCAGCCTTGATTTCCGCGATCTTGGCATCGCGCTCGGGACCTTCCGGTATATCGGCAAGTTCCTGACGAACACGCATTTCCAGATTGCCGCCAAGCTGGATGTCGGTACCGCGACCAGCCATGTTGGTGGCGATGGTGACGGTTCCGGGCACACCGGCCTGTGCGATGATATAGGCTTCCTGCTCGTGGTAGCGAGCGTTCAGAACCTGGAATTCCTTGATACCTTCCTTGCGAAGGCGTTCGGCCAGCTGTTCTGATTTTTCGATCGAGGTCGTGCCGACGAGGATCGGCTGGCCCTTCTCGTGCGAGGCGCGGATATCGCGCACGATGGCGCGGTATTTTTCCTCGACGGAGCGATAGACTTCGTCGTCTTCGTCGATGCGCTGGACCGGTAGATTTGTCGGAATCTCGAGCACTTCGAGGCCATAAATATTGCCGAACTCTTCCGCTTCCGTCGCAGCCGTACCGGTCATGCCTGACAGCTTGTTGTACATGCGGAAGTAGTTCTGGAAGGTGATCGAGGCCAGCGTCTGGTTTTCCGGCTGGATCGTCACATGTTCCTTGGCTTCCAGCGCCTGGTGCAGGCCTTCCGAATAACGGCGGCCTGGCATCATGCGGCCGGTGAATTCGTCGATGATGACGATTTCGTCATTGCGGACGATATAGTCCTTGTCGCGCTGGAAGAGCTTGTGCGCGCGAAGCGCATTGTTCAGGTGGTGCACGACCGCGACATTCTCGATGTCGTAGAGGCTTTCCCCCTTAAGATGGCCTGCGGCTTCCAGAAGCTGCTCAACCTTCTCAGTGCCGACTTCGGTGAAGATTGCCGTCTTCTGTTTCTCGTCGATTTCAAAATCTTCCGGCTCAAGGGCTGGAATGAAGGTGTCGATGAGGTTGTAGAAGTCCGAACGGTCTTCCAGCGGGCCGGAAATGATGAGCGGGGTGCGCGCTTCGTCGATGAGGATCGAGTCCACTTCATCGACGATGGCGTAATTGTGCGGGCGCTGCACCATCTGGGCGCGCTCATATTTCATGTTGTCGCGCAGATAGTCGAAGCCCAGCTCGTTGTTGGTGCCATAGGTGATGTCGCAGGCATAGGCCGCGCGGCGCTCATCGTCGTCGAGGCCGTGCTTGATAACGCCGACGGTCAGGCCGAGGAAGTTATAAAGCTTGCCCATGGTTTCGGCGTCGCGGGTGGCGAGGTAGTCATTGACCGTCACCACGTGTACGCCCTTGCCCTCAAGCGCGTTGAGGTAGACCGGCAGGGTCGCCATCAGCGTCTTGCCTTCACCGGTGCGCATTTCCGCGATGCCGCGTTCGTGCAGAACCATGCCGCCGATCAGTTGCACGTCGAACGGGCGCATACCGAGTACGCGCTTCGCAGCTTCACGTGCCGTAGCGAAAGCGTCGGGCAGAAGAGTGTCGAGCGTCTTGCCTTCAGCCAGCGCCGCACGAAATTCGGCGGTCTTGGCCTGCAATTGCTCATCGGTAAGATTTTCGTAATTCTTCTCGATAGCAGTAATTTGATTTGCCCGCTGGCGCAGGGTTTTAACGCGGCGGTCATTGGATGAACCGAATATCTTGCGGGCGAAACCGCCAAAGCTGACCATCACTGGTCCTTTCCTGTCCGTTCAGCCGGAAGCGCTTCCGGCAATGTCGAATGCTTTATTCACGCGTATTGAAACAATTGCAAGAAAACTGCGCTGCGAAAGCTGCCCGTTACGGCGCATTTCCGGCGCAATTCCCCCGCCCCTTACTGGACGTAAAGCCGAAGGACAGATAAGAGGGGCTTCGGGCGATGTCAACGTTGCTCCAGTGTGGTGGATTTGAAGTTCCTGTCATTTGCATGGCATCTGCGTTCAGGAATTCAAATCTGTAAACCGCACTCGATTCTATATATTGCTGGTGTGGCTTTGAATCCGAAATTCGTTAGCAACACTGCTCCAAAGTGATGCGAATTTCGGATTCGCCACACCATGGGCTGGAAAACCTTTCCTTTGTTGCAATATTGGGGAGATCCGGGCCAAATTCCGCCGCATTCATCGGGCCGGTAAGCGGCCACGAAGGAGAGAATTCCATATGAAAGCCATTCTGAAAGCCCCTTATCGCAAGGCTCTCGCTGTCGTCGGCATGTCTCTGGCGGCCTCGGTGGCGCTGGCAAGCTACTCAGGCGCCGCATTCGCACAGGATGCTGGAAAGCCTGCTGCTGCACCGGCTGCAGCCCCTGCAGAAAAGGAAGATCCGTCCAAGGTTCTGGCGACCGTCAACGGCAACGACATCACGGTCGGTGAAGTCGATCAGGCTGCAGGCGATCTCGATCCGCAGTTCTCGCGCCTTCCTGCCGAACAGCGCCGTCTGGCTGCGCTTGCTGCCCTGATCGACATCAAGGCGATGGCTGGTGAAGCGGAAAAGGAAAAGCTCGATCAGTCCCAGGAATTCAAGAATCGCATGGAATTCCTGCGTGAACGCGCGCTCCATAACGAATATTTCAAGGATGCTGTTGTCGACAAGATCAGCGATGACGATGTACGTGCGCGCTACGACAAGGAAATCGCAGCCATGCCACCGCAGGTGGAAGTGCGCGCTCGTCACATCCTCGTGAAGACCAAGGAAGAAGCCGAAGCCATCATCAAGAAGCTTGAAGGCGGCGCCAAGTTCGAGGACCTCGCCAAGGAGAGCTCAACCGACGGCACGGCAGCCAATGGTGGCGATCTCGGCTACTTCGCCGAAGGCCAGATGGTGCCGGAGTTCGAAAAAGCCGCCTTTGCGCTCAAGCCGGGTGAATACACCAAGGAGCCGGTCCAGACCCAGTTCGGCTTCCATGTGATCCAGCTCGAAGATCGTCGCACCAAGCAGCCACCGGCATTCGATCAGGTCAAGGACCAGATCCGTTCGATCATCATGCGCGAGCGTTATGTGGAAACCGTCAAGAAGCTGCGTGACGGTATGAAGATCGACTACGAGGATCCGGCTGTCGAGAAAGCCATGAAGGATGCCGCCGCAGCCCAGGAAGGCGCGGACAAGAATGACGCGCCGGAAGAAGCTGCTCCACAGCAGTAAAAACTGGCTTCAAATATCAACGCCCCGGCTTGCCGGGGCGTTTTTTATTCTGATCTTGCGTTTCTCGCTTGATTTTAAACAGCAAACCTTTCCAATGCGCGCGTCATATTTTGAATCCGAAATTCGCGTAACGCCGTTTGCTGGGCATCACGATTTTCGGGTTTCTACGAAACCGCATCCATCGAGGCACATATGTCCGCGTTTGTTTCTCCGCTCGCTCCCAAACACTACCCCACAATGCCGGTCGTCCATGGCGTGCGCATCGCTACCGCTGCTGCCGGGATCAAGTATAAGGGGCGAACGGATGTGATGTTGATGGTGTTCGACCGACCGGCTGAAGCCGCAGGGGTCTTTACACGTTCGCTCTGCCCATCGGCGCCGGTCGATTTTTGCCGCCGCAATCTCGTGTACGGAAAGGCCCGCGCGGTCGTCGTCAATTCCGGCAACGCCAATGCCTTTACCGGCGTCAAGGGTCGTGAAGCGACGGAAGCAACGGCTGAAGCTGCCGCCAGGGCGGTCGGGTGCGCCACAACAGATGTCTTTCTGGCTTCAACCGGCGTGATCGGCGAACCGCTCGATGCAAGCAAATTCGCGCATCTGCTCGGCGACATGAACAAGGATGCGGTCGAGGATTTCTGGACCGAAGCCGCCAAGGCGATCATGACCACCGATACCTATCCGAAGGTCGCGACCGAAACGGTGCTGCTCGGTCAGGTGCCGGTCACGATCAACGGTATAGCCAAGGGCGCGGGCATGATCGCGCCGGATATGGCGACGATGCTTTCCTTCGTCGTTACCGATGCACCGATCAAGGCTGACGTGTTGCAGAGCCTGCTCTCCAAGGGCGTTGGCTCGACCTTCAATGCTGTGACGGTAGACAGCGACACTTCTACATCGGACACGCTGATGCTGTTCGCCACTGGTGCGGCGGCAGAACGTGGTGCACCTGAAATTACTGATCCTGCCGACAAGCGCCTTGGCGAATTCAAGAAGGCGCTCGGCCGCCTCCTTAAATCGCTTGCGCTGCAGGTCGTGCGCGACGGTGAGGGTGCACGCAAGATGGTGGAAGTGGAAGTGACGGGCGCAAAATCCGCAGCGTCTGCCAAGAAGATCGCGCTTTCCATCGCCAATTCGCCGCTGGTCAAGACGGCTGTTGCCGGTGAAGACGCCAATTGGGGCCGCGTGGTCATGGCCGTAGGCAAGGCTGGTGAACCTGCCGATCGTGACCTGCTCGCGATCTGGTTCGGCGATATTCGTGTTGCGCATCAGGGCGAGCGCGATCCGGCCTATTCGGAAGCAGCGACGTCCACCTATATGCAGGGCGAGGATATTCGCATTCGCGTCGATCTGGGGATAGGCAAGGGCAAGGCAACTGTCTGGACCTGCGACCTCACAAAGGAATATGTCGCCATTAATGGCGATTACAGAAGTTGATCGAAGTAATGGAAAAGCCCAGCACCCCAAGTCTTGCCATCGTTCGCCAGCTTGAAGCCGTCGGCTTCCGTGCCTGGCCTGCCACGTCGGTTCACTATGACGGCACATGGGCGATACGCATGACTGCAGCGCATCCATCCCGGCGTCTCAACTCGATCAATCCGCTCGATCCCGGCGACACGCGCGATATTCCAACACGTGTGGAACTGGCGGCGCAGCGCTTTCGCGCCTATGGTCGTGTTCCCTGTTTCAGGCTTTCGCCGCTCGCACCGCGCGAGCTTGAGGATTATCTTGAAGGGCTTGGCTGGAAGCGCCAGGACGAAACCATTGTGATGACGGCGAATCTCGAGGAACTCGATTTGTCGGACGCCATCGACCAGATACCCCTGAAGGATATTGGGCGCTTCGTGGATGCCTCGCTTTCCATCCATGAAAGACCGGAGGATATGCGGCCCGGATTTTCCGAACTTCTTAATAGCGTTCGCCCGAACAAGGGCATGTTCGTGCTGGAGGAGGGCGGACGCGCCGTATCCAACCTGCTTTGCGTACAGGATGGCGTGATGGCGGGTCTATTCGATGTCGGAACCCTGCGCGATGCAAGGCGCAAGGGGCATGGACATGCGATTGTCGGTTCTGCACTCAAATGGGCCGTAAAGCTCGGTGCAAAGACGGCATGGCTGCAGATCGAGGCGGACAACGTTGCTGGACTTGCTCTTTACGAGAGCTTCGGCTTTCGGGAAGCCTATCGCTATGCCTATCGGGAGAGCAACGAGAAATGACCGAGGTAAAAGGACGCCGCATTCTTCTGGTCGCTGCTTGCGCACTGGTGGATTCGGATGGCCGGGTTCTACTGACGCAGCGCCCGGAAGGCAAGCAGCTGGCCGGGCTGTGGGAGTTTCCCGGTGGCAAAGTGGAACCGGGCGAAACGCCGGAAGAAACGCTGATCCGCGAATTGCAGGAAGAAGTCGGCATCACGACGAAAGCGGCCTGCCTTGCACCGCTGACTTTTGCGAGCCACACCTATGATGACTTCCACCTGCTGATGCCGCTCTATGTCTGCCGCCGTTATGAAGGTATCGCGCGGGGGCTCGAAGGGCAGGCGCTGAAATGGGTTCGTCCGAAGGATATGCGCGACTATCCGATGCCGCCAGCCGACGAACCGTTGATCCCGTTTCTGCTTGATCTGCTGTAGACCGGCCCCTGTCCACAACTGTGGAAAAAGGTTGGCAATTTCTTACGATTCCACTGGCCGGTTAATGTATGATTCACTCCGTTGAGGCATTCTCGTTTGGGAGCTGCCCCGGAGTCTTGAAGCATGAGTTTCGACAACAATTATTTTAGCGCTGATCACAACGAATATACGGCCAAGCCGCTAACGAAGGCTGGTCGCGGAATCCTGCGCGTTGTGCTGTTGTTCGGCTCTGCCGTTGTCGCTCTGGCTCTCATCATTGTGCCGGTTCTCAACGATCAGGCAAACAAGGTTGCAGCCCAGTCAGTGCTCCCGGTCGGGATAGACCGCACCATGACCGGCTCGATCAAGCGCGATGCTAGCACCCAGCCGCATGCAACAGGCCAGACGTATACAGTGCGCAAGAGCGTGCTTCAGCCGAGCCCCAATTCCGTCTGCATCATCGAGACAAACGGCAGCCACCACGGCGACTGTTAGCTGTCTTTCGCAGCCTTTTTTAGCGCTTCTGCCAGCGATGCTTTTGCAGAGCCCGGTTTCAATGGTTTTTGCTGCGATTCATGCGGCGCCCAGCCTGATAGCCAGATGACCGAGAAAGTGGCGCGGATGCGTCCATCCGGATCGGAGAACCGCTCGGCATAGATTTCAGCGGCCCGTAGGAAAAGGCGTTTCGAAACCGGCTTGCGGGAACGGTCGCGCAGGATGTTCTGCATGCCCATGGCGCGCAGATCGGCCATCAGGTTGAAGAGCGAATCGTAGCGCACCGTGATGTTGTCGACGTCGGTTACGGGCAGGGCGAAACCTGCACGTTGCAGAAGGCCGCCCACATCGCGCACGTCCGGGAACGGGAAAATGCGCGGCGAGGCGCCGCCTGTCAGTTCGATTTCCGCCTGAAGAAGACTTTCGCGCAATTCACCGAGTGTTCCACTGCCGCTAAGGGCCGCCAGAAAAAGTCCGTCCGGCTTTAGGGCGCGGGCGATCTGCACCATCGTGCCCGGTGTATCATTGGTGGCGTGAAGAGCCATTAGTGACACGATCAGATCGGTGCTGCCAGCTTTCAGCGGCAGCATTTCCTCGTCACCGACAATAGCCGGGAAAGGACCTCGCAGGAAATCACTGTCGCGTTCGATGCGGACAATTAGGTCGGCTTTGCCAGACTGCGCGATGGCTGCTGCAGCTACGCCGGTATGGCCAGCGAGATCGACGGCGACGGGAAAACGCCGCTCCACAGCGTCAAGGCGGTCGGCGAGATCGTCGGCAATGCGCTGCAACAGGAAATCTGCGCCGGGTTCGGCGCGCGCAAAGGCACGACGGCGAAACGAGAGCAGGAGATCGCGATCGAAAATCGCGCTATCATCGGTCGGCGCAGGCATGGAATCCGTCTTCTCTTTCGAGCAAGGTTCAGTACAATCGTTGCGGGGATAGATGCATTCGAATGGGGGCGAATGCAATGGCGGATGACGATAGAACGCATCAAACCTTTTTGCGCAGCGCGGGCGAAGGGCTTCGGCGGTTTGCCGGCAAGGCTTTTCGCTCCTCTGCGGACATGTTGTTTCCGCCGACATGCATCGGCTGCCGGGCGCATGTATCCGAACCGGGGACGCTGTGTCCGAAATGCTGGCCGGAGCTACGCTTTATAGAAAAGCCTTATTGCCCCGTGCTGGGCATTCCTTTCAGTCATGATTTCGGCGACAACTTCACGCGTGCTGAGGCGATTGCCGATCCGCCACCTTTCCGGCGTCTCCGGTCCGCCGTCTTGCATCGGGGCGCAGCGCATGGCGGTTTCGCTCAAGTTTCACGACCGGACCGATCTGGCCCCGTGGATGGCGCGCTGGATGCAACGCGCGGGTCGCGAATTGCTGGATGAATGCGAGGTCATTCTTCCGGTGCCTCTACTTCGCTGGCGGTTCTGGCAGCGGCGTTTCAACCAGTCGGCGGAACTTGCCCGCGCCCTGGCGAAACTGGAATCGAAACCCTTTGCGCCGCAAGGTGTGAAGCGTGTGCGTCGGACCGAACAGCAGATCGGCCTTGGTATCAAGGAGCGAAAGCGCAATGTGGACGGTGCGTTCCGCGTGCCGGAGGAACACGAGATTCATGTGCGCGGGCGACGGGTTCTGCTCCTCGATGACGTCTATACGACCGGCGCTACGGTCAAGGCGGTAACGCGGGCATTGCTGCGCGGCGGCGCGAAAAGCGTGGATGTGCTGACGTTCAGCCGCGTTCTACCGGATTGAGCCGGATAATTGGCTACACAGGCTCGTGAAAAGCGTCGGGGCTTCCAGATAACGTCTTTGCCGCTTATATAGTGGCCAAAACGATTGGAGTTTATGATGGTTGATGTAACGATTTACACGCGTGTCGGTTGCCCTTATTGCACCCGGGCCAAGGATCTTCTGACCCGCAAGGGCGTTGCGTATAATGAAATCGATGCAGGTGCATCGCCGGAACTGCGCGCCGAAATGCAGCAACGTTCGGGCCGTAACACCTTCCCGCAGATATTCGTCGGCTCCGTTCATGTCGGCGGATGTGATGATCTTTTCGAGCTGGAAGATCAGGGCAAGCTGGATGGTCTGCTCAAGACTGGCGAACTGGTTTAGAATTCGATCGGACAGGGAGAGGTCGATGAGCATGTTCCGCGCAGCAGCCGTCCAGATGCGGTCTGGCACAGACGTGGCCCGCAATATTGAAGCCATGGAAAAACTGGTCGCGGAAGCGGCGGTCAAAGGTGCGAAATATGTGCAGACGCCGGAAGTGACCGGGATCATGCAGCGCGACCGGCCATTGCTCGCACAGTCATTGCGCGATGAGGCCAACGATCCTGTCATGGCTGCCGCGGCGAAGCTCGCCTCGAAACACGGTATATTCCTTCATATAGGTTCGACCCTGATCAAGGGCGATGACGGAAGATCCTATAATCGCGGCGCGATCTTTGCACCGTCGGGCGAGAAGGTCTCAACCTACGATAAAATCCATATGTTCGATGTCGATCTCGACAATGGTGAGAGCTGGCGCGAATCGGATGCCTGTATTCCCGGCAAGGAAACTGTCGTTGTCGACCTGCCTTTCGCAAAGTTCGGCATGGCTGTCTGTTACGACATCCGCTTTCCGCAATTGTTCCGCGCTCAGGCTCTCGCCGGTGCCAATGTGATTACCGCTCCGGCCGCCTTCACGAAACAGACCGGAGAGGCCCACTGGCACATCTTGCAGCGTGCGCGTGCTATCGAAAATGGTGCATTCCTGATCTCTGCCGCACAGGGCGGTCTGCATGAGGACGGGCGCGAAACCTACGGTCATTCGATCATCGTCTCACCATGGGGCAAGATTCTCGCCGAAGCCGATCACGACGAGCCGGGCGTCATCCTGGCTGATATCGACGTGGCGGAAAGCGCTGCTGCACGCGGCAAGATACCGAACCTGAAGAATGCGCGGGAGTTCGATATCCGGACTTTTTCCGCGAAGCAGAAAGAGGACGCGTAATTTCCATGATCCGCTTTTCGCTTCATTGCGATCAGGGCCATGAATTCGAGGGCTGGTTTCGCGACAATGCCGATTTCGACCGTCAGTCGGAAATGCAGCTTGTCGCTTGCCCCGTGTGCAATTCGCAAGTCGTTCAGAAGTCGCTGATGGCGCCGGCGGTCTCGACAAGCCGTGGCAAGGAAAAGATTGCCATGGCGCTGGGCGATACGCAAAAGCAGATATTGGACGAAATGCGGGAATTGAGCCGCAAGGTTCGCGAGAATGCGGATTATGTCGGCGACAAATTTGCCGAGGAAGCCCGGAAGATCCATTTCGGCGAGACCGAAACACGTGGTATCTACGGCGAAGCGTCGCGCGAGGATGTGCATTCGCTGCTCGAAGACGGTGTCGACGTTCTGCCGTTGCCGGTATTTCCAGAAGACAAGAACTGATTGCCGTACAGGAGACAAGGCGCATGAAACTGACGGATTCTGCGCCTTTTTTGCTGATCGCAACCGGCACCTTGCTGGGCCTCATCCTGCCACTCGGCAAGATCGCTGCGCAGGCTGGTATTCCGCCTGCCATCTGGACCTTTTTGTTCTCGGCGAGTGCCGGAATCATTCTGTTCGCTGTTCTTCTTCTGCAGGGAAAGAAGATCGGCTTTTCAGGCGGAAGACTGCGTTACTATATCTGTACCGCGCTTATCTCCTATGCCGTGCCCAATCTCCTCATTCTTTCCGCCATTCCGCGCCTTGGCGCGGGGTTTACCGGCATCATGTATACGCTGTCGCCGGTCATCACGCTTGTTCTGTCGATGGGGTTCGGGTTGCGGCGTCCCAATGCACTTGGGATCGGCGGTATCGCTGCCGGGTTTATCGGTGCAGTGATGGTGGCAATGACGCGCGGCGAAGTGGGAAAACCTGCAGATCCATTGTGGATCGCCGCGGCATTGCTCATTCCGGTGTTTCTCGCCATCGGCAATGTCTATCGCACGCTCGACTGGCCGAAGAACTCCGATCCGACCGAACTTGCAGCCGGAAGCCATCTCGCATCGGCGCTGATGCTTTCTGCGGGAATATTCATATTCACCGGCCAGTTTCCGATTGAAACACTTGCATTCGCCCCATGGGCTGCATTGGCCCAGTCGATCGCATCGGCGGGCATGTTTGCCCTGTTCTTCCGGCTACAGGCGGTTGGCGGGCCGGTCTATCTCAGCCAGATCGGCTATGTCGCAGCGGCACTCGGGCTCATATCCGGAACGCTATTTCTCGGCGAACATTATCCACCTCTGACCTGGATCGGCGCGCTGGTCATCTGCGCAGGCGTTGCCATGACAACACGCGCACAAAGAGGTTGACCGTTTCGATCAGATTGAATCAGATCGGCGTTCTAACTGTCTATTTTACGCACATCTTGTCCGAAAACCGTTTCACACTTTTCGGGATGTGCTTTGATCAGGCAGGCCGTTCGGCAAGCACCATATAGTTCACATCGGTGTCGCGGGAGCGGCTCCAGCTGTCGGCCAGCGGATTATAGGTCACACCAAGCTTGTCGATGAGGCGCAGGCCGCCTTTCGCAAGTGCAGCTTCCAGTTCTTCCGGGCGAACCAGTTTTTCATACTGATGCGTGCCGCGCGGCAGCCAGCGCAGGACATATTCCGCGCCGATGATCGCCAGACCATAGGCTTTGAGCGTGCGATTGATCGTGGCGACGAACATCAGCCCGCCGGGCTTTACCATTTCGCTGGTGGCGGACATGAACAGGTCGACGTCTGAAACATGCTCAACCACTTCCATATTCAAAACCACGTCGAATTTCTCGCCAGTTTCAGCCAGCGCTTCTGCGGTCGTGGCGCGGTAGTCGACCTCGACGCCGCTTTGCGCGGCGTGGATTTTCGCCACTTCGATATTTGTGGTGGAGGCATCCGCCCCGATGACGGTCGCGCCGAGGCGTGCCATCGGCTCGCAGAGAAGTCCGCCGCCGCAGCCGATATCGAGCAGTCGCAGACCTTCGAATGGACGCGGCGCATTGGGATCGCGATTGAACTTAGCGCAGATCTTTTCCTTGATATAGGCGAGCCGCGTCGGATTGAACTTGTGCAAGGGACGGAACTTGCCCTGCGGATTCCACCATTCCGCGGCGATGCGCGAAAAATGCTCGATTTCCGAAGCGTCGATGGTGGTGCGGGCAGTTTCGGTCATTTCATTCTCCAGCGGCGGAAGCGTACAGTTCTGCTCTCAAGGTAGTACTCCAAAGTCAAGGAACAAATCAATTTCGCTCTCAAGCGGCCCGATACGAAGCGCGGCCTTGCGGAAGCGCGGCATTTTAGCTATGTGACCCCGGGTTTGCCTGTCGCAACAATATAAGGTTTGGGCGGGTGAGAGTGTAATTTTTCTAAACAGCGGGACGTAACCTTAAATGGCGCGCATCGTGATGAAATTCGGCGGCACTTCGGTAGCTGATCTGGAACGCATCTATAATGTGGCGCGCCACGTCAAACGCGAGGTCGAGGCAGGCAATCAGGTTGCTGTTGTCGTTTCGGCCATGTCCGGCAAGACCAACGAGCTGGTCGGCTGGGTGCAGAACATGCCGAAAGTATGCGGCGCAAGCTCGCCTTTCTATGATGCCCGCGAGTATGACACCATCGTCGCTTCCGGCGAGCAGGTGACGAGCGGCCTTCTGGCGATTGCGCTTCAGTCCATAGGCGTTGATGCGCGTTCGTGGCAGGGCTGGCAGATTCCGATCAAGACCGACAACGCCCATGGCGCTGCCCGTATTCAGGACATCGACGGTTCGGAAATCATCCGCCGTATGGAAATGGGTCAGGTTGCCGTCGTTGCCGGGTTCCAGGGCATCGGCCCTGACAACCGTGTGGCGACGCTTGGGCGTGGCGGTTCTGATACGTCTGCTGTCGCCATTGCTGCCGGTGTGAAGGCGGATCGCTGCGATATTTATACAGATGTCGATGGCGTCTACACCACCGACCCTCGCGTAGAGCCGAAGGCGAAGCGTCTTTCGAAGATTTCCTTCGAGGAAATGCTGGAAATGGCATCGCTTGGTGCCAAGGTTCTGCAGGTGCGCTCGGTCGAACTCGCCATGGTGCACAAGGTGCGCACTTTCGTGCGCTCGAGCTTTACGGACCCAGATGCGCCGGGCATGGGTGATCCGATCAACCCGCCCGGAACCCTTATTTGCGACGAGGATGAAATCGTGGAACAGCAGGTCGTCACAGGTATCGCCTTTGCGAAGGATGAAGCTCAGATTTCGCTGCGGCGCGTGGCCGACCGGCCGGGCGTTTCGGCAGCTATTTTCGGGCCGCTCGCCGAAGAGCACATCAATGTCGACATGATCGTGCAGAACGTGTCGGAAGACGGCTCCAAGACCGACATGACCTTCACCATTCCGACCGGCGATGTCGACAAGGCGCTGAAGGTGCTGGACAAGGTCAAGGGCGAGATCGGCTTTGACAATATCCAATCAGAAACCGGCCTTGCCAAGATTTCGGTGATCGGCATCGGTATGCGCAGCCATGCAGGCGTTGCCGCCACTGCCTTCAAGGCACTGGCCGAAAAGGGCATCAATATCCGCGCCATCACAACGTCTGAAATCAAGATTTCGATCCTGATTGACGGCCCTTATGCGGAACTGGCCGTGCGTACGCTGCACGCGGTCTATGGCCTCGACAAGTAAGCAGCCAGTTCAGATTCCATTTTGAAACATAGTTGTATGCAGGGCCGCGCAGCCGAAAGGGTGCGCGGCCCTGCAACATTTTGCGAGCAGCGACTATTTGTTCTGGACGCGGGTGTCAAAAATGCTCACAAAGGGATTGGCGTAACGCTTCGCGGGCGGGTATTGGGAATCGGCTGGCGGAATGCACGTCAGCAACCTGAAAGGAGCCCCCGACGATCATGCGTGAGCTGACAACCGGTCCCCGCGTACTGCTAAAGCGGTTGCGCGAATTGATGGCAGAGCCGCTGGAACCGCAGGCGCGCCTCGACCGGATCGTTCGTGAAATTGCTCAGAATATGGTCGCGGAAGTCTGCTCCTTCTATATATTGCGCGCTGACGGCGTCCTTGAGCTTTACGCTACCGAAGGTCTCAATCCGCAGGCCGTTCATCTTGCCCAGCTTCGTCTCGGTCAGGGTCTGGTCGGCACGATTGCCGCAAGCGCCCGTCCCCTCAATCTGACCGATGCGCAAAGCCATCCAGCTTTCGCCTATCTGCCGGAAACGGGCGAAGAAGCCTATAATTCCTTCCTGGGCGTTCCCGTTCTACGCGCTGGCCGCACTTTGGGCGTTCTTGTCGTCCAGAACAAGACCAAGCGGGCATATCGGGAAGACGAGGTCGAAGCACTTGAAACCACCGCTATGGTCCTTGCCGAAATCATCGCGACCGGCGACGGTCTGCGTCTGGCCCGTCCGGGCATAGAGCTTGATCTCGGTCGCCCGATGAGTGTGACAGGACAGGCTTTCAACGACGGTATCGGCCTTGGCCATGTGGTGCTGCATGAGCCGCGCATCGTCGTCACCAATCTTTTCAACGAGGATAGCCAAGCCGAGCTGAACCGGCTGGATGAAGCGCTTGGCAGCCTGCGCATATCCATCGACGACATGCTTTCGCGCCGCGATGTGGCGGTGGAGGGCGAGCATCGCGAAGTGCTCGAAGCCTATCGCATGTTTGCGCATGATCGCGGCTGGGTGCGGCGTCTGGAAGAAGCCATTCACAACGGCCTGACTGCCGAGGCGGCAGTCGAAAAGGTGCAGAGCGACACGCGTGCGCGCATGGTGCATCTGACCGACCCCTATATGCGCGAGCGCCTGTCGGATTTTGACGATCTCGCGAACCGTTTGCTGCGTCAACTTATGGGACGTGACATCAAGACCATCGCCGAATCGCTGGTCAAGGATGCCATCATCGTCGCGCGTTCCATGGGGGCTGCCGAACTTCTGGATTATCCGCGCGAGCGCTTGCGCGGTGTTGTTCTGGAGGACGGCGCCGCCACGAGCCACGTCGTGATCGTCGCCCGTGCAATGGGTATTCCGGTGGTCGGCCAGGCCAAGGGCATTGTATCTATGGCCGAAAACAACGATGCGGCAATCGTTGACGGCGATGAAGGCATCATGCATCTGCGCCCGCAGTCCGATCTGGAAACGGCTTATGCCGAAAAGGTTCGGTTTCGGGCGCGGCGTCAGGCCCATTATCGGGAATTGCGGGACAAGCCATCCGTCACGAAGGACGGCGTCGATATCTCGCTTCTGATGAATGCCGGGCTTCTCGTCGATCTGCCGCAATTGTCGGCTTCGGGTGCAGCGGGGATCGGTCTGTTTCGCACCGAACTTCAGTTCATGGTGGCCTCGACATTCCCGCGTGCCGAGCAGCAGGAACGTCTTTATCGCTCTGTCATCGAGGCGGCAGGCGACAAGCCGGTGACTTTCCGGACGCTTGATATCGGTGGAGACAAGGTTCTCCCTTACTTCAGTTCGACCGTGCAGGAAGAAAATCCGGCGCTCGGCTGGCGTGCGATCCGCCTGACGCTCGACCGTCCGGGATTGTTGCGCACGCAGTTGCGAGCGCTTTTGAAGGCGGCGGGCGGACGCGAGTTGAAAGTCCTGCTGCCGATGATCACGGAAGTCAGCGAAGTTAAAGCCGCACGCGAGATCATCGATCGTGAAGTCCGTCATCTGTCGCGGTTCGCTCATCAGTTGCCCATGGGGCTGAAACTGGGAGCGATGATCGAGGTGCCGTCGCTGCTGTGGCAGCTTGAGGAGCTGATGTCGCTTGTCGATTTCATCTCCGTCGGTTCAAACGATCTGTTCCAGTTCCTGATGGCGACGGATCGCGGCAACTCGCTGATGTCGGGTCGCTTCGATCAGCTTTCGCCTGCATTCCTGCGGGCGTTGCGCTTCATCGTGGAAACCGGCAATCGCCACGGTAAATCGGTTACCCTGTGCGGTGAAATGGCCAGCAGGCCGCTTCCAGCCATGGCGCTGGTCGGCATCGGTTTTAGGTCGATCTCCATGTCGGCGGCGGCAATCGGCCCGGTCAAGGCCATGCTTGATGCGCTGGACGCAAGCAAGCTTACGGCCTTGCTGGCGGAAGAGCTGGACAAGCCGAACAGCGCGCATTCGCTGCGCGAAATGCTGATGAGATTTGCGGAAGACAACGATATTCCGTTATAGCAAAGCAAATTGACCTGACTGAACGGTCGCGGTGCAGGATTGCGCGGCGTCCCGTTTTGCATTCTTGCACGCCGCTGATAATTTTTAGGACATGACATGATCGCATTGCCGCAGGACCGGATGGACCAGCTTTTGAAGCGGTTCTCAATGATCGAAAGCCAGATGGCCCACAATCCGGATTCGGAAACCTATGTGAAGCTCGCATCGGAATATTCCGAGCTGCAGGAGGTGGTTGGCAAGATTCGCGAACTGACCGATTCCCGCAAGGAAGCTGTCGATCTGGCGGCCATGCGTGACGATGCATCCACGGATGCAGAGATGCGTGCACTGGCGCTGGAAGAGCTGCCGGGCGTGGAAAAGCGGATTGAAGGACTGGAGCAGGAAGTCCAGATTCTGTTGCTGCCGAAGGACGCTGCCGACGAGAAGAACGCCATTCTCGAAATTCGTGCCGGTACGGGCGGTCTGGAGGCAGCACTGTTCGCCGGTGACCTGTTCCGCATGTATGAGCGCTATGCTGCCGAAAAAGGCTGGCGGGTCGAGCTGGTTTCGGCCAGCGAGGGCGATGCCGGTGGTTACAAGGAAATCATCGCCACCGTTTCCGGCAAGGGTGTGTTCTCCAAGCTCAAGTTCGAATCGGGCGTGCACCGTGTGCAGCGTGTGCCTGAAACGGAAGCTGGCGGGCGTATCCATACCTCGGCTGCAACCGTTGCGGTTCTGCCTGAAGCCGAGGATATCGATATCGAAATCCGCAACGAAGATATTCGCATCGATACGATGCGGGCGTCCGGTGCCGGTGGCCAGCACGTGAACACGACTGACTCCGCGGTTCGCATTACGCACATCCCGACTGGTATCATGGTCGTTCAGGCTGAAAAATCCCAGCACCAGAACCGCGCACGCGCGATGCAGATTCTCCGTGCACGCCTTTACGACATGGAGCGCCAGAAGGCAGAAACCGAACGTTCTGAATCACGTCGCAGCCAGGTCGGTTCGGGCGATCGCTCCGAGCGTATCCGCACTTATAATTTCCCGCAGGGACGCGTCACCGATCATCGCATCAACCTGACGCTCTACAAGCTCGACCGGGTTATGGAAGGTGATCTGGACGAACTGGTCGATGCGCTGATTTCCGATCACCAGACCGCACTTCTGACGGAACTGGGGCATTAGAGTGCGTTTCGATCTGATTCGAGCAGATTGGCCAGATCGGCGCTCTAGATATTTGTTTTGAACCGCGCATCTTTTCCGAAAACCGTTTCACACTTTTCGGGATGCGCTCTAAGGGTGAGCGAAATGCGTCTCGACCGCCTGATGGCTGATGCACGGACGAGGCTTCGTGCGGCAGAACTGGATACGCCAGACCTCGATGCACGGCTCCTGGTCGAATGGGCAACCGGCAAGACGCGGCTCGATCTGATATCCGCACCTGAGCAATTGGTTGATTCTGCGGTAATCGAGAAGCTTTCCGATGCGCTGGACCGCCGTGAAAAGGGTGAGCCGGCTCACCGGATCATGGGTGTTCGCGAGTTCTTCGGCCTGCCTTTCCGGCTCTCCGCTGCTACGCTTGAACCGCGTCCCGATACGGAAGTGCTGGTGGAGCTGGTCATTCCGGCGCTGGAAGCGCTTGCGGTGCAGAAAAACACGCTTGAACTCCTTGATATGGGAACGGGAACGGGCGCGATCATCATCTCGCTTCTGCATCGCTTCGAGCGCGCACACGGCATTGGTCTCGACATGGCGGAGGGGGCGCTTGCAATGGCGCGAATCAATGCTGTCGCCAATGGCGTGTGTGACCGGTTCGCAGCGCTCAAAAGCGACTGGTTTGAAAATGTGAGCGGGCGGTTTCATCTTATCGTCTCAAACCCGCCCTATATTCCGCATGAAGACATTGCCGGACTGTCGCGCGAAGTGCGCGAACATGACCCATTGGATGCGCTCGACGGTGGGTCTGATGGACTGAATTTCTACAGAGCCCTTGCACAGAAGGCAGCAGATCACCTATATAAACAAGGAATGGTTGCCGTAGAGATTGGCGCCGGACAATTCCAGGATGTTGAAGTGCTGTTCGAAAGCGCAGGTTTTTCCCTCGCAGGACATGCGAGTGACCTTGGCGGCCACAGAAGGGCCATGCTTTTCGCGTATAAATCAAATACGTAATTTTGATGCGGCGAACCGCTAAAAAACACTTGGAATTTGCGGCGAAGCCGTTTAGTTTCCGGCCACCGTATACAGCCAGAATGGTTTTGCCCGCTGATGGGCGGTGGCGGAAATGCTCCATGACGATTTTTGGTCATGCTCCCCGAAGGTTCTTTGGGGATGGCTTGTGCGGAAGTACACGACTTTCAAGCATAATCTCGAAGAGCAGAGCTTTTCGGAATGGTTATGCCTTAATGCAACCGCGGAGTTTTGGTGACCCATAGAGGTACCTAACTCAGGAGCAGTCGATTTGTGGGAAGTTTTTAGGGCGTACTTCCTCCATGGCTCGATAGCGTGAAACCGGCAGCTTTTTGGCTGTGGAGTTTCTACGCCCTTTAATCTGAAAAGAGATGAATATGAGGCCAGCACAGCAGAACAGGCGCATGCGCGGACGGGGGAATAACAATAACAACAACAACAACCGCAAGGGCCCCAATCCTCTGTCGCGCAATTACGAAAGCAATGGCCCGGATGTGAAGATCCGTGGCAATGCGCAACATATTGCAGAAAAATACTCGGCACTTGCGCGGGACGCACAGGCATCTGGCGATCGCGTGATGGCGGAAAATTATCTTCAGCACGCTGAACATTACAACCGCATCATCATGGCGGCCATGGCGCAGAATCCGGTGCCGTTCCAGCGCGAGGAAACCTTCGACGATGACGGTGCGGATGATGAGGAAGCAGGCTTCACGCCTGTTGCAGCACAGCCACAGCCCGTCAACGGTTCCGGCCCGCAGCCGGTTATCGAGGGCACGCCTGCCGAGGTCGTTTATGGCGAAGATGGTGGCGAGCCGGTAAAGTCCGGTGAAGGTCGCCAGCAGCCGCGCGAGCGCGACAACCGCGATCGTCGTCTGGGTCGTGGCCGCCGTCCGCAGCGTGAGCGCTTCAACGCTGACGAGCGTTCTGACGAACAGCCGCAGGAAAAACAGGCTCAGCCGGTGGCTGAAGAGGCTCCGGCTGCAGCCGTGGTCGAGCAGGCAGCACCAGTGGCCGCGGAGGCCGCTCCTGTTGCCGATGCATCTTCTGCGGATGAGGCCGCGCCACGTCGCGCCACGCGTCGTCCTGGTCGTCCGCGCCGCGCCGCCAAGGATAGCGGTGATGAGACGCCGGTAACGGAATCTGCGGATTCCGACGCCTGATCGTCCCTGTGTATAAAGTTAAAAATGGCGCGGTTTCCGCGCCATTTTTATTTGGTTCTTCAAGTGTCTGTAACCCTTGCCGAAACCCGGCCATCGTCCCATATGCTGTCTTGGAAAGAAGTCCGCCCAGTGTGGGGGCTTCGTCACCATACATCTTCTGGTGCCGCTTGATGGGCCGGAAGGCAAAGGAGACATCATGAATATCGAAAAATATACGGAACGCGTCCGGGGCTTTATCCAGTCTGCACAGACTTTCGCGCTGTCGTCCGGCAACCAACAATTCACACCCGAACATGTGTTGAAGGTTCTCGTCGATGATAACGAAGGACTTGCCTCGTCCCTGATCGAACGCGCGGGCGGTCGCATTGCCGATGTGCGCATCGGCTTGCAGAATGCGCTCGAAAAGCTGCCCAAAGTGTCGGGTGGCAACGATCAGCTTTATTTATCGCAGCCGCTTGCCAAGGTCTTCTCGCTTGCCGAGGAACTTGCCAGCAAGGCTGGTGACAGCTTCGTCACCGTCGAGCGCCTTCTGATGGCGCTGGCGATGGAAAAATCCGCAAAGACGTCTGAAATTCTTTCCGCTGCCGGTGTGACACCGACGGCGCTCAACAAGGTCATAAACGATATGCGCAAAGGCCGCACCGCCGATTCGGCGTCCGCTGAAAGCAATTATGATGCGTTGAAGAAATATGCCCGCGATCTGACCGAGGATGCGCGTGCAGGCAAGCTTGATCCGGTGATCGGTCGCGACGAGGAAATCCGCCGCACGATTCAGGTTCTGTCGCGCCGCACCAAGAACAATCCGGTTCTGATCGGCGAGCCGGGCGTCGGCAAGACCGCAATCGCGGAAGGTCTGGCGCTTCGCATCGTCAATGGCGATGTGCCCGAATCCTTGAAGGACAAGCAGTTGATGGCGCTCGATATGGGCGCGCTGATTGCCGGTGCCAAATATCGTGGTGAGTTCGAAGAGCGTCTGAAAGCAGTACTTTCGGAAGTGCAGACGGCTGCCGGCCAGATCATCCTCTTCATCGATGAAATGCATACGCTTGTCGGTGCAGGCAAGTCTGATGGCGCGATGGATGCATCGAACCTTTTGAAGCCTGCTCTTGCACGCGGTGAACTGCACTGCGTTGGCGCGACGACGCTGGAAGAATATCGCAAATATGTCGAGAAGGATGCAGCGCTTGCCCGTCGTTTTCAGCCGGTATTCGTTGATGAACCGACCGTCGAGGACACGATTTCGATCCTGCGTGGCCTGAAGGAAAAATACGAGCAGCATCACAAGGTGCGTGTTTCGGATTCGGCTCTGGTTGCTGCGGCAACCTTGTCGAACCGTTATATCACCGACCGTTTCCTGCCCGATAAAGCCATTGATCTCGTCGATGAGGCGGCATCGCGCCTGCGCATGCAGGTTGATTCCAAGCCGGAAGAGCTGGATGAAATCGACCGTCGCATCATGCAGCTGAAGATCGAGCGCGAAGCGCTGAAGGTTGAAACCGATGCTGCTTCCAAGGATCGTTTTCAGCGCCTCGAAAAGGAGCTGACTGATCTGGAAGAAGAATCGGCGGAACTGACGTCGAAATGGCAGTCTGAAAAGCAGAAGCTCGGACTTGCTGCTGATCTCAAGCGCCAGCTTGAAGAGGCACGCAATGCTCTCGCCATCGCACAGCGAAGCGGTGAATTCCAGAAAGCGGGCGAACTGGCCTATGGCAAGATTCCCCAGCTGGAGAAGCAACTTGTCGAAGCCGAAAGCCATGAAAACAAGGGCTCTCTGCTTGAAGAGACTGTTACGCCTGACCACGTGGCGCAGATCATCTCACGCTGGACCGGTATTCCGGTTGACCGGATGCTGGAAGGCGAGCGTGAGAAGCTGTTGCGCATGGAAGACGAACTTGCGAAGCGGGTCATCGGGCAGGGCGAGGCTGTCCAGGCCATCTCGAAGGCGGTTCGCCGTGCGCGCGCCGGGCTTCAGGACCCTAACCGGCCTATCGGCTCGTTCATCTTCCTCGGCCCAACCGGTGTCGGCAAGACGGAGCTGACCAAGGCGCTCGCCGCGTTCCTCTTCCAAGACGACGCGGCCATGGTTCGTATCGACATGTCGGAATTCATGGAAAAGCATTCCGTGAGCCGGTTGATCGGCGCACCTCCCGGCTATGTCGGCTATGAAGAAGGCGGCGTTCTGACGGAAGCCGTTCGGCGCAGGCCCTATCAGGTGATCCTGTTCGATGAGATCGAAAAGGCGCATCCGGATGTGTTCAACGTGCTGTTGCAGGTGCTGGACGACGGACGCCTGACCGACGGACAGGGCCGCACGGTTGATTTCCGCAATACGGTCATCATCATGACCTCGAACCTCGGTGCTGAATATCTCGTCAATCTTGGCGAGAAGGACGATGTCGAGTCGGTTCGTGAGGAAGTAATGGGCGTGGTGCGGGCTGCCTTCCGTCCGGAATTTCTGAACCGTGTCGATGAAATCATCCTGTTCCACCGGCTGCGCCGTGAAGACATGGGTGCGATTGTCGATATTCAGATGCAGCGTCTCCAGATGCTTCTGACCGATCGCAAGATCGTGCTGCAGCTGGAAGAAGATGCACGCGAATGGCTGGCCAACAAGGGCTATGACCCGGCTTATGGCGCGCGTCCGTTGAAGCGCGTCATTCAGAAAGAAGTTCAGGATCCGCTCGCCGAGCGCATCCTACTGGGCGACATTCTGGATGGTTCCATCGTCAAGATTACCGCCGGTTCGGACAGGCTCAATTTCCATCCGATTCGCGGTGCGCTTGAGGATGAAGGCCAGAAGATCGACGAGAACGCCTGAACGTTCAAGAATTGAGGTTATTGGGCGTCGCAACCGGATAGGTTGCGGCGCCATTTTCATGTCTGGCGTGACAAGTTTTCCAGCTTTCCTTCGATGTTGGCCATTTTCATGTCCAGTTCATCTGGCATCTGCTTTATCAGCTAATCAGTTATTAACCATATTCGCGGCATCCATGGACTCTCGATCACCCAGGGCATTCTTCATGGCGCATTACACACGCATGCTTCGTTTCGCTTTGTTTGCTTCCGTCGCGGTAACTGCCGTCAACGGTACAGCGCGCGCGGAGGAGGGCAGTTTTGCAGTGGCTACCGAACGCCCGGTACAGCTTGCGCAGCTTTATGATCCGGGTGAAGAAATCTATCATGATCGCCGGGTACGGGTCTTTATCGACCAGTATGGCCGCCGCGTTACCATGGATCGTCGCGGGCGTATTCTCAGTGTCGAGGACGCCAATAATTATGACCCGAACGCTTATGACCGTCGGGTTCGCCGCGCACCGCAGCCAGACGACAACTGGACGCTCGATGGTCCAGTCGACGGTGGCGCTCCCTATGACGGTTTCGGCAACGTGCCCGAAGATCCGAACTATTACCCGGACGCTCCGGCGGCACCGCAATATGGCGGCAACCGTGATGGACAGGTGCAACGGTCGGAACTTCCTCCGGCAGGCGATCAATATCCTGACAATACAAGCACCAATTCAGCCAGTGCCAATCCCGGTTATGATGGCCAGCAGGATTATGGCCAGCCGGGTTATGAACAAAGGGGTGTTCCCAATCCGAGCGACATGGCTCCGGCAATCGAAATGCCGAAAGGGCAGGGTGCAAAGGAAAAGATCGCAGCCTATCAGATACTGCTCGACCGCGCCGGTGCATCGCCCGGCGTCATTGACGGTCGTTCGGGCAGCAATGTCGACAAGGCGGCTGCCGCCTATGGCGAGCTGACCGGAAAGTCGATCAATCCGACAGACGAAGCGGCGGTCAATGCGGAACTTGAAGCCACAGGTGGCCCAGCCTTCACCGAATACACCATCACCAACGAAGACGTGGGACGGCAATACGTTGCTTCCATCCCGGAAGATTACGCCCACAAGGCGCAGCTACCGGCCATGGCCTACACGTCGGTCACCGAAATGCTCGGTGAAAAGTTTCATATAGACGAAGCCTATCTGAAAGAGATCAATCCTGGGGTGAACTTCAACCAGCCAGGTTCAATTGTGAAGATTCCGAACCTCGGCGAGCCTGTCAGGACCAAGGTGGCCCTCATCATCGCCGACAAAGGACGCAAGCAGGTTCGCGGCTATGACGAAGCCGGCAAGCTGGTCGTTGCCTATCCCTCGACCATTGGTTCGTCGGACAATCCGTCACCTTCCGGCGTTGTTCAGGTCGAGCGCATCGCGATCAATCCGAACTACACCTACAATCCAAAGATCAACTTCAAGCAGGGCAATAATGATAAGGTGCTGACCATTCCGCCTGGGCCAAACGGGCCGGTGGGAACAGTCTGGATCGCGCTTTCCAAGCCGACCTACGGCATTCACGGTACGCCGGAGCCATCGAGAATCGGCAAGACGTCAAGCCATGGCTGTGTGCGATTGACCAATTGGGATGCGGAAGAGCTGGCAAAGTTGGTGAAAGCTGGCGTAACGGTCGAGTTTACCGAGTAAGCATTTCAGTGAATTCAAAGAGAAAGGCCGGGGCGTATCTCCGGCCTTTCTCTTTATCAGCTTTTCGTCGATCCGTTCGAGGCAAGCTTGGTGCCGTTGTCATCACTGTTCAACAGAGTGTCGATGCGATCCCGTTCCTGCTTGAAGGCTTCGAGCTCCTTGCCCGAAAGCGCCTTGTTATCCGGTAGACGAATGCGCAGTGGGTCGACCTTGGTGCCGTTCACGATCATTTCGTAGTGAAGGTGAGGACCGGTGGAAAGACCCGTCGACCCCACATAGCCGATCACCTGTCCCTGCCGCACACGGGCACCGGCGGTAACGCCGCGGGCGATGGCGTTCTGGTGGCTATAGCTGCTCACATAACCATTGGCATGACGAATCAGGGTCTGGTTGCCATAGCCATTGGTCCAGCCTGCCTTTTCCACCACGCCATTACCGGACGCGATGATCGGCGTGCCGCGTGGCGCGGCCCAGTCCACGCCGGTGTGCATGCGGCTGTAACCAAGGATCGGGTGGCGGCGCATGCCGAACGGTGAGCGGAAGACACCATTGGGAACCGGATTGCGGAGCAGGAACTGTTTCGCGCTTTTGCCGTCGCCGTTGAAGTAGTCGACGCTCCCGTCCGGAGCTTGATAGCGATAGAATTTGCGGGTCGTGCCGCCGAAATTGGCCGAAACATAAAGAAGCTGCGAATCGGCTTCCGGTTTGTCGGGATCGTCCGGCAGCGAGAAGAATGCGTCGATCTGGTCACTCGGTGCAAGCCGTGACTGCAGGTCAACATCGCTTGCGAGCATCTTGACGAGCTGTTCGCGCATCGTCTCCGACATACCATAAGCAAGCGCGGCCCGGCTGATCCCGTCATAGACACTGGGTAGATTACCCCGAATGGCCGTAGGCAGGGCATTGCCATCGAAAGCCGTCTGCAGGAGCGGGGTCTGTTCCGGTTCGTCGGACGGAATATATTGTCCCCGGTCGTTGAGGGCGACTGTCACCAGATGCGTGGTGCGATTATAGATGCTGGCGCGCACGATACGGTCCGTGCCATCCTGCGTCTCGGTGCCGACACGCAAAACGCTGCCTTCCTTGAGACGCGGCGAGTTCATCAGCTTGGCAAGCGAGTCGGCCATGTTCTCGGCATCGTCGCCGGTATAACCGGCGTCCTCAAGCGCCTGCTTGATATCGGCCGTCTGACGGAAAGGAATCAGTTCTTCCGAAAAGCCTTCGCCAACCGTCTCGTCATCGCCGCGCTGTGCGACACTGACATTCTCCTGTGTAATCTTCACGCCAAGCGCGGGGCCAAGCGCGAAAGGCGAGTCCGTGCCGCCGAAACGAGCGGGATCGACATAGTGGAGCGATGCAACCTGCACGTCGCCGTCGGTCAGAAGACCACCGGTATCCCGCACAACCTTCTCGACCTCATCCACTGTCAGGTCGCTGGATGCATCGAATGTCGTGCTGTTCATCGGAAAATCGACAACACGCAGACTGACTTCGCTTTCGACCTTGGCGCCGTAAATCTGACCGGCATCGGCAGGCTGCGGTGCCGCGGGTCCTTCCGAAAACACGGTGAGGGCGTTGAAAGCAGGATATTTGCGGCTGGTCGGGTGATCGACGGCGAGAGCCATGCGGACAAATTCGAATGGTCGCGTGCGAATAACTTCGCGTTCACCCACTTTCTGCATCGTCGAAAGATCGAAACGGCGCCGGTCGCGCGCCTTTTGCTGAGAGACGGTGCTGACAAGACGTCCGCCCTTGGTAACAGCGGCTTCGTCGGTCGCACCGGGCATGTCGTTACGGGCAAGGATTTCAGGCGGGGTCGCCAGCTGTTCGCGCCCGTCCAGAGCGGCAAACAATGCAACGCCGATCAGCATGCAGGACGTAACGCCGGTCAGGAACGTTCCAGCGAGCCAGCGGGCAGAAACTTCACGACGATCTGGTGGCCGCCGCCGTCCGCCTACACTGAGCGGGGGCTCGTCACCCGGATCGAGATTGTTCGGCCCCATCTCTTTCATACTGCTGTAGCCGGTCCTTCTTTATAACTGACCGCACAAAACGTGCTTGAAATCGTTTGTCGGAAAAGCGGACAAACCGCCAATCCGGTATTAAGGTGTCTTCCATTCTGTCGGAAGGCTCCCAAACGGGCATGTGAGTTTTGCCTGCCGAAGAAACGTAAGTCAACGACA
>NZ_JBCAUP010000038.1:0-46131 GCF_038433355.1 Brucella cytisi
GCAGGTTATGATTCAATCGGATTTCTGACATACGATGGAGATCACGATGGCCTGGACTGAAACCGCTCGCCGACAGTATGAGCGTCGCAATTCGCGTTATGCAAGCGATTTAACGGATGCGGAATGGTCTGTGCTCGAACCGCTGATGCCTTTGCCACGACATCTCGGTCGCCCTCGAAAGACAAACCTGCGAGAAGTGGTGAACGCGCTTCTTTATATAGCTTCTTCGGGCGGTGCGTGGCGGCTTTTGCCTACTGAATTCCCACCATTCTCCACGGTGCAGAAATATTTCTACCGCTGGAGAGATGATGGCATGCTGCGGACCATCAACAACACACTTGTGATGATTGCGCGTGAACAGGCCGACAAGCAGCCCAGCCCCACGGCTGGTGTGATCGATAGCCAGTCGGTGAAAACCACGGAAAGCGGCGGAATACGAGGTTTTGATGCGGGGAAGAAGATCAACGGTCGCAAACGTCATATTGTGGTTGATACTCTCGGCCTGATGGTTGGTCTCGTGATCCATTCTGCGGGCATTCAGGACAGAGACGGCGCGCCGGATGTCTTGAAAACCATTCTCAAACGTTGGCCGTGGTTGCGGCATATCTTTGCTGACGGCGGATACGCAGGACCAAAGCTCAAAGGCAGGCTGGAAAAGGTCGGGAGGTTTACACTGGAAATCGTCAAGCGGTCTGATCGCGCTGAAGGTTTCCAACTACTCCCGCGTCGATGGGTTGTCGAACGCACATTTGCATGGCTGGGACGGTGTCGCAGACTGACCAAGGACTTCGAGAAAACCATCGCTTCCTCTGAAGCGTGGATCTACATCGCAAATATCCGCTTCCTCACCCGAAGGATCGCAAGAGCCTGATATCGTTACGTTCATTATGATTCAGGCTCTTACAAGTGAATGCATGCCTTGATGCGCTGAGGTTGTATAGCGCAACCGCCAACGCGATGGAAACAGTTTGCCAACAAAACCGCTCACATTACTGTGAGTAAACTCTGAAAAAGCTACAACTTTTCATGATGTTATCCGAAAACATAAATATTAATATTAGTAATACCTATTTTACAATCCTATTTATTTCCCGTTTATTAGAAGCACCGCAGCAACCGAAACAATGACTTGCAGCCTGACCGATCATGCAGAATGTCTGAGTTCCAACGGGCGCTGACCTGGAGCACGATAGCGGATGTGACAGCCGCTGATGCCCTGATATTCGACGTCGACATCGACACCGAAGACCTCGGCGATACGCTCTGCCCGTAACACCTCGCGTGGTGTGCCGAGCGCGACGAGATTGCCCATATCCATCACCGCGATGCGGTCGCAGAACATCGCGGCATGGTTCAGGTCATGCAAGGCGGCCACCACCGTCAGTTTCTGGCGGCTGACAAGATCGAGCAGCCCGATCTGATGTCCGATGTCGAGATGATTGGTCGGCTCGTCCAGAAGCAAAATCTGCGGTTCTTGAGCCAAAGCGCGGGCTATATGCAAACGCTGTCGCTCACCGCCGGAAAGCGTGTGCCAATAGCGGTTGGCCAGATGCGCCATATCGACATTGACCAGCGCCTGGTCAACGATGGCATCGTCCTCCACCGACCATGGCGACAGGGCACCGAGATAGGGCGTTCGCCCGAGTTCGACCGCCTGACGTGCCGTGATACGTTCTGTCGTTCCCGCCTGTTGCTCGACCAGCGCCAGTTGGCGCGCAATCTCGCGACGGCTGAAACTGTCGATGGGTGAACCGCAGAGGTTCACTTCGCCGACGCGGCATCTGCGAACACCGGAAAGCAAAGACAGAAAGCTGGTCTTTCCCGATCCATTCGGCCCTATGATGCCAAGAAACTCACCTTCCGCCACTTCCAGCGAAACATCGCGCAAGATTTCGACATTGCCCGCCGACCAGCCGACATTGCATGCTGAGAGGATCATGACGACGCCCTCCTTTGTCCAAGTAACAGGGCGAATGCAGGTGCACCGAACAAAGCCGTGATGACACCGATCGGCAAAACCTGCCCCGGAATGATGATGCGTGACAGGATATCGGCGACGATCATGAAGATTGCTCCGATAAGGGCCGCCGCGGGCAACAACCTGCCGTGCCTGACCCCGACTACCATTCGCGCCGCATGGGGAATGACGAGACCGATAAAGCCGACAGAGCCAACGATGGAAACCATCACAGCCGTCATCATGGCGCTGACACCGATCAGCACCACGTAGACGCGGCGCACCGGTATGCCGAGAGAAGCTGCGGATTCCGTTCCGAAGGTGAAGGCATCGAGCGCACGCGCATGCCACAGACAGATGGCAAGACCGATCAGACAGGCAGGCAGAGCAAGAGTGACATCGGGCCAGCGCACGCCGGAAAGGTTGCCAAGGAGCCAGAACATGATACCGCGCGCCTGTTCGGCATTTGCTGCTTTGGTGACGATGAATGACGTCAACGCGTTGAAAAGCTGTGAACCGGCAATACCCGCCAGAATGATAGCGCTGCTGCCTCGCCCCGCCCGCAGCGCCAGCAGGGACACCAGACAGAAAGCAACGATGGCACCGATGAAAGCCCCAAGCGAGAGTGTCAGCACGCCAGCGCCGATGCCAAGAATGGCAACGGCAACGGCTCCAGTCGAGGCGCCGGCGGAAATGCCCAGAATATACGGATCGGCGAGCGAATTTCGGAGCAGCGACTGCAGAATAACGCCGGATATTGCGAGAGACGCGCCGCAACATGCAGCGATAACCGCACGGCTGAGGCGATAGCTCCAGACAATCCCTTCATCGATGGGTTCGAGCGGATATCCGGCATTCCACACCCGATTGGCTACGGTTTTCGCAACCACATCGAGTGGTATCGCCGTTTCGCCTATCGCCGCTCCGAGCCAAAGGGCAAGAAGAAGCAGGACAAGCGAAAAGGCCAGGAAGAACACGCCGGAGCGGGCCCTTCCCTTCTGTTTGAAGCCTGTTGTCGCTGCCCGCGCCGTCACTTGTTCTGGTCCGAGGCGGCAATATCGGCTGCAAGTGTTTCGATGCCTTCGATCACGCGAAGCGAAGTGCTCATCGACTGCGCATCCATGTCGAAGACATGTTTGTCCTTGACTGCTGGCATCAGCTTCGTCACCGCATCGTTCTCAAGAAACTGGTGCTTGACGGCGATATCGTCTGCCGGATAGCGGCGGCGATCCAGTTTTGCAGCAACGATCATCGAAGGGTTTGATTTTGCAATCGTTTCCCATCCAACCGTTGGCCATTCTTCCTCGCTGTTGATGACATTCTTGATGCCGAGCGCCGAAAGAACATAGGCGGGCGCGCCGAACTTGCCTGCGACATAGGGATCGGCATCGACCTGCGTGCTGGAGAACCAGACGACAGCCGAAAGCTTTCCGTCCGCAGCCCCAATTTTTTCACGCGCAGCCGCTTCGCGCGCCTTTAGGTCGGCGACGAGTTTCTCGCCGCGATCCTGCACATTGAAGATTTCCGCCAGTTCGGTGATTTCCTGATAGACGATATCCATCTTGAACGCTGCCGTGCGGACGCCGTCACCACCGCCGGAATTGTCCTTACCAACGCAATCCGACGGCGATGTATAGGCCGGAATGCCCAGTTCCTCGAATTGTTCAGGCTTCGCAACAATGCCGGTCGGCCCGACATGCCACTGGAAATCCGCCGTCACGATATCCGGCTTCTGCGCTAGAACGCTTTCGAAGCTTGGATCATTATCGGCGAGCCGCTTGACCTTGGCATTTACCTCTTCAAAGCCTTTGAGAACAGGCCCGAACCACACTGCCGTGCCGACAACCTTGTCGCCGAGACCGAGGCTGTAAAGAATTTCTGCGCTGCTCTGGCCAACCGCAACCGCGCGGCTCGGTGCCTGCTTGAAGGTAACGTCGCGACCGCAATTTTTCAGCGTTAGCGGATATTGCGTTTCCGCTGCCTGTGCAGCCAAACCGCCTGAGAGAAATGCAACCGCACAGAGGGCGGCGCGAAACGGCATCTTGCCGAGAATATTCATGAAAGTCCCCGAAATGATGAGAGAAAGACGCCCTGTCAGCTGACGGGAAAAATCCTATACGGAAGACGGACAGGCATATCCGGGGACATGTCGAAATCATGCGATGACGATAGAAGGATGCGTCCTGCGACGCGGAAATCTGTCATAATCTGCTCCTGCTCCGGGCATCCCCGCCCGTGACAATGGACAACACTAGACGGCAGGTCTCCTGGCTCACGAATATCTGCTGTTCATCTGCCTTCCCGCGCTTCTCCGGCACAGTGGCATGACGCTTTCAACGTCACGAGGATGAACGGCAATCCGCTTACAGTTGCGGGGGCAGCCACGGTCTTGGCCCCTTTTCGGGTCGTCCTCACCGTGTTCCCTATTAATCCCCTTCGCTCTCGGTCGGGGAACCGTCGTTACACTATTACGTTGACCCGATGTCGCCGTCAAGCAGGTCTCGATGGCTATTTCCAACGCACGGTTTTCAAGCGATTCGAAAGCCCGTTATTTAAATTGCGGCCAAACTATCGTCGCATGCGCTGGCCTATTGAATTTGTTTTCGCTAATCTCCATGTAGTTTTCTCCCGCTAGAGGAGCGGGACTTTGGGGAGGTCCGCCGGGAGGCGGCATACATTCTATCTGGGAGGACATATGCGTAGATTTATTCTGGCCCTGACGTCGGTAGCGGCGTTGGCTATGGCAGGCTCTGCTTCCGCAGAAGACTACAAGGTGCTGGCGCCTGCTGCTCCAGGCGGCGGCTGGGATCAGACGGCGCGCACGATGCAGAGCGCGCTTCAGGACGAAAAGATTTCCGGCAGCGTGCAGGTTATCAACGTTCCGGGCGCTGGTGGCACCATCGGCCTTGCCCAGTTCGTGAACCAGAACAAGGGCGACCCAAGCCAGCTCATCGTCGGTGGCTATGTCATGGTCGGCGCTATCCTGACCAACAAATCGCCGGTTACGCTCGACGCCATCACGCCGATTGCACGCCTTACCGGTGAATATGAAGCCATCGTCGTGCCTGCTTCTTCCGACATCCAGAACCTTGGCGACCTTGCAGCAAAGCTGAAGGCTGATCCAGGCTCCGTCTCGTGGGGCGGCGGTTCTGCGGGCGGCACCGATCACATCACCGCTGGCCTCTTTGCCAAGGCAGCAGGTGTCGACCCGACCAAGGTCAATTACATCGCCTTTTCCGGCGGCGGCGAAGCACTGGCAGCCATTCTCGGCAATCAGGTAACCGTCGGCATTTCCGGCTATGGCGAATTCGACGCCCAGATCAAGGCCGGTACGCTGCGCATCATTGGCATTTCGAGCGACGAGCGCGTGGAAGGCATCGACGCACCGACCTTCAAGGAAGGCGGCGTGGACGTTTCTATCCAGAACTGGCGCATGGTGGCCGCTGCTCCCGGCATCGCTGCCGAACAGGAAGCTGCCATCAATGCCGATATCGAGAAAATGGTGAAGTCGGAATCCTGGCAGAAGGCTCTGAAAGACAAGGGCTGGGCGGATACCTATCTCGCCGGCCCGGCATTCAAGGAGCAGCTTGCCAAGGACGTCGCTGCGACTGAAGCCATCCTCAAGGAAATCGGCCTCGTCAAATGACAGGAACAGAACCGCAGGAAAAGCGCCGCCCGGAAGGGGCGGCGCCAGATTTCGCCGCTCTTGTCATCGCCCTTGTTCTTGCCGCTGTCGCCATCGCCATTGCCTGGTCGACAACCTATGGAAACGACGTGACGAGCTACTCGCCGGTCGGTCCGAAAACCGTTCCCTATGTCGTCGCAGCCGGATTGTTCGGCCTTGCCATCTGGACCGTATTCGAGGCGCTTCGCGGTGATTTTCCAGAGCGAGAGCATCAGGAGATCGCCCCGATGGCATGGATCATTGGCGGTCTGGCCATCCAGATGCTGACGATGAAGACTGTCGGCTTTTCCTTGTCTACCGGCCTGCTTTTCGCAGCAACCGCACGTGGCTTCGGCTATCGCAAATTCTGGATCAGCGTTCCCGTCGGCATCGTCTTCGCCTTCGTGATCTGGTTCATCTTTGCACGCGGCCTGCAGCTATCGCTGCCGTCCGGCTGGCTCGAACAATTCGTTTAGAGCATTCCCAGTTTTGACTGAAACATTGGAAATGCTCTAAGTCCTTGTTTTGTCGCATTATCCCATGCAAAACCGCTTCGCATTTTTGCTGGAAATGCTTTAAAGGCTCAGTGCCATCATGGATACTGTCGCACTTCTCGCCAACGGACTTCTGGTGGCGCTTGAACCATCGAACCTTCTTTACGCGCTGATCGGTGTCACACTCGGCACCGCCGTCGGTGTTTTGCCGGGTATCGGCCCTGCACTTACCGTCGCGCTCCTTCTGCCCGTTACCTACAAGCTGGATCCATCCGGCTCACTCATCATGTTCGCGGGCATTTATTATGGCGGCATGTATGGCGGGTCGACCACGTCGATCCTGCTCAATACACCAGGAGAAAGCGCCTCCATCGTCACCGCATTGGAGGGCAACAAGATGGCCCGGGCCGGACGTGGCGGGCCGGCGCTTGCAACGGCGGCCATCGGCTCGTTCATCGCAGGCCTGCTCGCCACTCTGGCGCTTGCCTTCGTCGCACCATGGGTTGTGAAATTCGCCTTGTCCTTTGGGCCTTCCGAATATTTCGCGCTCATGCTTCTGGCTTTCATGACGGTCTCGGCCGCATTCGGCGATTCCACGCTTCGCGGATTGACGTCCCTGTTCATCGGACTGGCGCTCGGCCTGATCGGCATCGATCAGCTGACGGGTCAGGCACGTCTCGTCATGGGAACGCCGAACCTGCTCGACGGGATCAATGTCACGACGTTGGCGGTGGCGCTGTTCGCCATCGGTGAAACCCTTGCGGTCGTGTCGAAGAAGCTTCGACCAGAGGATGAAGTTATCGCCGTCAAGGGTTCCGTCTGGATGACCAAGAATGACTGGAAACGCTCATGGATGCCGTGGTTGCGCGGCACCGCCATCGGCTTTCCAATCGGAGCCATGCCAGCAGGCGGCGCCGACGTGTCCAGCTTCCTTTCCTATTCGGCGGAACGGCAGTTCTCGAAACATCCGGAAGAATTCGGCAAAGGCGCTATCGAAGGCGTTGCGGGACCGGAGGCGGCCAATAACGCTTCGGCTGCGGGCACCCTCGTGCCGCTTCTGACGCTCGGCCTGCCAACCACGGCGACGGCAGCAATCATGCTTGCCGGTTTTCAGCAGTTCGGCCTGCAGCCCGGCCCTCTCCTGTTCGTGACCAATGCCACGCTGGTATGGGGTCTGGTGGCGAGCCTTCTCGTGGCCAATCTGATGCTGCTGGTTCTCAACCTGCCGCTGATCGGCCTGTGGGTGAAGATGCTCACCATCCCGCGCCACTGGCTCTATGCAGGCATTCTGGTTTTCGCAACGCTTGGAACAATCGGTGCGAATGCCTCCACCTCGATGCTGTTCGGCCTGCCGGTTTCATTCGAGCTCGGCCTGCTTCTGGCATTCGGTGTGCTGGGCTACGTGCTGCGGCGCTTCTCATATCCCATCGCGCCGGTTGTCGTTGGCCTGATCCTCGGGCCAATGGCAGAAAAGAGCCTGCGTCAGGCATTGCAGATCAGTCAGGGCAACCCGATGGCTCTGGTGCATTCCTGGGTATCGATTGTGCTGATCGCACTGGCGATTGCCGCAGTCGTTGTGCCGATGATCATGCGCCAGCGCGGCAAGGGTGCCCTGCTGAGCCAGATGGCGACGGACGAAGACTAAAAACAAAAGCCCCGGAAATCCGGGGCTTTTTTACTCAGATACACATACGCTTACTTGGTTGCTCAACCCTGAATACGACGGAACTGGTCAACGTCGATTCCAAGCGTCTCAAGGTCCTGGGCAGTAGGCTTCTGACCAGCGCGCACAGCAGCAGAAGCACGAACGGCGCTGCCGAATTGCGCGAATGCACGACCGAAACGATTATTGAAGCGGGTAAACATTTTTCTCTCCATCACGGACACTTCATTGGTCCGTGCCCATGATATGGGGATCGCACTGACAACTTAGAAGATCGGCATTTGCATGCCAGCCATGCAGTTTCCGCATATTCCTTTCCGCTCAACTTGATCGCGATCAATGCCTTTGGCTCGCTGGCTTGCGAAGCTCTTTTCAACCAAGGAAGGAGCTAAAGAATGTCGAACACCCCCCATACACTTGGAGAAGAGTTTCCCGGCCAGCTCGACGCCATTCACGCATTGAAGGCAAAGGATGCGCATTTTGCCCGCATTCTGGAAGAATACGATTCCGTCAATGACCGCATCCACCGCGCTGAAACAAAGATTGCGCCAGTAAGCCAGGAAGAAGAAACAAACCTGCGCAAACAGCGCCTTGCCCTGAAGGACAGCATCGCCGAAGCGCTCGCCGAAGCTTGATCCGTCACTCCGGCAAACTGTTGGCTCGGTAACAGCTCAAGAGGTTTTGTCCTCGACTTTGCTGTTGTCCGGGCCAACCGAGTTTTCCATCCTGCCCACCACGACCAGAACCGTGACGGCAATCAATGTCGCCATGATTGCGATGTGCCAGAGGCCCAGACCACTGGCGAGTCCCACTGAGGCCGCAAGCCACATGCCGGCGCCGGTCGTGATGCCGGTTATTTTTCCGCGTGCGAAGATGATGAAACCCGCCGCCAGAAAGGCGACCCCGCTGGTGATTGCTTCAACGAGCCGCGAAGGGTCCATCCGGATATTCTGATCGTTGAATACCGGCACATTGACCAGTTCCAGCGAAACAATCGTGAAGGTAGCGGAGGCGAGACAGACGAGCATATGGGTTTTCAACCCGGCCGGTCGCCGACGCCATTCCCGCTCCAGACCGATAATGGAACCGAGCAGTGTTGCCAGCAGCATCCGCGCCAGAACCACCGGCAAACTGATTACATTCTCATGCGTAAATTCAGCCCAGAATTGTTCCATGCTTCACAACGGGCACCATTGGGTTTGGTTCCGCTATAGACGAATGTACCAACGACGATCACTCGCAAGCAAACGATCATTTCGCCGACGCTGGTGGGACCGATTCCGTCGTGGCGGGTGGCAGGGAGTTCTCGCCATTGGGCGTATTCTCATCGGGAGAAATAACGGTGCCGTAGATTTCGACCAGCACCCACACGACCAGTGCCGCCGCGATACTGACCAGCAGCACGATGAGAACGGGCTTGCCTTCGCGCCCCTGCCTTGCCTCAGTCGGGTTGACCTGTTTCATGGATCAAATCCTCCTGTTGGTTTCGGCGGCATAAGATTTGCCGCTACAGACCTAATGGCAGGGTAGGCTATTGGTTCCAATTAAAGCACCGAGCACGCTACCGCATTCCTGCTATTCGCGTCAAACTGTTGTTTTTATGAATTTTTCTCAGATCAACGAACCAGTGTTTTATCGCTGATTTAAACTCGCAACGGATATATGAGAGACAATGGTACGGTCGGTTGGAGTTGAACCAACGACCTCAGGAGCCACAATCCTGCGCTCTAACCAACTGAGCTACGACCGCGTACCTTTGTGTCGGCTGCGTGACGCTCTGGCGTCGCCGACAGGGGGTCACATACGGAGAATCGATCCATATTGCAAGTGATTATAGCTCTCTTTTTTGAGAAATTCCCAATTGCGGGATTCAATATCAAATCCTGCTGTTAACAGTCACCGGCTGGTAACCATTATAGGTGACCGGCTGTGCACAACCCGGATATTGGCCCGAGCCTGTAAAATTGCCTTTCCCGTATTAACTAATGAAACAGAAAATGCAGCCCATACCAAATGGCAATGTGGACCCGCGCCCATAAGAGGCTTATTAACAGGGTGTTAACGAGCACTGCGGGCGGTCGAAAGAACAGGTAAGGACAGGTATGTCAGGATCATACCCCTTCATCGATATTGCCGCGCTGGATTCTATCCGCGAAGGCTTTGCAAAGGGCGATGCGCAGCTCGTGCTGACGCACGACCTGTCGGCAGTGCTTTGGGTCAACGGCCCCGGCGCGAAGCTTTTCGGCTTCGATCGCGTGGAAGACATGATCGGCGGCGGCCTTGATCTGCCCATCGCCACACGCCGGCAGATCGCCTCTTCGAACAGCAATGCGGAGGGTGAAACCCGAACCGTTTCCGTTCGCCTCGGCGGCGGACTGCGTTCCGACCTTACCCGGTTCAGCGTGTCGCATATTACGCTTCCCGACGGCGTGTCCGGGCTGCTGCTGACTGCCGATGGCAAGGACACCAAGGCTGAAGACATCATTTCCGGTCTCAGCGACGACAGCACGCATATTGCGGTGATCGACGCGAACAGCCGGGTGATTGCCGCAAGCCCGCGTTTTGCTGCGCTCGACATTTCCTCCACGACGCTGGAAGACCTTGTCATCGAAGCTGCAGACGCGACTGACCGTATCGTCAAGCGCCGCATCCGCGCCGGAAGGCATTCCGTGCCGGGAGCGATTGCGCGACTGACCGACACGCCGCCCATGCATCTTCTTTGCATCATCGGTGATGCTCCCGTCGCGACATTGGAAGCACCCGCCGCTCTGCAGGGTGAAGCCGAAGAAATTCTGGAAGAGATACTTCCAGAGCCTGTGGAGAGCCCAAATACAGAAGATGCTTTTGCTGATCAGCAGAAGCCCCGCAGCTTTGTATTCGAACAGGATGCTCCGCCCGCCCGCTTCATCTGGAAGGTGGGACCGGACGGCACTTTCAGCGAAATATCGCCGGACCTTGCCGCGACGATTGGGCCGAATGCGGCTGATGTCGTCGGGCGTCGCTTCGCCGATGTGGCCAATGTCTTCGGCTTCGACCCCGATGGCAGTATTACGGCGCTGCTCGACAAGCGTGACACATGGTCAGGAAAACGGTTGATGTGGCCGGTAGAGGGCACGGATTTGCGCGTGCCTGTCGAGCTTGCCGCCCTGCCCGTTTATTCGCGCGATCGGGAATTTACCGGTTTCCGCGGCTTTGGACTGGTGCGTCCAGCTGAGGCCGAAAAGGACCCGGAAGAAATCGGGCTGGTGCTTGCAGGCGGTATTCCGCAAGCGCGCAAGCCCATCAGCGAACCGGTCGAAACGGCAACGCCTGTCGAAGACGACGATGTTCTGGCGCTAGGCGAAGAAGTTGCCAATGACGACAGGCCTGTCGCAACGCTGCCCAAGCCGCCGCTGGATATCGCGCCGACACCGGGACGTCGGGAATCCGATAGGGTGATCAGCTTACTGAACGCTTGCGCAGAAGAGAAAGTGGCTGCGGACCAGGCGCGGATGCTGAAGGAACGGGAGCGCGAAGAGCGTCCCGAAGGCGGGCTGACCAAGACCGAGCGCAACGCATTCCGCGAAATTGCTGATCGTCTGCGCAAGCAGGGTCTTGCCAATTCCCGCGCCGAAACCGAAACGGTCACCATATCGGACGAAACCGTCATTGACAGCTCGCAGCCGGTCGAAAAGACCGAAGTGAAAGCGTCGCTCATCGACGAAGTTGCCGCCGACGAAGCATCACTTCCGTCGTCCGGAATGGCCTATGGAGATGAAACGGCCCTGCTGGCCAATCTGCCTGTGCCGGTCATCATTCATTCGGGCGATAGGATTCATTATGTCAATCAGGCCTTGCTCGATCTCACTGGCTATGAATCGCTTGATGATATTCGCTATGCGGGTGGCGTCGATGTGCTGTTCAACAGCGAAAGCGACGATGGCGAAACGCGACAGGGCATGGTGTTGCGCCGTGCCAATGGCAGCGAAGAGCCTGTCGATGCGCATCTCAACGCCATTTCCTGGCGCGAGGGCCGCGCACTCATGCTGAGCCTGATGCCGGTGGCAGCTGCACCGGTATCCGTTGAAGCCGTTGCCGCCCCGGCTGAAGCGCCGGTTGCGATCGACAAGGACGACGAAAAGCAGGCACTTGCGGATCATGTCGAGGAACTGAAGACCATTCTCGACACGGCAACGGATGGCGTTGTCCTTATTGATCCTGAAGGCCGCATCCGCTCGATGAACCATTCGGCCTCGGCCCTCTTCGGCTATGAACGCGACGAGACGGAAGGCAAGTTCTTTTCGATGCTGTTTGCCATCGAAAGCCAGCGCGCCGCCATGGACTATCTGCACGGCCTTTCCGGCAACGGTGTTCTGAGTGTCCTCAATGATGGGCGCGAAGTGATCGGCCGCGAAGCCAAGGGCGGCTTCATTCCGCTTTTCATGACCATCGGCAAACTGCCGCATACGCGTGGGTTCTGCGCCGTTCTGCGTGACATCACGCAGTGGAAACGCACCGAGGAAGAACTGACCAATGCGCGCAAGGAAGCTGAACGCGCTTCGAGCCAGAAGACCGAGTTTCTGGCACGCATCAGCCACGAAATCCGTACGCCGCTCAATGCAATCATCGGTTTTTCCGAGCTGATGGCCGACGAGAAGTTCGGCTCCATCGGCAATGATCGCTACCGGGATTACCTGCGCGACATCAATCGCTCCGGCAATCACGTGCTGGCATTGGTCAATGATCTGCTCGACATTTCAAAGATCGAAGCTGGCGCTCTCGACATGCAGTTTGAAGCGGTCTCACTCAACGATGCCATTGCCGAAGCCATCGCACTGATGCAACCGCAGGCCAATCGCGAACGCGTCATCATCCGTTCGAGCTTCCAATCCAACCTGCCCGACATCGTTGCCGATACGCGTTCGATCAAGCAGGTAGCCCTGAACCTTCTGTCCAACGCTGTGCGCTTCACGGCTCCGGGCGGTCAGGTGATCGTATCGACCAGCTATGAAATGAACGGCGATGTCGTGATGCGGGTGCGCGATACCGGCATCGGCATGACCAAATCCGAGGTCGAGCAGGCACTGAAACCATTCCGACAGGTCAACGCGCTGGAACGCCGCAAGGCCGAGACCGCGAAGGACTGGCGCAGCGAAGGCACCGGGCTGGGCCTGCCTCTGACAAAAGCCATGGTAGAAGCCAATCGCGCGCAATTTGCCATCGATTCCACTCCGGGACACGGAACGGTGGTCGAGATTGCCTTCCCGCCGACACGCGTACTGGCTGACTGATCGGCACCTGGAAAGACTAAAGAACCTCCCCTTGCGGGAGGTTTTTTCATGTCCTGCTTCAACTCAAAAAAAAGCGCCGGACGAACCGGCGCTATCAGAATCTCAGAGACAAAGGACACAAAAGCAATTCGCAACGGAGCACAGGAAACGGCAGCTCGATCATCACTCAGTGTTGCATTCCTTATCGCGTGAAGCCGGTTAACGACGCCTTAAGTTCTTCGTTCAGAATTTACGCATTAGTAGCGACTGTAAAATCAGGGTTAATTTCCGTGCAGCAATTGATTAACCATAGGAAAGAAGCAGCGCTGTTGATTTGATTCCGTTCTCTGCAACCGTAGACGACTTATCATAAAACTAGCGTCTTTGCTTTGACCCATTGCTGGTTTACAGCTTGAAATATGTCGCGCAAAAGTGCTCAGCAGTTTTGCGATAACGATATGCAAAAAAACGAATACCAGAGGCGCGGCGCGAAGAAAAACGTGGCGTGTTTCTATGAAACTTCACTGATTGGATGGTTGATGCGCTGGCCCCGATTTACGCGCCTCATAATTGCGCTCGTCATTCTCTGCGCCGCAGCTGCAGCAACCTTGCTGGCCGTGGTGCCTTTTATCGTCTCTACCGATGCCATTCGTATCCGCGTTGCACAGGAAATCAGCGCCTGGACCGGCTATAGCGTTGAACTGCGACAAGCCCCTCGCCTGAAGGTATTCCCTGTTCTGCGCGCATCGTTGAACGGCGTGACGCTCAGCAAACTTACCGATCAGGGTCAGAAACCACTCATGAGCGCTGATCGCATTGATGTGGAGCTTTCTCCGCTCGATGCCATCATGGGACATATCTCGTTTTCCGAAACGCAGATCGTCCGTCCGCATGTAAACCTCGACGGACCGATTTCGAATTTCTCACAGCTCCTCGACGCCATCGCCAATTCCAACGGACGCCTCGGCACCGCTATCCGTGCGCAGCGCGCCCTGCAAAAAGACGGTTCCGGAGATAATGCACAGGCAACGCAGCAGGCCTCACAACCGTTTGGCCGTGTCGTGGTTCGTGATGGGACGATTGCCTTCAATCGTCCGGATAGCGAGCCGGAAATCACCAGTGACGAGCAGATAACCGATGTCAACGCAACGCTGGAATGGCCCCGAACATCGAGTGCCGCAACGCTGAAAGGCAGCGCCAAATGGCGCGAAGAGACCTCCCAGTTCAGCCTGACTGCCGCACAAGCGCTGCCGCTTCTGGCGGGCGGCACATCGGATGTGACGGCAAGCCTGACCGCCAATCCGCTAAGCCTCACATTTCAGGGCAAGGCGAATATTTCCAAGGACCGTTTTTTCGAAGGCGATCTGACTGCCAAGACCCCGTCGCTCAGCGGCGCGGTGCGCTGGCTCAGCCTTCCGCCAATTGCGGGTAGCGCCGAAATCGGTGCATTCTCGCTGGAATCCACCATAACCGCGACGCCGAAACGGCTGAAATTCGCCGATGTGGAAATGACCGCCAGCGACAGCCCGGCCAAGGGCGTGATCGAGATCGGCCTGGAACAGGAACAGCCCGCGGTAACCGGAACACTGGCTTTCGACAAGCTTGACCTTGGTCGCCTGTTTTCAGCCTTCATTCCACTGCCCGACAGCGGCGCGCGCTCGCCGAACGAGCGCAACAATCACGACCGCGACGTGGTCGATACGAGCTTCATTGATCGCGCAGAAGTCGACCTTCGCCTTTCCGCGCAGAGTGCCACGGCGGGCCCGGTGAACATGACGGGGGTAGCTGCTGCGGTTCAGATACGAGGCGGACGTGCCATCTTCGACATCGGCGACGCCAAAGCCTTCAATGGCATCATGCAAGCCAATGTGCAGATCGTGCGTGACCTGAAAAGTGCGAGCGGCGAATTGCGTTTCAACGCCTCGGATATCGACAGTTCGCAGTTCTTTACGGCACTTGGCTTCGACAAGCCTTTCGTAAGCGGCAAAGGCAATGTTTCCCTGTTCATGAAAGGCCCGGCCAATCGCTGGTCCGGCCTTTTGACCAACGCGCAGGGCAATGTTTCCATACAGCTCAACAATGGTCAGATGCAGGGCTTTGCCGTGCAGGATTTTCTGACCAAGGCGCAGAGCCAGCGCTTCTTCGCTCTGGAGCGGAAGGAAAACGTCGCGCTTGCCTTCAATCGTCTGGATGTGAAAGCCAATCTTTCCGATGGTGTGGCGACGCTGGAGAATGCGCGTCTTGACACGTCCGATGGCACGCTGACGCTGGCAGGCATTGTGCCGTTCGTGGATCGCAGTCTGGCGCTGAGTGGTGAAGTCGTTTTCCCGAACAGCCAGCCGCAGCAGCCACAGGAAGGCAGCACAGACGGTCAGGATAGCCAGCCGCCAGCCGAAACTCCGCCCGCCAAGCCGCCGCTCAATTTCTTCGTCGGCGGCTCGTGGGATCGGCCATTTATTTCACCGTCATCCATGGGAACGGGGCAGTAAGCCCCGTTTTTCATTATCCCATACGGAATGCCGCCTGCTCGTCGCGGCGGCGCTGCACTTCGCGACGCTTGTTGACGACCGAGGCGATGATGACCCCGATAGTCACCAGCGCGATCAGGATTGTACAGACAGCATTGATTTCCGGCGTCACACCAAGACGCACCTGGCTGTAGATTTTCATCGGCAGCGTCGTTGCACCTGGACCGGAGGTAAAGCTTGCAATCACAAGATCGTCGAGCGACAGGGTGAATGCGAGCATCCAGCCCGAAACCACGGCGGGCAAGATAACCGGCAGCGTTACCTTCATGAAGGTCGTGACCGGCGGCGCGCCCAGATCCATCGCCGCTTCTTCCAGAGAACGGTCAAAGCTCACCAGACGCGACTGCACGACGACCGCCACGAAACACATCGAAAAGGTGATGTGTGCGAGCGTCACCGTCCAGAAGCCACGGTCGAAATTCATCGCCACGAAGAGCAGAAGCAGCGACAGGCCGGTGATGACATCGGGCATGACCAGCGGCGCGTAAACCATGCCCGAAAACAGGATGCGTCCGCGAAAGCGCGTATAGCGTGTCAGCGCAAGTGCTGCGAGCGTACCCAGAACAGTGGCAATCGTTGCGGACAGAAGACCGACGCGGATCGTCACCCATGCCGCATCCATCAGAGCCTGATTGCGAAACAGCTCGACATACCATTTGGTCGAGAACCCCGCCCAGACCGTGACCAATCGGGATTCGTTAAACGAGTAGATAACCAGCAGAACGATGGGCAGATAGAGGAAGGCAAAGCCCAGAGCCACCGATACGATATTGAAGCGGGACCAGTTGTTTTGCATCCTATTTCCCCTTTTCCTGTGCCCGCGCCTGCACCTGCTGGAAGATCACGATCGGAACGATCAGCAGGATCAGGAGCACCACGGCCACGGCCGACGAAACCGGCCAGTCGCGATTGGAGAAGAACTCACTCCAGATCGTCTTGCCGATCATCAGCGTCTGCGAACCGCCGAGAAGGTCGGGAATGACGAACTCACCCACGGCCGGAATGAACACGAGGAAGCAGCCCGCAAGCACACCCGCCAGCGACAACGGGAAGGTGATTTTCCAGAAGGCGGCAAACGGTGTGCAGCCCAGGTCCTGTGCCGCTTCGATGAGCGAATAGTCCATCTTTTCCAGCGAAGAATAGATCGGCAACACCATAAACGGCAGATAGGAATAAACGATCCCGATGAAGATAGCCGTATCCGTGTTGAGAATATTGAGCGGCGTATCGATGACGTTGAGCCACATCAGAAACTGATTGAGCAGGCCTTCCGGCTTCAAAATGCCGATCCATGCATAAACGCGGATCAGAAACGAAGTCCAGAACGGCAGGATCACCAGCATCAGCAATGTCGGACGGATCGTCGTTGGCGCGCGCGCCATGCCATAGGCCATCGGATAGGCGACAAGCAAGGTCAGGAAGGTGGAGATAGCCGCAATGCGGACGCTCGACAGATAGGCCTTGTAATAAAGGGGATCGTCCAACAACCACAGATAGTTATCGAAGGAGAGCTGCTTTATCCTCTCCCAGGTTGCAGCAAATCCCTGCGCCAGATCGAAGGTCGGTGTATAGGCCGGGATCGCCATCGCGACTTCCGACAGGGAAATCTTGAAGACGATGAAAAACGGGACAAGAAAGAATACCAGCAGCCAGAGATAAGGCACCGCGATGACGAGACGGCTGGCAATGGAAGCGACGAGCTTCTGCATGGTGGCCTCCTCAGGCGGTCAACACCAGACCGGCATCGGTATCGAAGGAAACCCAGACACGCTCGTCATAGGTCAGCGGATTTTCCGTCTTGCGCACGGCATTGAGGCTTGCAGCCTTGATCGTGCGTCCATTTTCCAGCCGGACATGGAACACCGTCATGTCGCCGAAATAGGCAATATCCCAAAGCTCGCCTTCCACCGCATTGACCGAAGCATCGTCCGGCTTCTCGCGTGTGATCCGCGTCTTTTCAGGACGCACCGCATACCAGACCTTCTGGCCCGGATTGAGTTCTTCGCGGGTCTCGGTCTGAATGTGAAAACCGAATTTTTCGGTAGCAATCTCGGTCTCGCCATTGGCGGCTTTCACCACTTCGCCTTCGATGATGTTCACATTACCGATGAAGTCAGCCACGAATTTGGAGCGCGGCGCCTCATAGACTTCCGCCGGCGTCGCCACCTGCTTGATGCGGCCCTTGTCCATCACCGCAATGCGGTCGGACATGGTCATGGCTTCCTCCTGATCGTGAGTCACAACCATGAAGGTCATGCCGAGCTTGACCTGCAAATCCATCAGTTCGAACTGGGTTTCCTCGCGCAGCTTCTTGTCCAGCGCGCCGAGCGGCTCATCCAGCAGCAGCACCTTGGGACGTTTGGCAACGGAGCGGGCAAGCGCCACGCGCTGGCGCTGTCCGCCGGACAACTGATGCGGCTTGCGCTTGCCATATTGCTCCAGCTTCACGAGCTTGAGCATCTCGGCGACGCGTGCATCTATTTCCGATTTCGCCATACCGTCCTGCTTGAGGCCGAAAGCGATATTGTTCTCGACCGTCATATGCGGAAACAACGCATAGGACTGGAACATCATGTTGACGGGGCGCTTATAGGGCGGGATGCCGCGCATATCCTGACCGTCGAGCGTGATGCGGCCCGATGTCGGTTCCTCAAAACCGGCCAGCATGCGCATCAGCGTGGTCTTGCCACAGCCCGAAGCGCCAAGCAGCGCGAAGAACTCGCGGTTGAAGACATTGAGCGAGAGGTCATCGACGGCGGTAAAATCGCCGAATATTTTCGTCACATTATCAAAAGAAATGAAGGGCTTGGCCGCCGGATCGTTCCAGGGCGCAAATTTGCGGCGAAAGCTGCCAAAAGATTCCATTCCGTTCCCCTATAAACTAACCGGAACCTGATCCCGCGGGCAAAACCCACGTATTACAAGACGCAGAGCGGCCCTCCGTCTGCACAGTGGGCCGCTCTTCACGATGTCGGGCGGGACAAATCTGTCCCACATACTATTTCAGCTCTTACTGGCCGGTGACGATCTTGGTCCAGGCGCGGGTAACCACGCGCTGGGTCTTGGTGTCATAAGGCGTGGGCACGAACAGCTTCTTCATGACGTCTTCGGTCGGATAGATTTCCGGATCGTCAAGAATTTCCTTGTCGATGAACTCCTGCGAGGCCTTGTTGCCATTGGCATAGAACACGTAGTTCGAAGCCTTTGCAGCCACTTCCGGGCGCATCATGTAGTTCATGAATTCAAGCGCTTCGGGCACATGCTTGGCGTCTGCCGGGATCGCCATCTGGTCGAACCAGATCAGTGCGCCTTCCTTCGGGATCGAATAGCCGATCTCGACGCCCTGCTTTGCTTTTTCAGCGCGATCACGTGCCTGGAAGATATCGCCCGAATAGCCGATGGCCATGCAGATATCGCCATTGGCCAGCGCATTGATATATTCAGACGAGTGGAACTTGCGGATATTCGGGCGGATCTTCAGATAAAGGTCCTGCGCCTTCTGCAGATCGTCCGGCGACGGCGAATTCGGGTCCAGACCCAGATAGTTCAAAGCCGGGCGCAGCATTTCGCTGGCAGAATCAAGAAGATAGATGCCGCAACCTTTAAGCTTCGCAGACTTTTCCGGGTCGAAAAGCACGTCCCAGGAGTCGATTGTGTCGGTGCCGAGCGCTTCCTTGATCTTGGCCTTGTTGTAGCCAATGCCGGTCGTGCCCCACATGTAGTTGACAGAATATTCGTTGCCCGGATCGTAGGTTGCCGCGCGGTTGGAGATTTCATCCCACATGTTCTTGACGTTCGGCAGCTTGTCCTTGTCGAGTTTCAGGAACACGCCTGCCGGAATCTGACGGCCAAGGAATTCGCCCGATGGCACCACGAGATCGTAGCCGCTGCCACCGGCCAGAAGCTTGGTCTCCAGAATTTCGTTGGAGTCGTAAACGTCGTAGACGACCTTGATCCCGGTTTCCTTGGTGAAATCCTTGAGAATGGAGTCGTCGATATAATCCGACCAATTATAGATATTGACCACCCGCTCCTGCGCGCTCGCGGAAAATGTGGCAGCCGCTACAAAGCCCGTCACGACGGTCGTTGCCAGAAGGAAGGATTTGATCCCCATCGTTTGCTCCAATCTGCACGATAAATTCCGGTGCAGGTTCAAGGTGGATATACTGTTTCTTTATTGCACTTTTTTAGATTGCACAGCTTTCGTCAACAGGGTCGTGACAGGACGAACATAAAAATTGCATCTCAAAGGCTCCCCAAGGGGCAATGAGATTTCGGTTATGCCTGACAAACACCAGCTTACTATTGAAAGTCGAAGGCAGATAACCCCGCCACCATCTCATCCAGCCCGAGCGGACGTGTCAGCGGTGGCTCGGCACGAGTGATGCAGCCCTGCCTTTCGCACAGACGACAGGCCGGACCGATCTCGGTATTGCCAGCCTTTGAAAGTGACGCGCCATAGACCGTGTCGCCCCCCGCTTCCAGCGCACAACCAAGTAACAGCGCTGTCCTGCGCGGACGCTCGCGGAATGAGCCCTGCGGCCCTTCCAGCGTGCGGGCAATTGTCAGGAACGCCGAGCCGTCCGGCAGTTCCGCCGGTTCCACCAGCACCTGCCCTGCCTGAGCGAAAGCCGCATAGACCGGCAGCTTCGGGCATTGCCCGCCGAAACGGGTTGGAAAACCTTCCGCTCCTGCAACACGCAGGCGGTTACCCGCATGGTCGATTTCCATCACGAAGAAGGGCAGCGCACTTGCCCCCTGTCGCTGCAAGGTGGTCAGCCGGTTTGCCGCCTGCTGAAATGAAACCCCGAAACGCGTGCGCAGCACATCGACATCATAACGAGCCCGCACGGCTGCATCGCGAAACTGGCGATAAGGCATCATCAAAGCCTGCGCCGCATAACGCGCCAGTTCGAACCGCGCGATGCGTTTGGCTTCACTGGAGGACAGTTTCAGCCCTTCCGTTTCAGCGCCGATCATCACCTGCATACGGATCAACGCCGCTTCCATGGCAATTTCCTGCAACTGATCGAAGGGGGACAGACGCTCCGAAACAAACAGCCGCTGCGAATGCCGGTCATAACGCCTGCGCCAGTTTGGCATGGTAGCAACCGGCAGCGTGCGAACCGTAATGCCATGCTCGCGCCGAAGCCAATCCTTCAACGCGCTCGACAAATCGCCGTCCGGTTTCAGCAGGGTGTAAAAGCTCTCCGCCTCTTCCTCGATGCGTGGATAATGGTTGGCCCGCCGCGCCATCACATCGCGCACTTCATCGAGCGGCAGGCGCGTCGCGGAAAGCTCAGCCCCGCTTCCCTCATGCGACAGCAATTGCGACAGATCAGACAAGCGTTGCTGCTGCTCGCGATAGGCACGGTAAAGTTTCATGATGCCGACGGCAGCATTGGGCGCAGCCTCGCCGATTTCGACCAGCTCCTGATCGCCCGGCAATTCGCCAGTCAGGAGCGGATCGGAGAAGACTTCCTTCAGACCCGTGATCGTGGAGCCGCTTTCTGCCTGAAGACTGTCGAGGTCGAGCTTGTAAACGCTGGCAAGCTTCAGCAAAAGCTGTACCGTCAGCGGGCGCTGATTGCGCTCGATCAGGTTCAGGTAAGACGGCGAAATACCGAGCGCCTCGGCCATCGCCGTCTGGGTCAGTCCCCGCTCGTTGCGGATGCGCCTGATGCGTGGGCCGGCAAATATCTTGCGTTCGCTCACCTGGTTCTCCCAACCCAAAACGGCAATTTTACAATTCATGACAAAATAGACACAAAATTCGATTTTGACAAGATTTACAAATTTACATCGCCACCTAGTCAAAACTCCGACAGCATTACCTTAATTCTATGCCCATTTTTTCGGTTTCTCTGGCAGTTCAATAATCTCGATTGTAAATCTGGTCACAGAAACAGCGGCCATCAAATGCTTTACAAATACCAACTACAACACGAGGAGAAACCGAAATGACAGATTTTTACAGCCTTATTCCTTCGGCACCAAAGGGGCGCTTCGACGGCATCCAGCGTGCGCATACAGCCGAAGATGTAAAAAGGCTGCGTGGTTCGGTGGAGATCAAGTACTCGCTGGCCGAGATGGGCGCCAACCGCCTCTGGAAGCTGATCCATGAGGAAGATTTCGTCAATGCGCTGGGCGCGCTTTCCGGCAATCAGGCCATGCAGATGGTTCGCGCCGGACTGAAGGCAATCTACCTCTCCGGCTGGCAGGTTGCAGCGGATGCGAACACGGCTTCGGCCATGTATCCGGACCAGTCACTCTATCCGGCGAATGCCGCCCCGGAACTGGCAAAGCGCATCAACAAGACGTTGCAGCGTGCCGACCAGATCGAAACCGCTGAAGGCAAGGGACTTTCGGTCGACACCTGGTTTGCCCCCATTGTTGCCGATGCTGAAGCAGGCTTCGGCGGTCCGCTGAACGCTTTCGAGATCATGAAAGCCTTCATCGAGGCGGGTGCAGCAGGCGTTCACTACGAGGACCAGCTTGCCTCAGAAAAGAAGTGCGGCCATCTCGGCGGCAAGGTTCTGATCCCGACGGCAGCGCACATCCGCAACCTTAACGCGGCGCGCCTAGCTGCTGACGTGATGGGAACGGCAACGCTGGTTATCGCCCGCACGGATGCGGAAGCCGCCAAGCTTCTGACCTCGGATATCGATGAGCGCGACCAGCCCTTCGTCGATTACGATGCGGGCCGCACGGCTGAAGGCTTCTATCAGGTGAAGAACGGCATTGAGCCATGTATCGCCCGTGCGATTGCCTATGCGCCTTATTGCGATCTGATCTGGATGGAAACATCCAAGCCCGATCTCGAACAGGCCCGCCGCTTCGCGGAAGCCGTGCACAAGGCGCATCCGGGTAAGAAGCTCGCTTATAACTGCTCACCGTCGTTCAACTGGAAGAAGAACCTCGACGACGCCACGATTGCCAAGTTCCAGCGTGAGCTGGGCGCGATGGGCTACAAGTTCCAGTTCATCACGCTGGCCGGTTTCCACCAGCTCAACTTCGGCATGTTCGAACTGGCACGCGGTTACAAGGACCGGCAGATGGCAGCCTATTCCGAATTGCAACAGGCGGAATTTGCAGCCGAAGCCAACGGCTACACCGCGACCAAGCATCAGCGTGAAGTCGGCACCGGCTATTTCGATGCCGTGTCACTCGCAATCACCGGCGGCCAGTCTTCGACCACCGCCATGAAGGAATCGACTGAAACAGCACAGTTCAGACCGGCTGCTGAATAACAGCCCGGCGACAAACAGGAGGAACAGTTCCATGAATTCGCCAGCACGCGTCAAGGAAAGAGCAGAAGAACAATCTTCAAGCATGACCACGGATCAGCAGACCGTTATCCGTATGCTCGCCAACGATCTGCATCGCCTCAACTACACCGTCATGAAGGCGGTCGAGGCAGGCGTTTCCGTGGAACTGGTCCGCTCGGCCCGGCATCATGGCGGCGACGGTAACTGGGGTGATCTATTGATCCCAGTCATCGTCACCCATGACAAATGATGATGCTCCCGACTATCGCCGTCGCCGCCATGTTCCTTCATTTTGTGTGCCTTCGGCAGCACGGGAACGGCGACGGTAACTGGGGTGATCTATTGATCCCAGTCATCGTCACCCATGACAAATGATGATGCTCCCGACTATCGCCGTCGCCGCCATGTTCCTTCATTTTGTGTGCCTTCGGCAGCACGGGAACGGCGACGGCAACCGGGGTGATCTTCTGATCCCGGTCATCGTCACCCACGACAAATGATGACGGTCCTCGCTCTCATGCTCGCTGCCATGCTCACACACTTCTCTTTTGGCAGCGACACAATGTCCAAACTGGCAGTTGCCCGTAAAATTCGATGAAACGGGGTTGATCTGCAAATCGCTTTATGGTCGGATTTCCTCAACTGACCTCCCCGGCTGGCCCTGCCAGTCGGGGCTTTTTTTACATAAGAAGATAATCGACAGGTTGAGGAAGGTTGGGCAGGTTTTCCTCACCCAATGCTTCCCGCAGATTGATTTCGATTGTATCGGCGATGGCCCCGATGGGCAGATCGTTCGGTAATGTTCCGAACGGCTCCTCCAGCTCGTCGCCCAGCGCATCCAGCCCAAAGAAAGTATAGGCTACCAGCGTCGTCGCAAATGGCGTTCCCCAACCAAGCATATCGGCAAAGCCGAACGGTATGAAGAAACAGAACAGATAGGCCGTGCGATGCAGAAGCAGCGTATAGCCGAAGGGAACCGGCGTGAACCGCAACCGCTCGCAAGCCGCCTGGACCTCTGCCAATGCAGACACTGAACTGTCAAGCGTCTGGAAATCGACCGGATGCAGAGCGTCTTTCCCACGCATATCCGCTAGAGCAGCACCAAGCCGACGCAAGATGAAATCAGGCTTGTTGCGGCTTTCCGCCAACGCTTTCCGCTCTTCCGCAGACAACCATTTGTCGTATTTGTTTGAGCCACCGGTTTCCTCTGGCCGAAGATGGCTGACCATGGCCTGCGAAAACGCAATCGCATAACGAAGCAGCTTTTCCCGTCCGCCTTCCAGTCCCGACACATTCTCCAGCAACAGCGTCTGACGCCCCAGACCGCGCGTCGTATAGACGAGCTTGCCCCAGATTTTGCGAGCCTCCCACCAGCGGTCATAACAGGCGTTGTTGCGGAAGCCGAGGAAGATCGAAAGCGCAATGCCGAGCAGCGCCAAAGCCGTTCCATTGTTGACGGCTGGCACCCAGCCGGGAAACGCGCGATGCGCCCACACAACCAGCACCGACAGAAGGAAAACCGCAAAAATCTGCGGCAGGATACGCAGGATGATGGAACCCTTGAGTATGAAGAAGAGCTTCCACAAAGGGGGGCGCGGGCGAACGATCATTTCAAGTGGGTCCGACGAAGATGAGTAAATGCAGCCTATACGCCTTCTTGCAACACACGACCAGAAGCACCCTGTATTTTCTTACCGTATAAGAGAATGCAACATTATATTATTCTAAATAACAGTATTACTTCTCATAAAATTGTTCTGACAAATATTATTTTATCAATTTTCATGGATGAGAAATGTCAATCCAATCCTTGATAGACAATATTGCCTCAAACGCGAATATAGGCCCTGGAACCGCCGAGCAAACAGTTGGTATATTGCTCTCCATCATCCAGCATGAAGCTCCGATTGTCGCGCCGCAAATATTCAACCTGATTCCCGGAGCGCCCGCATTGGCACGCGCCAATGATGTGCTCAACCCTGAAAATCATCATGCGGCTGGCATCCTCGGAACAGTTTCGAATGTGGCCGGAAATTTTGCGGGCGAGAGAATAGGCACTTTGGTCTGCGGTCTGGCGGCATTGAAATCCACCGGCATGAGCATGGATCAGGCCAATCAGGCGTTCCTGACAGTCATCCGTCATATCAGGCAAAAAGATCGCGAACTTGTGCGAAAGCTCTTTGCTTTCGTCCCGGCACTGAAAAGCCACTTCAATATTCCGCAAACTGAATCTTGACTGAAAATTCACCGAACTCCAACAAAGCCGCGCCTCATGCGTTGACGCCGGTGCACCATTGGTGGTCCCTGCACCCCGATCCGACGCACAAGCCTGCGGATCACTTGTAAATGGTTGGTCGTGGAAGCCATAGGGTTTGCTCGCCGACTGCGGTTTGAACCGCCCCTTGCGGGGGCAAGGAATTTGGAATTTTCATGTCTGTTCAGTCTCTCATTGACAGTATAGCCACCAAGATCAACATCGATCCGCAGCTTGCAGAAAAGCTGGCTGGCTCGGTGTTTTCCGTTCTGCAGCACAGCGCACCGGAAATCGGCAACAAGATCTTCGCGCTCCTGCCGGATGCCCAGCAGCTCGCCAGCGCCCACGACGTGCTTGCCTCAAGCACCGGCGGTATCATGGGCGCGCTGTCGGGACTGATGGATAATGTGGCCGGCGAAAAGATGAGTGCGCTTCTCAAAGCCGCTGCCACGCTTCGTTCCAGCGGCCTCTCCAGCGACCAGATCACCGAAGCAGGCGGGCAGGTGATCAATTATGTGCGCGACCATGACCCGCAGCTGGTCGACCAGCTGGTTGCAAACGTACCCGCTCTCAAGGGCCATTTCGGTCTCTGACACACCGATTTTCTTTTGTGTGCGCTTTCTGTGATGGCGCACACAAAAGCTTGCCGGACCCATTTGTCATTGAGGCCGGTCGCAGCTATCATGCCGTTATCGAAATCATTTTCTGGTGATTGATGTCTGCTGATACGACGGAAAAGAAGGTTACGCGCGCCCCGCGTCGCCGTACGCCTGCCTATGTCAAATCTCTTCGCGGTGTGAAGAACTGGAAGCAGGCAACCGAATGGCTTGCCTGGCGTGATATCGAAGACATCGAATGCATTACCCCCGATCAGGCGGGGGTTGCCCGCGGCAAGATGATGCCGTCGAAGAAGTTCACTTCCAATACCTCGCTGGCATTGCCTTCGGCCGTCTTCATGACGACGATTTCCGGCGACTATCCGGAAGACGGCTATGGCTTTCATTACCCGGAGGATGACGGCGACCTCAAGCTGGTGCCGGACCTCTCGACCCTTTCGGCTGTGCCGTGGGAATCCGATCCAACCGCGCAGGTTATCTGCGATCTCGTCTATCAGGACGGACGTGGAGTGGAATTCACTCCGCGCAACGTGCTGCGCAATGTCGTTGCCGCCTACAGCAAGCGCGGCCTGAAACCGGTCGTTGCCCCGGAAATCGAGTTCTATCTGGTCCGCAAGAACCCCGACCCCGACTATCCGCTGACGCCACCTGTCGGTCGCTCGGGTCGTGCCATTGGCGGCGGTCAGGGCTATTCGATTGCAGGCGTCAACGAATTCGACGAACTGATCGATGACATCTATCATTTCTCCGAAGGCCAGGGGCTGGAGATCGACACGCTGATCCACGAAGAAGGTGCTGGCCAGCTTGAGATCAACCTGCGCCATGGCGACCCGGTAGAGCTCGCCGATCAGGTGTTCATGTTCAAGCGCACCATCCGCGAGGCGGCGCTCAAGCACGACATGTATGCCACCTTCATGGCCAAGCCCATTCAGGGCCAGCCCGGATCGGCAATGCATATCCACCAGTCCATCGTGGACAAGAAGACCGGACGCAACATTTTCACCAATGAGGACGGCAGCGAAAGCGAGGCTTTCCGCCATTTTATCGGCGGCATGCAGCGTCATGTGCCGAATGCGCTTGTCATGTTCGCGCCCTATGTAAATTCCTATCGCCGCCTGACGCCGGATGCTTCCGCACCCGTCAACGTCAAATGGGGCTACGACAACCGTACCACCGCTTTCCGCGTCCCACGCTCCGACCCCAATGGGCGCCGCGTGGAAAACCGCATCCCCTCCTCCGATGCCAACCCCTATCTCGCGCTGGCGGCTTCACTTGCCTGCGGCCTGATCGGCCTCGTGAACAAGATTGAAGCTGAACAGCCTGCGACCACCAGCGTCAACACCAAGGAAATCGAACTACCCCGCGGCTTGATCGACGCGGTGGAGCTGTTTGAGGAAGACACGGAGCTGCGCAATCTGTTCGGCAGTTCCTTCGTCACGACCTATGCCGCCATCAAGCGTGCCGAGTTCGAAACCTTCATGGAAGTCATCAGCCCGTGGGAACGCGAGTTCCTGCTGCTCAACGTCTGACCGGTTCCACATGCCCTACCAAAGCCCAATCTCGCCCGGCATTTCCTGGTACGAAGCGAGTGTCCCTGATCGGCCGCAATATCCTGAAATGGATGGCTCGCGGCAGGCCGATGTCGTTGTCATTGGTGGCGGATATACAGGGCTTTCGGCTGCCTACCATCTGGCGAGACAGGGCGCGGACGTCACGCTCATCGACGGAGCTCGGTTCGGCGATGGGGCGTCGGGGCGCAATGGCGGTCAGTTCGGCACCGGCCAGCGCACATGGGCCGAGGACCTTGAAGCGGAATATGGCTTTGAGCGCGCCAAGGCTCTGTTCGACGTGGCGGAAGAGGCCAAGGCATATCTCCTTGCCTTTGCCGACGAACACAGGATCGACATGGAATATGTGCCCGGCCAGATTTCGGTCGTGCACAAGCCGCGCTATCTCAAACAATATGAGCGTCACGTCGAGTTGATGGCAAGCCGATTCAACTATCAGAATCTGCGTCTGCTCGACCGCGCTGAAACAGCGAGCCTGCTCGGTTCTGAACGTTATTTTGGCGGCGTCTATGACGCGGGCACCGGCCATATTCATCCACTGAAACTGCTAGTCGGGACTGCAAAAGCCGCCCATGCGGCGGGCGCAAAGCTTTTTGAAGACACCAGAGCTACCAAGATCAGCACCGCAAGCGGACGGGTCGAAGTCGAAACCAATCGCGGAACCATTGTCGCGAAAAAGGCCTTCATCGCTGTCAATGCTTATGGCGGTCTGCTGGAACCGGTCAGCGCATCGCATGTCATGCCGATCCGCTCATTCATCGGCGCAACAGTGCCGCTCGGCGACGACAGCCCCATTATTCCGGGCGGTGAATCCATCGACGATTCCCGCTTCGTTGTGCGTTATTTCCGTCGTTCAAAGGACGGAAGGCTGCTGTTCGGCGGGCGCGAAGCCTATACTGCCGATAATCCGCGCGATATCAGCACACATATCCGCCGCCAGATTGCCGAGATTTATCCGGCGCTGGACAAGGTCGAAATCACCCATGCATGGGGTGGCTCGGTCGGCATCACCATGCCGCGCCAGCCCTTCGTGCGCGAAGTGATGCCCGGTGTCATTTCCGCAGGTGGCTATTCCGGTCACGGCGTCATGCTGGCAAACTATATGGGCAAGCTCTATGCCGAAACCGTTGCTGGCAATCGCGACCGGTTGAAACTGTTCGAAGAACTGCGGATTCCCGCCTTCCCCGGCGGCCGTACTTTCCGCTCACCGCTGCTGTTCCTCGCCCTGTCGTGGTATGCACTGATGGATAGGATTTAGAGCGCATCCCGAAAAGTGTGAAACGGTTTTCGGAACAAGATGCGCGTATTGATCTGATTGAATAAGATCGATACGCGCTCTAAGCCATTACTTCGGCTTGTTCGCTGCGCGCTCCAGCTTGGTCAACACACCGATCAGATTGGGGGCAAGCTCGCGTATCTCGGCAAGATGCGCGGCGCTGAGCCGCTCAAGAACCTGCTCGGCCTTGTCGGTCAGCGCCAATGTATGACGCCGGCGGTCCGAAGGATCGACCATCCGCATCACCAGATCGGCATCCGCCAGCCTGCCGACCAACTCCGTTGCCGTATGCGGCGCGATGACAAGCCATTCCGCAAGGTTGCCAACCGTCAACGGTGCATCAGCGGTATGGGCCTTGATCGCAAGCAGCGCCTGATGCTGTTGCGCCGGAAGCCCTTCCGCTTCCGCAGCCGTTGCACTAAAACTCATGAACCGGCGCAAGCGATAGCGAAGTTCCGCAAGCGCCTGATAGTCGGCTTGTGTCAAAGCATCCGGATTTTGTTTCACAACAGGCTTCTTTCCTGACCTCGATATAAACACACCCGTTCGGCTTTTCCGAAGGCGCTTTGCGGCAATCCCTTCCCCAATAGCAAGCCCCTTGCCCAAACACAAAGATGGGAATTGATTTATATCGTATTACGATATATTTAACCCGCCGTTTAGAGTGCATCCCGAAAAGTGTGAAGCGGTTTTCGGACAAGATGCGCGTCAAACAAACATCGAGACGCGCCGGTCTGATTCAATCAGATCGAGACGCGCTCCAAGACGCTCTCCCCCCAAGCTAGCGTATCCGCCGAGAAAGACAGGAGTTTGCTATGGCCCGGCAAAACGAGTTTCGAAGACCACACGATTTCACCGGCGGCGTAGCGCGCCGCGTCGCGGGCGATTTTACCGCCGACAGGCGAATGCTGCTCCTGATCGCGATGGCGATCGTGATCGGTGCCGCCAGCACCGCTGCGGCATGGTTGCTTGTAAGCCTGATCGCCCTGGTCACCAATCTGGTCTGGTTTGGCCGCATCAGCATTGACCCGGCAACACTGGCGCACCTTTCGCCGTCCTTCTGGATAGTGCTCATCCCCGTGGTGGGTGGCCTCGCAATCGGGCTGATGGCACGTTACGGCTCCGAGAAAATTCGCGGGCACGGTATTCCGGAAGCAATCGAAGCCATCCTGATCGGCGGCAGTCGCATGTCGCTCAAAGTGGCGATACTGAAGCCACTTTCATCAGCGATCTCGATCGGTACAGGCGGCCCTTTTGGCGCCGAAGGTCCGATCATCATGACGGGCGGAGCTATCGGATCGCTTTTTGCGCAATTGTTTCAGATGAGTTCAGCCGAGCGGAAGACCTTGCTCGTAGCCGGTGCCGCCGCAGGCATGACCGCCATTTTCGGTACGCCCATTGCCGCTGTGATGCTGGGCGTCGAATTGCTGCTCTTCGAGTGGAAACCCCGCAGCTTCATTCCTGTGGCAGCTGCAGCAGCAGTCGCTCACACAAACCGACCCTTGTTTTTCGAAACAGGTCCGCTGTTCCAGACCCATTTTCATCTGGCATTGCCTTGGTGGGGAATAGTCGCATGTACCCTGATCGGCATTGTCGCCGGCCTGCAATCCGGCTTGCTCACGACCCTTCTCTACAAGCTGGAGGATGCATTCGAGCGACTGCCCATTCACTGGATGTGGTGGCCGGCAATCGGCGGCATCGCCATCGGCATTGGCGGTCTGATCGAACCGCGCGCGCTCGGCGTCGGCTATGATCTCATCGACGGTTTCCTCAATGATAAATTTCTGGCAACCACAGTGCTGGTGGTCCTGCTTGTCAAAAGCGCGATCTGGCTCTGCGCTCTGGCATCGGGCACGTCCGGCGGTGTTTTGGCCCCGCTTCTGATTTTCGGCGGCGCGATGGGCTGGCTGCTCGGCTTGATCCTGCCAGGCGGCGAACCCGGCTTCTGGGCGCTGCTCGGAATGGCCGCCATGATGGGCGGCACGATGCGCGCACCGCTGACCGGCACGTTCTTTGCAGTTGAAGTCACTGGCGATTTCGGCCAGATCGTTCCGGTGTTCGTGGCGACGGTAACCGCCTATGCGGTCACGGTTCTTCTGCTCAAGCGCTCAATCCTGACCGAGAAAATTGCGCGGCGCGGACAGCACATCACGCGCGAATATGGCGTAAGTCCGTTCGAGTCCGCCCGTGTACATGAAGTCATGGTGACGATTGTGGACACGCTACCGGCAAACATGACCGTGCAGGAAGCCTCTGCCTTTTTCGCCTCGGAAGCGGCACGGCATCGGCTTTATCCGGTCATCGATAACGACCGGATACTGATCGGCATGGTGACGCGCGCTGATGCGCTGGAATGGCAACGTAAGAGCGAATTGTCCAGCCAGACCCTTGCAGATGCCGTTTCCGACACTTCCAATCCCGTCGGCCATCGGGACGACAGCGTGGCGTTCATCACCGACATGATGATCGCTACCGATTGTGGACGCATCCCGATTGTGACACGCGACGGAAAACTCTGCGGACTGGTCAGCCGAAAAGACCTCCTGCAACTGAGAGGCCAGATCAACGGCAGTGAAATGGAACGGAAATCCTTCCTGCGCGCTGCAGAAGCTGGCTAAACTCGGTTCACGAGAAAGGCGGGGCACCAATCAGCGCCCCGCCTTTCTTACCACCGCCCGGTACTATTCATTATTCTACGCTAGGCTTTCACTCGTCTTTGCTGCCAGACGCTGATAGGTTTCCTCAACCACGTCGCGCAGCGGAAGAATGCCGCTCATGCACAACAATGCATGCATATGCTGACGAGCGCCTTCATAGCCCATAAGCGGCGCATAGGGCCGCATGATGATATTGGCTTCGTCCGGATATAGTTCCTGATACTCGGCAAAGTTGGTGAAGCCCTTGTAGCTGTCGCCGCGCATCAGGTAGGTTTCGACGGCTGCCCCTTCCGCCAGCACTGCATCATGACTGTCGAGAACGATGTTGTAATAGTCGATTGTCGTATCCATCGACACGCGCGCTATGCTCTGGCCGTTGACCAGATCCTTCGCGCGGATCAGAACGCCGTCGATAAGCAGCGCATGGTTGGGCGAAAGGTAAAGGTCGCGCTGCGGGGTTTTTCTGTCGATGGCATAACGTTTGACACGGATCGGCATCACGCTCTCATTCCATTGCGTGCCGCCTTTTCTGCAGCTCTGCCATCCGACCCACTTGACCGGACGCGTTTCACCGCAAGCCGTGGTCACAAGATCGCCAACGGATAATGTCTCCACCGCCACCGGGCCGGTGGGCGTTTCGATAAGTGTGCCTTTCAAAAGACAGTGCGATCCAGAGCCTCCTCCGCCACCATGACCACCATGCCACCATTTCGTGCCCAGGGCTTGCGACGGGCGTGATGACATTGTTGAAGCCAGAGCACCCAGTGCCACAACCTTGGCGGCAGTGGCTGCTGTGAGACCCAGAAAATGTCGTCGCGCACGACTTCGCGGCGAATGCCCGTTCTTTTCTGAAGACATGAATCCCTCCGCTCTTCTCGTTACGGCACCGGCCTGAAAATCAGCGTGGATTTCTAGCAAAGCACGATGCACAGCTTCAAAATCTGAAGCGTCGTTCCGTGTTGCCCGGATCAGCGGCGCTTCAGTGCTTTGCCCCAAGTTAACAAGTCTGATCTTAACTGATCCCGACCTCGAAAAGATCCGGCAATCAGGTCTAAAGCCTCCTCGAATAGGCGTAAGCCCTACATCGAAAGGTGAGTTTTTCTGCCGTTGAAAGGCGTTGCCAGCGGTTGCTCCTGCTGATCGAAGTTAAGTCGGCTCCTAAAAGTGTGATTTGTAGCCCTTCATAAAATAGTATACCCCCCTATTCTAATAGAGAGGCTGTTTTCATGAGCACGCATCATCACTCCCACCATTACGGGCATCAGCTGAGTTCCAGACACGACCATGTCTTTCTGGGAGAAAACCACCGGCGCAATGAAAAGCGAACCTGGATCGTGATCGCCATCACGACAGCGATGATGATAATCGAGATCACAGCCGGAAACCTTTATGGCTCCATGGCGCTCACTGCCGATGGCTGGCACATGTCCACCCATGCAGCGGCAATGCTGATCGCAGCCCTTGCCTATCTCTATGCGCGCAAGCACGCACATAATTCGCGGTTCACGTTCGGCACAGGCAAGCTCGGCGATCTCGCTGGCTTTGCCAGCGCCATCGTTCTCGCACTGATCGCCCTCCTGATCGGCTGGGAAAGCTTCTGGCGCTTCAGTTCCCCGGTAAACATCAATTTTCACGAGGCTATTCTCGTCGCAATCATCGGACTGATCGTCAACCTCGTCTGCGCCTGGCTTCTCAGGGACGATCATTCGCACCATCATGGCCATCACCATGGTCATGATCACGATCACGCGGGTGGCCATGACCAGAACTTGCGTGCAGCCTATATGCATGTGCTCGCCGATGCGCTGACATCGGTGCTTGCCATAGCAGCGCTTCTGCTGGGCAGCCTTTATGGCTGGCTCTGGCTCGACCCGGCAATGGGCATTGTCGGCGCTGCGGTGATCGCACACTGGTCATGGGGGCTGATCAAAGACACCGGCTCGACTCTGCTGGACTATCTGCCCGAAGACGAAGACCTGCCGGACGAGATTGCGGAGATCATCAGCCGCGAAGGCGGAGAGATCGCCGACCTGCATGTCTGGCAACTCGGGCCGGGCCATCACGGTGCCATTGTGTCGATCGTCGCGGAGCAGCCGAAGGCACCGTCCTACTATCGGAACAAGCTTGCGGCGATCCATGATTTGTCGCATGTGACGGTGGAGGTGGAAGCGCGCGCTGCCTGAAAATCGCAACATTGCCATGAAGGACCGAAGTTCCCATGACCCACACTATCCGTGAAAAGCAGAAGCTCATCAATCGCGTGCGTCGCATTCGTGGCCAGCTTGAGGGCGTGGAACGGATGCTTGAGGAAGAGAAGGGCTGCGCCGAAGTCATGCAGGTGATTGCGGGCGTCCGTGGTGCGGTCAACGGGCTGATGGCGGAAGTGATCGAAGACCACATCCTGATGCATGTTGCCGATGGCGCCCTTCCGCAAAAGGAACGCGACGAAGGTGCCGGCGAACTCGTCGACGTGGTTCGCGCCTATATGAAATAGACGGTGTGTTGACATCGACCAAAAGCAGGAATAGCTAGGCGGCATGAACAAAGCACTCATCAGCACCCGGTCTTATTACGCCCCGCTCATATAGCGGCGGGTTTGCTTTGTCATAATTCAACCGCTGCATTGCCAGCGGTTGAGTTTCAAGGACAGCGCCTCTGGCCATGCGGCCCTAAAGAGGTCAGTCCATGTCTTGCGACAATAATCAGCATATAAAAATTGGCATTATCGGCTTTGGTGCATTCGGGCAGCTTATCGCCCGTCACCTGAACCCGTATTTCCAGTTGTATGCCTACGATCCCGTCGCAGACCTTGAACAGACGGAGCGGATACATGGTGTCACGCTGACTTCCATGGAACAGGTCGCCCAGTGCAATATCGTCATCCTCGCAACGCCGGTCGCGACGCTCGACCGCGTGGTGGCGATGATCGCGCCGCATCTGCGCCCCGGTGCGCTTGTTCTCGACGTCGGTTCGGTCAAGGTCGGGCCTGCCGATATCATGCAGCGGGGCCTGCCCATGCATGTCGATATTGTCGCCACACATCCGCTCTTCGGTCCGCAGAGCGCGCGTGACGGCATTGCCGGTCTGAAAATCGCCGTCTGCCCCGTGCGCGGTACAAAATTTCGCCGCGTTGCAGCCTTCCTGAAAAAGCATCTTGCCCTCGACGTCATCGTCACGACACCAGAAGACCACGACCGCGAAGCCGCAATGGTTCAGGGGCTGACGCATCTGATCGCCAAGGTTCTGGTGCAGATGGAGCCGTTACCAACCCGCATGACGACAAAGAGCTTCGACCTTATGATGCAGGCGGTCGGCATGGTCCGCCACGATGCGCCGGAAGTGTTTCAGGCCATCGAGCGCGCCAATCCTTATGCTCCAAAGGTACGCAAACATTTCTTCGCACTTGCCGACCGCATCAACGAAGAACTGGATCATCAATCCCGTCGACCCAGCTCGCTTGACGACATGCAACCAATACTCAACGAGAATACAGCTAAACTGCTGAATATGGCCGACGCCTATCCAAAATAATAGGAGTTTGTTACTCATCTTTTTTCGTACTGTGCTAACAGCTTGATAATTCCTTCGGCAGATTCGGGTTTTCAACATGGCATCCACTCAGAAAACCGCATCCATACCGTCAACGGTTTGGATTCTTGGTTTCGTCAGCCTGCTGATGGATATCTCTTCGGAAATGGTACAGACGCTGCTGCCACTCTATCTGGTGGCCGGTCTTGGCGCTTCGGCCATGATGGTCGGATTCATCGAAGGACTGTCAGTCGCCATAGCAACGGTGACCAAACTTTTCTCGGGCGTCATCTCCGACTGGGCAGGCCGAAGGAAACCGCTTGCCGTCGCAGGCTATGGGCTGGCAGCCATTTCCAAGCTTATCTTCCCGCTGGCAACGACAGCTGGCGGTATCGTAATGGCCAAGGCGATAGACCGTGTTGGCAAGGGCATACGCGGCACGCCGCGCGATGCCTTGATTGCCGATGTGACACCGCCGGAAATACGCGGCGCAGCCTTCGGGCTGCGCAAGTCTCTCGACACGGTCGGCGGCTTCGTCGGTCCGCTCATTGCCATAGGGCTGATGCTCGCAACCGGCGGCAACATCATCACCATTTTCTGGATTGCGGCCATTCCGGCTTTCATTGCGGTCGCGCTTTTGATTGTCGGCATTCGTGAACCGGAAATGCCCCCTCAACGCCCCCTTGCTCGCTCCAAGGGAATTCCACGATTTGCCGATGCGGGCAAGCTGAACGCGACCGTATGGATCGTGGTTGCAGTTGCATCGATCCTTACCATGGCTCGTTTCAGCGAAGCATTCCTACTCCTCAAGGCGCAGGAAGCCGGGTTTGCAGCCGCATGGGTACCGATCACCATGGTTGTCATGCATGCCGTCTATGGGCTGACAGCCTATCCGGTTGGCGCGCTCTCGGACAGGTTGGGGCGCAAGGGCCTGCTTGCTGCCAGTCTCGGCTTCCTGATCGTCGCCGATCTTGTGATTGCCCAATCGACCACGATCTATCCGTTCCTTGCGGGCATCGTTCTTTGGGGCCTGCATATGGGTTTTTCGCAGGGCATTCTCGCAACTCTCATCGCCGACACGGCACCGGGCCACCTCAAGGGTACGGCCTTTGGCATGTTCAACGTGATAACGGGTCTTGTCATGCTTGTCGGCAACATCGGCGCCGGTTGGCTGTGGGAAAGCTATGGCTCCTCGTCCACCTTCCTTGCCGGTGCAATTCTATCCGCCGTCGCGCTATTTAGTCTGGTGTTGCTGCCCGGCGCCGCCGCCCGCAAGACGGGTTAGAGCGGCATTTCGGAAGTCTGCTTGACCGTCTGGCTTGGCACGTCGGTCTTCAGATTCTGAACGCCCTTTATACGGCTCAGATATTCCGACTGGAAGCGGCGGTAATCCTCGATATCCGCCGCCACCACGCGGATCATCGCATCATAATCGCCAAGCATGAAATAGCATTCGAGCACCTGCGGCAGCTTCAGGATTTCCTTGGCGAAAGTCTGAAGCGTTTCCTCATCCTGCTGGTCCAGCCGGATGCGCGTGAAGAAAGTGAGCCCTTTGCCAACCTTGGCCGGGTTCAGCACGGCGACATAACGGTCGATCACACCCGCCTCTTCCAGAAGCTTCACCCGCCGCAGGCATGGTGACGGCGAAAGGCCGACCTCGCGTGCGAGATCGTTATTGGCGATGCGGCCATCGCGCTGCAACACGCGCAGAATCCGTTTATCGATATCATCCAGCTTCATTGGCGTTCGATTCCATTTATGCTGATATTATTGGCATTATCTGCCAAATATTGATGCATAAGGGCATAATTCGCAACCAAATTGCTCAAGAGATTGGTTATAGTCACGAAACTTCTCAAGCAAACACGCAAGAGACTGAGCAAGGGGCAACCAGTTACCGGTTGGTCAACGGGAATTTTATGGATATTTCACAGGCCTATGTGCCTCAAAAAAGCAGATCCGGGCGCGGCTCGGAGTTCCGTCGCGGGGCCGCAGCCGGTCTGCCGGTTTTGCTTGGCATTATTCCCTATGCGCTGGTTCTGGGCGCGCAGGCCGCACAAAAAGGCCTCAGCGTCATCGAAGTCCCCCTGATGACCGGACTGAACTTTGCAGGCGGATCGGAATTCGCAGCCATCCAGCTCTGGACCTCGCCGCCGCATGTCCTGCTGATTGTTGCGATCACCTTTCTGGTCAACAGCCGCCATCTGCTGATGGGCGCGGCTCTGGCCCCCTTCATTCGCCATCTGCCCAAGCGCAAGGCTTTTGCGAGCCTGTTTCTGATGTGCGATGAAAGCTGGGCGCTCGGCCTTGCCGATGCGAAACGTCGCCAGTCGAAAGGCGTCAATCCGGCGCTGAGCGTCACCTTCTATGCCGGCGTGGCCATTCCTTTCTATCTCGCATGGGGTCTATTCACCACGCTGGGTGCCGCCTTCGGGCCGATGATGGGAGACCTGCGCCCCTATGGTTTCGACATGGCATTTCCGGCAGTGTTTCTGGTTCTGCTGGCGGGCATGTGGAAAGGTTTTGCGGCAGCGCGCCCGTGGCTGGTCAGCCTTGTGGTGGCCGCGCTGACCTATCTCACCGTTCCCGGTGCCTGGTATGTCGCCGCCGGTGCCTTGTCCGGTCTCGTTGCAGCCTATCTGCTGGCAGGTGAAGAATGATCGATCCATTGGCCGTTCTGACCATCGTTCTGATGGCAAGTGTCACCTATCTCACGCGGATCGGCGGCTATGTGCTGCTGCGCAACCGCACGCTCAGCAAACGTGCGACGGCGGTGATGGAAGCAGCTCCCGGTTGTGTTCTGATTTCGGTCATCGCGCCCGATTTCGTGTCCGACAAGCCTGCCGACCTGATCGCGCTTGCAGTCACGATCTTCGCCGCAACGCGCTTTTCCATGCTGCCAACCGTGCTGATCGGCATTGGCGCGGCAGGCGCCTGCCGCTACCTGATCGGGTAAAGCATGTCTCCAAAAAGTGGACACCGGTTTTTGGATAGAGACATGCTTGAAAACAAATAAACATGTCTCCCGAAAGTGGAGACCGGTTTCGGGACAAAGACATGTTTGAAAACAAATATGTTGGGGTGGACGGCCCCCGAACGGCATCAAAAAGTGCATGTCGCCCGAAAGCGGGGCCCAGTATTGCTCAGTGCAGATGCTTAAGCTTGTCGGGGTTGCGCACCACATAGATACCGACAATCTTGCCGTCTTCTATATCAAGAGCTGTCGTCTGGATTTCGCCATCGGCTTCACGCGTGATGATACCGGGCAAACCATTGATGAAGACCGTACGCAAAAGCGTGGACTGGTTGCCACGGAAATAGCCCGCCAGTTTCTCGTGGGTTTTCATCACCTCATCAAAGCCGAAAACAGGCTTCGGGAAAGCCGGGCGTTTGCCGCCACCATCGGCCTGAAGGTTGACGTCGGCTGCCAGCATCGCACCAAGCGCATTCATGTCGCCGCTGCGCGACGCATTGAAGAAGGCCTGCGCCAGTTCGAGCCCGCGCTGCTTGTCGACCTGAAAACGCGGACGCTCCTCGCGCACATGCTTGCGCGCCCGTGCAGCAAGCTGGCGGCAGGCAGCGGCATCGCGCCGGATAGTCCTGGCTATCTCGTCAAAATCCAGTCCGAAGACATCATGCAGCAGGAACGCGGCGCGCTCCAATGGCGAAAGACGCTCCAGCGCCAGCATGAGCGGAAGGGTGACATCGTCATCCGCTTCCTCTTCGACAACCGGATCGGGAATCCACGGCCCGAAATAGGTTTCGCGCTGGTTGCGACCGGATTTCAGAAAATCAAGGCACAGGCGGGTAACAGTGCGGCGCAGAAAGGCCTCCGGCTCGCGCACTTCGCTGCGATCAGCGTTCATCCATCGGATGAACGCCTCCTGCACCATATCCTCGGCATCGGCGACCGAACCCAACATGCGATAGGCAACGCGGATCAGTTTCGGGCGCAGCGGATCGAAGCTGTCAGCTGCATCGCCTTGCAAGGATGTGTCAGCCATCAGACGGCTGCCTTTACTGCCGGCTTCTTGGCTTCCGGCTCGAACCAGAGGCCGAAGCCAACCGCCATGCGGTTCCATCCATTGATGATGTTGATCATCAGCGTAAGGTTCACTTGCTCCTCCTCAGTGAACTGTGCCTGCATGGCAGTGCGGGCGTCTTCCAGATCGTGACCTTGTGACAAACGGGTCAGCGCATCGACCCATCCCAGAGCCGCACGTTCGCGCTCAGAGTAGCACGGTGCTTCGCGCCATGCGGACAACAAATAGATGCGTTGTTCGGTCTCGCCAAGAGAACGTGCTTCAAGCGTATGCATATTGATGCAATTGGCGCAGGCATTGATCTGCGAGGAGCGGATTTTGACAAGCTCGATCAGGCTCGCTTCCAGACTGGATGCGATGGTCATCGAAGCGTTCAACCAGGATTTCATCGTGGCAGGGGCAACATCGAACGGGTTGAGCAGAGGGGTCATGGTATTGTTCCTTTCGGTTCAAGGGGTTCGATAGACATGACGAGACAGCAACGCCGAATGTGACATCCGGTGGAAAAAAATTTAAATGCCCGACATTTTGGTTCTTATGCGATGGAACAAACTACCTCCCACGAAACCAATCGACGGAACTAATCGCCACGTTATGGAGAAACTGATGCATGAGAACGCCACAAGATAGGCTGCTTTTCCGTGATCTGTTTAAATCCAAACAGCACCAATCCGCTCCTCCTTTCCCCGTTTCCTTTCACCTGCTCCCACCTTTCCAACGCCCATCTCCCGGCTTCCTCCTTCTACCCTCGCTCCGCCCCCTTGCCCCTTCTTCCTGCCTCTCCACATTGACAACATACCAACCGGTCGGTATTATTTAACGGAGGAGATTTTCCCGATCATATCGGGAACCGCTCAGATCAAGCGACAGCAGGCTGCCACTGAACCGACGCACGGTTTGCAACACACCTTGCGAACAGTCTGTGCTGTAGTGAGGAGGAACCATCATGAAAAACGCGTCCACCAACAGCAACAATCCGGCACGTCCCGTCATCACCGCATTTGAAAATTCGCCTGATCGCGGCCGAGGGATGGCGCGTGACATGCCCGTTCGATGGGCGCTTGAAGAGACCGGGCAGGACTATGATGTCCGCCTCGTCTCGTTTGAGGCGCTGAAAGCCCACCCCCATCTCGACCTTCAACCTTTCGGGCAGATACCAACCTATGAAGAGGGCGATCTGGCGCTGTTCGAATCCGGGTCAATTGTGCTTCATATTGCAGAACAGAACCCAGGCCTTCTGCCGGATGACGCCAACGGCCGGGCACGCGCCATCACATGGATGTTCGCCGCGCATAACACCATCGAGCCAGCGATCCTCGAAAGGGAAGTTGCCGGTTTCGTAGAACGCAAGGAAAGCTGGTACGAGCAGCGCATCCCCATCGTGGAAGCGCGTATCCGCAAAAGACTGGATGCCCTTTCCGCCTGTCTTGTCAACAATGACTGGCTGGAGGGTGCGTTCAGTGCCGGTGATCTTCTGATGGTGACCGTGCTGCGGAGGCTGAAGAGTTCGGGCATATTGAACGACTATCCGAACCTTGCGACCTATGTGGCGCGCGGCGAGGCCCGACCGGCCTTCAAACGTGCATATGACGCCCAGCACGCGGTTTTCCTCGCCGTGTCGAAAGATTGAGCCTGTCTTGGCAGCTATCTATCCGCAGTCGAGCTCGCTCAATATCCATTCCCTGAATGCGCGCACCTTTGGCGTATTGCGACGGGATTTGGGATAGACGAGCCAATAAGATCGCCCATCATCGCCAAGAATATCGAACGGCTGGATAAGCTGGCCGGTAGCGATTTCGATCTGGTGGAAAGCAGGTGTGAGGATGCCCACCCCCTGCCCTGCGACTGTCGCCCGACCTTCGATATGCTGCGCTCCAAGCCGGCTCTGCGTATTGCCTTGCATTTGCGGGTTTTCGATCCCCGCCGCCTTGAACCAGATATTCCACCACGGATCGCTCACATCGATGATCTTGAGCCGCAGGAGGTCCGCAGGTTCTTTCACCCCGCCTATAGTGGCCGCTAAGGTCGGGCTCAGCATGGGCGTGAAACTCGCCTTGATGAGCTGATGCGCCTCCAGCCCCGGCCATTTGCCGAAGCCGCTTCTGATCGCGATGTCCACATTGGTCGTCGCAAAATCGATCATGCTGTCGGACGTATCGAGCCGGACCGCGAGTGACGGATGCCGCATCTGGAACGAACCAAGCCGATGCGCCAGCCAGTTGGCGGCAAAAGTGGCAAGAACGCTGATCGACAGCGTACCCTCCGCATCTTCCCGCAGGCTGGCAAAGGCATTGCGCATCGTCTCGAACGCTTCCGTGATCGCGGGAGCAAGCTGCCTGCCAAGTTCGGTCAGTTCCACCTGTCGCGGCATACGTAAGAAAAGCGGCGCGCCGACACGCTCCTCCAATATCTTGATCTGATAGCTGACCGCGGCCTGTGTCATGCCCAGTTCCTCCGCAGCGCGGGTAAAACTTGCATGGCGGGCGGCGGATTCAAAAACGCGAATGGCCGATAAAGGGGGAAGCGCTGTCGTCATGATGCATAAGTCCTCCTTATGCATACTAATCGAGGTTCGATTGGAAAACAAAGGCTTTCAGGCGCATACCTATAGGCAGAATTTAACAAGCAGCTGCCTCCCACAGCCGCTTCATTCGATAGGTGAGATCATGAAAAACGTCGATTCTGCCTGCACAATCGCCACAGCGCCCACGATCAACCACAGGCCGGAAAGCGGCTGGAGCGCGCTGTTCTCCCGCCTGTTTTCGCGCAAACGTACTCATATCGTCGTTACCGAACATTCGCCGGAATATCTCTTGCGGGATATCGGCATCGGTGATGGGCGCGCACAATATTATTCGCGAGACGGCCATAAGCTGCCCGAATGGTAATGATTGCGTCACGCGCTGATGACGGCAAAGCCCCGCGCCTTGAGGCCGCGCCGGTCGTCGTGCAGACTATTGACGAGGCGGCTGCGGCTTCCGTCCAGATGCGCACTCATCAACGCCGTCGCCTTGTCGGCATTTCCTTCGCACACCGCATCGAGAATGGAGCGGTGTTCGGCCCATGCGCAAGCGAGCGCCGCCTCGTCGCGCACTTCCAGCCAGCGCGCCCGTGAGAGACGCTGCATAGCATCGCGCACGCCACGGCTGAGAAACTCGTTGCCGGACAGGCGCGCCAGTTCGATATGAAAATCCATGCCGATCCGGTGCCATTCCTCGCGCGATGTGTCCGCATCACAGCTATCCAGCATCGCCAGAATCAGTTCCACACCGCTGCGATCTTCAAGCGCGCAGGTGAGCTTTAACGCGGCAATTTCCAGCGCTTCACGATAGACACCGATTTGTTCAATTTCGCTGAGATTGATTGGCGAGACCGTCCAGCCGCGCCCTTCACGACAGATCAGGCCTTCCGCCTCCAGCCGCAGAAGCGCTGCCCGGATCGGCGTGCGTGAGGCTTCAAACTGTGCCTCGATCCAGCGCTCGGTCAACCGTTCGCCCGGCCCCAGTTCCAGACCGAGAATCATGTCGCGAAGCTGCGTTTCAACCTGCCTCATCTGTGACATTGGCGACCATTCTCCATTTTCGATCAGCGCTGCAATTGACAAGCCTCATCAACAGGCGCATTCATGCATACCGTTTTGGTATCCCAAAATGGAATACATTGCAATCGCGAGAAATGACATGAGCACCGCCCAAGCCGCTGCAAGCGACGAAACCGTCACTGCAGCCCGCCAGGAAAATATGGCCATCGAAGATAATCACGAGCGCTACTGGAAGCAGAATCTGCTGATCTGCCTCATCGGTTCGTTCACGACGCTCATTGCCATGTCGCTCCTCCTCCCCTTCCTGCCGCTCTATGTGGAACAATTGGGCGTCACCGATCACGCGGCAATCGTGCAGTGGTCAGGTATCGCTTACGGCGCCACCTTTCTGGCAGCAGCCTTCGTCGCGCCACTGTGGGGCAGGCTCGGCGACCGTTATGGACGTAAGCTGATGCTGATCCGCGCCAGCCTCGGCATGGCCATCGCCATGTCGCTGATCGGCATGGTGACGAGCGTCTGGCAGCTGGTGGCGCTGCGTCTGTTCGTGGGCATCGCAGGCGGCTATTCGTCCGGCTCGATGATCCTCGTCGCTACCCAGACGCCAAAAGAAAAGACCGGCTGGGCGCTGGGCGCGCTTTCGGCTGGCATCATGGCGGGCAATCTGGCCGGCCCGCTGCTCGGCGGCGCTTTGCCGCCGCTGATCGGCATTCGCGCAACCTTCTGGCTGGCTGGCGGCGTGATCTTTCTCACCTTTCTGGCCACCACCTTTCTGATACGCGAAGAGCGCAAGCCACCGAAGCCGACCAAGGAGCAGAAGGCGGAATCCATCTGGGCTGCCATTCCTGACAGGAAACCGGTTATCGCCATGCTGGTGACGGGTATGCTGCTGCTTTTTGCCAATATGTCGATTGAGCCGATCATCACCGTCTATGTGATCCAGCTGGTGGACGATCAGACGAAAGTGACACTGATTTCCGGCGTGGTAATGGCTGCTGCAGCCCTCGGCAGCATCATGTCATCCTCGCGACTGGGGCGCCTTGCCGACCGCATTGGCCACACCCGCGTCATCATCGGTGCACTGTCAATTTCCGCGCTGCTTCTGATCCCGCAGGCTTTCGTGACGGAAGCCTGGCAGCTGATCGGCCTGCGTTTTCTGATGGGGCTGGCGCTGGGCGGATTGCTGCCCTGCATCACCAGCGTCATCCGGCACAATGTGCCCGACCGCGTAGCGGGCGGCATTCTGGGCTATTCCGTCTCGGCCCAATATGTCGGGCAGGTTGCTGGCCCCGTCGCTGGCGGTTTCGTCGGCGGTCACTTCGGCATGCGTTCCGTTTTTCTCGGCACTTGCCTGATTATGGCTCTCGGCGCATTTTATAACTGGACCGTCCTGCGCAAGAACCGATAATTTCGGCCATCTCCCGAATCCGCAAAACCCACGGCAGAACCAGAATGACAGCACATATCTTCGCGCCTTTCGCAACGCTTGCCGAAAGGCTGCTGCCTCATGCGCTCGAACACGGCGAGGACGGGTCACATGACCTGTCCCACCTTGCCCGTGTCTGGAAAAATGCCGCTGCGATCCAGCGTCGGGAAGGCGGCGATGCCGAAGTGCTTTGCGCCGCAGCCCTGCTGCATGACTGCGTAAGCGTGGAGAAGAATTCGCCCGACAGAAATCGCGCCTCGCGTCTGGCAGCAGAAAAGGCGACAACGCTGCTGCGCAGTCTCAGCTGGAATGAAACACATATCGACCTCGCTGCCCATGCCATCGAGGCGCACAGCTTTTCAGCCAATATCGAGCCTGTCACGATGGAAGCGAAAATCCTGCAGGATGCGGACCGGCTTGATGCCATTGGCGTGATTGGAGCTGCCCGGTGTTTCTACATTGCGGGCCGCATGGGCAGTGCGCTTTACGACTGGCGCGACCCACACGCCGAAAACCGCCCGCTGAACGACAAGCTTTTCGCGCTCGACCATTTCCGCACCAAACTGTTCGGCCTCGCCTCCGGTTTCAAGACGGAAACCGGAAAGCTCATGGCCGCTGAACGGCACAGTCGGCTGGAAGCCATTTTTGATGACTTCCTTGCCGAAGCCGATGGCTAGATTGAGTAACCACCGTCGATATTCAGTGCCGTCCCCGTCACCATGGAAGCGGCGTCCGAGGCCAGCCAGAGTGCGGCTTCGGCCACATCCTCCGGCGTCGAAAACCGATTGAGGGGAATGGTGGCCTTAAGTGCTGCACGAGCCTCCAGCGTGTCCTCCTCCAGAAACAGTTTCAGTGCCTCACCGTCGCTTTCGGCCGGGCAGATGCAGTTCACGCGGATATTCTTGTCCGCGAGTTCCAGCGCCATCGCCTTGGTCGCGCTGATGATCCAGCCCTTGGACGCGCTGTACCAGACGAGGCCCTTGCGCGGGCGCAGTGCGGTAGCCGAAGCCGTGTTGATGATGACGCCTCCGCCCTGATGCTCCATGATCGGTACAACGATCTGCGTCGAATAATAAAGCGCCTTCATATTCACGGACGCGATCAGGTCGAAACTGTCCTCCGTCACTTCGGTCAGCGGCATGTTGCGATGCGTAAAACCGGCATTGTTGATCATGATGTCGATGCGGCCGAACGTTTCGAAGGCTGTGCGCGCCACGCGCTCCATGTCGTCCTTGCGCGAAACATCAGCCTGCACGGAAAGAGCGTTCTTGCCGATATCGGCAAGCTCATCCTCGACACGCTTCACGTTCACATCGGCGAGAACGACTTTTGCACCTTCGGCTGCAAATCGGCGCGCCATGCCTGAACCGAAGCCCGAGCCGGCACCGGTGATGATTGCGACCTTATCCTGCAGCCTCTTCATGTCATTCTCCAATGAAAGAACACAAGGGATAAAACACCAGCGTTGGCGGCGTTTCCTTGGGTTCTGGTTGTGTTTTGACCGGCGTTGGCGCCGATCGGCATAGTCTTTTTTCCCGCAGGACAAAGGTGCCCTTCGGTTCTCGAACCGTTCTCCAATTCGTGACCCTGATGCCTTCTTGGCTTCGGTCACAGAGTGGCGTTCGGCTCCCGGTTTCCCATTCTCCTTTAAGAGCGCAGTCCGGCGTTGCCGGGCTCGCTAGCAAATCATCAGGACAACCGGGATATCGTCGACGCGCCTTCCGTGGTGGTGATGCCGCGCGGCTCGTAAGCGCGCTGGTCACGCAGAATCTGGAAGGCGATCGTCAAAAGCTTGCGCGCGATGGCAGGCGCGACCGCCTCGACGAAGGCCCAGCGCAGCCACTTGTTGCCCTGCTTGGTGATGTTGCCGTGATAAGTCTTGCCACCAGAGGAATAGGTCGATGGCACAAGCCCGGCGTAGGCAGCAAACTTCTTGGCATTGCGGAAGCGGCTGACGTCGTCGATCTCGGCATCGATCAGCCGGGCGAAGAACTCGCCAATGCCGGGGATCGTCTTCAACAGCTTCACATTGGCATTGGCCTTGGTCATCGCCCGGATCGTCGTTTCCGACTGCTTGATCCGCTCGTTGATGTCGCCGATGAACGCGAGGCCGCGGTCGATTTGGACACGGTCAATGTCCGAGACGTTCACTTCGGCAAGCTGGATGCGGTCGGCCTTGCCAAACAGGTCGCCGAGTTTCTTCAGCTGGGCTGTTTGCTCCGGATACCGGTCAAACACCGTGACGATCCGGTTCTTGGTCATCGTGCGCAGTCGTACGTAAAACATCCGTTCGCGCAGCGCGACGCGAAGCTCCCGAGATTTTTCGCTGGGTGCCCAAGCCTCCGGCACCAGGTCGGCCCGCAGCAGATGCGCCAGTACCGTCGCATCGATCTTGTCGGTC